>CAZQKI010000149.1:0-11631 GCA_964592855.1 uncultured Lentisphaerales bacterium
TTGTCGAGCGCCGCAGCGGTGAGTGGTTCGGGGTCGAGGTGAAACTCGGTGGCGAGCGGGCAATCGAAGAAGCCGTCGCCAACTTCGGCAAACTGCGTGCGCGCCTGACGGAGCCGAAGCTTGCGCGCCGCGCCGCGTTCTGCGTCATCACCGGCGGACAGGCCAGTTACACCCGGCCGGATGGCATCCATGTCATCGCCCTTGGCCATTTGCGTCCGTGAGATTTTCGGGAGAACCCCACAGCAAGATGAAAGTCACAGCGCAAACAGAAGGGAGAAGACGCAGAGTCGCGGGATTCTTGATGACCACGGTCGTATTGTGGATTGCGGTCGAGATCCTATCCGTTCATCGCCATTAAAGGGAACGCCCCGTATCAACTTCTGTTAACGGTGCTTGGGCACATCGCCATTGTTGCATATATGGAATGGAATGGACTGGTACTGGCCGCTCTCTTGGCGGGATCAAAGTGATAGGCGGAAGAGCCGACAGCATGAGAGCGAAGTAACGAATCGGGGATGTCCCGTGTTATCGGGTGCGCGTCAAAATAGTTTCACGCGAGTTATTCGCATTCTTTTCGCTGCTTCAACGGGCGAGGCCGCCCGTTCCCCCAACGCCTGTCCCGTTTCCATACGCTTGCTTCCTTTACGAGCGCCCGGGGGAACGGGCGGCCTCGCCCGTTTCAAGTGGGTCGTTTCACGCTCAAGCCGTTGGTTATCCTTCATATTACATAGATCGCTGGAACTCTGGGAGCCGAAACACTCGCCAATTTGACTTTCTCGTCCTGTGCGCGACCAGTTCGTCCACCTTTCATCTACGAGACGTATCCTCAGACACTTTGTTCGGCATCTCTTTCTGTCGCTTTGACTCAAGGTCGTCGTGAAGGATATCCAGCGTGGTCCATCCGAGAGCAAAATCCAACAGTTCCCATATGCTGAAGCCTAAGCGAACCGTCCCCGCGGTGGTGAATGAGGCGATCATTCGGCTTACTATTCGCCACTTCGGAAAAATGCTGCTATTATTTCCCGGTTCATGTTTAGCCAACGAAAAAATTGCAGCCTCACCGGAACTCGCATGAAGATACTCACATGTAACATACGGTGCTTCGGGGCCAACGACGGCAAGGACAACTGGGTGAACCGCAGAGACCTCTGCGGGAGGGTCAGTGCCACGTTCAACGCGGGCAACACGTGACGACCATGACACACATCCGCATCCCCTATGACCGGTCGTTTCAGGAGGCCGATGTCCCGTCGCGGCTGGTGCAGGCAATTCTGGCGCCTCCTGCCGGTTTGCACGCGGCGGACACCCCCTCGCCGGCGCAGGAACGACAGTGTGTGAATCAGGCGCTGGACCATCCCATCGGTTCTGTCTCGCTGGAGGCGATGGCCGCAGGCAGGAAGACGGCCACCGTCATCACGAGCGACCACACGCGTCCGGTTCCCAGCCGCATCACGCTGCCGCTGCTGCTGGCCAGGCTGCGCAAGGGCAATCCTGAAATCGACATCCGGATCCTCGTGGCCACCGGATGCCACCGTCCCACCACGCCGGATGAAATGCGCGACAAGTTCGGCGATGCGGTCGTCGGCCGCGAGACGTTTCTGATGCACGACGCCACGAAGCGGGAGGATCTGCGCGCGCTGGGGCGCCTCCCCTCGGGCGGCGAGTTGTGGTTGAACCGCCAGGCCCTCGACACCGACCTGCTGGTGGCCGAAGGGTTCATCGAACCCCATTTCTTCGCCGGTTTCTCCGGCGGACGCAAAAGCGTCCTGCCGGGCGTTGCCGGACTCCAAACCGTGCTGGCCAACCACTGTGCCGCCTTCATCGCCGATCCCCGTGCGCGCGCCGGCTGCCTCGACGGGAACCCCATCCACTGCGACATGCTGTTCGCCGCGCAACAGGCCAGGCTGGCCTTCATCCTCAACGTGACGCTCAACCCCGACAAGACCATCCGCGCGGCCTATGCCGGACATCCCGAGGCGGCGCATGACGAAGGGTGCCGTCAACTGGCGCAGGCCGTCACCGTTCCCCGCACCCCCGCGGAGATCGTCATCGCCGGCAACGGCGGCTACCCGCTGGACCAGAACGTCTATCAGGCCGTGAAGGGGATGACCGCCGCCGAGGCCTGCTGTCTCCCGGGCGGCACGATCATCATGGTCGCCGGGTGCTGCGACGGTGCGGGCGGCGAGCATTTCTACCGCGCCTTGTCCGAAGCGGAACGCCCGCAGGATTTGCTGAGGCAAATTCTCTCCGTGCCGCAGGAGGAAACGCCCCCCGACCAATGGGAAGTTCAGATCCTGGCCCGCATCCTCTCCAGGCACCGCGTCATTCTGGTCACGGATCTTTACGATGCCGCGCGGATCAGGCGCATGCACCTGGAGCCGGCGCCGACCCTGCAGGAGGCGATCCGCATGGCCCGCGAACGCGCCGGTGACGCCGCGCGGCTGACCGTCATTCCCGACGGGGTCTCCGTGATCGTGGAGAACCGGTGACGTGAAGATCATCGTCTGCATCAAACAGGTCCCCGGCACCACACAAGTCGCCATCGACGAGAAGACCGGCGTGCTCAAGCGGGAGGGGGTCGCGTCGAAGGTCAACCCCTACGATCTGTTCGCGCTGGAAACGGCGATCCGTCTGAAGGAGGCCTGCCCGGAGGCCACGACCGTGGCCCTGACCATGGGGCCGCCGCAGGCCGAGCGGTCATTGCGCGAGGCCTTGATGATGGGGATTGACGAGGGGGTCTTGATCACCGACCGCCGCTTCGGGGGCGCCGATGTCCTGGCGACGGCCTATACGCTCTCCCAGGCCATTCTCGCACTGGGCGAAGCGGGCTTGATCGTGTGCGGCCAGCAGACCACCGACGGCGATACCGCCCAGGTGGGCCCCGAGATCGCCGAATTCCTGGACATTCCGCACGCCACGAACGTCACGGCGATCTCCGATTTCGGCGCCAAGTCGCTCACCGTGCAGGTTGATCTCCCGGCGACGGAGGAAACGATCCGGATGCCGCTGCCATGCCTCCTCTCCGTCAACAAGGGAATCCATACACCGCGGTTGCCCTCCTACAAGCTCAAGCAGGCGACCCGCGACCGCCCGATCCGGGTGCTCACGCTGGATGACCTGCCCGATGCCGATCCCGCGCACTACGGGCTGAACGGCTCGCCGACGCAGGTGCTGCGCATCTTTCCCCCGGAGCACCAGGTCATTCACGAAACCTGGGAAGGGACGGGCGCCGAACTGGCCGACCGTCTGCACCGGCAGCTTCGCCGGAAAAAATTTCTAGGCGGGTGACCGACCATGGCGGAAATCATTGTTCATCACGACAAACTCTCCGGCACCGGCAACCTCGCGGCCCTGTGCCCGTTCGGCGCCATCGAAGTGGTGAAGGGGTGCGTCAGCATTTCCGCCGCCTGCCGGATGTGCCGGCTGTGCATCAAAAAAGGCCCGCCCGGAGCGTTTGAACTGATCAACGATATTCGGCTGGCCGTCGACAAAAGCACCTGGCGCGGGGTCGCCGTCTACATCGACCAGACCGACGGCGAGATTCATCCGGTGTCGTTCGAACTGCTCGGTAAGGCCCGCGAACTCGCCCGGAAGGTGGGGCAGCCGGTTGTGGCGCTGTTGGCGGGAACCGCCCTGGACGCCCAGGCCGAAGCCCTGCGCCACTACGGCGTCGATCAGGTCTACCTGTACGACCACCCGCAACTGGCGCATTTCCGCATCGAGCCCTACACGGCGGTGTTCGAGGATTTCATCAAGCGGAGCCGCCCGGCCGTGGTGCTGGTCGGCGGCACCGCGATCGGACGTTCCCTGGCGCCGCGCACCGCCGCGCGTTTCCGCACGGGCCTGACGGCCGATTGCACGTTTCTGGACATCCAGGACAACACGGACCTCGATCAGATCCGCCCGGCTTTCGGCGGCAACATCATGGCGCACATCCGGACGCCCCGCCACCGGCCGCAGTTCGCCACGGTCCGCTACAAGATCTTCTCCGCGCCGGAGCGGCTCGCCGCGCCGCAGGGCGAGATCCTCCGCATGACGCCGTCGGCGACGATGCTGGCCTCGCGGATCGAGACGCTGGCCACGCACCGCAAGGCGCCGGTGAAGAACATCGAGGATGCCGACGTGCTGGTGGTCGCCGGGCTGGGGCTGCAGCGGCGCGAGAATCTCGCCTGGCTCGAACGGCTGGCGGAACATCTCGGCGGCATGGTGGGGGGGACGCGTCCCGTCATCGAGGCGGGGTGGCTCGAGCCGCGCCGTCAGATCGGACTCAGCGGACGGACCGTCAAACCGAAACTGCTGATCGCCTGCGGCGTTTCGGGATCCATCCAGTTTGTCGCGGGCATGAGCGGCGCGGAGCAGATCCTGGCGATCAACATCGACCCGCAGGCCCCCATCTTCAAGGCGGCCCACGCGGCGCTCGTGGGCGATGTCTGCGAGATCATCCCCGCGCTGTTGAACAAAATCGAAAACGGGGCCAGCCATGTCTGATGCCGCAAGATACAATCCGCTGACGCCGGCGGACATCGACTTTCTGAAGGCGGCGGTGGCGCCCGACGGCAAGGTCACGGTACGGGAGGCCATCCACGAGGACTTCAGCCACGACGAAATGGGCGCGCTGCATCACTTCCCCGACGTTCTGGTGGAGCCGGCTTCCACGGCACAGGTGGCCGCCATTCTGCGCCATGCCAATGCGCGGCGGATTCCCGTCACGCCGCGCGGACAGGGCACCGGGCTTGTCGGCGCCTCGGTGGCCCTGCACGGCGGCATCATGCTCGGCACCGCACGCATGAACCGGATACTCGAGTTGGACGAGGAGAACCTGACGCTGACCGTGGAGCCGGGCGTGCTGCTCATGGAAATTTCCAAGTTCGTGGAGACTCACGATCTCTTCTATCCGCCCGATCCCGGCGAGAAAAGCGCGTCGATAGGCGGCAACATCAACACCAACGCCGGGGGGATGCGCGCGGTCAAGTACGGCGTCACGCGCGACTACGTCCGCGGACTCGAGGTGGTGCTCGCCTCCGGCGATGTGATCGAAGTCGGCGGCAAGGTCGTCAAGAACAGCTCGGGCTACAGCCTGAAGGACCTGATCGTCGGCTCCGAGGGGACGCTGGGCTTTGTCACCCGGGCGACGCTCAAGCTGCTCCCCCTGCCGAAGCAGGCGATCAGCCTGCTAATTCCGTTCGATGATCTGGTGTCGGCGATCGAGACGGTCCCCGTCATCATCAAATCGAAATACATTCCCACCGCCATCGAGTACATGGAGAAGCCGGTGATTCTGTGTGCGGAGCAGTACCTCGGCAAGAAATTCCCCGACCACTCGGCCGACGCCTACCTGCTGCTCACCTTCGACGGCAACAGCCGCGAGGAGGTGGAGGCCGTCTACGGGAAGGTCGCCGAGGTCTGCCTGCAGGCCGGCGCCAAGGATGTCCTCATCTCCGACACGGACGAGCGCCAGGTCTCGATCTGGAGCGCGCGGGGCGCGTTTCTCGAGGCGATCAAGGCGTCGACGTCGGAAATGGAGGAGTGCGACGTGGTCGTGCCGCGCAAGCGGGTGGCCGATTTTGTCAAATTCACCAAGACGGTTCAGCAGCAGGTTGGGGTGCGGCTCAGCGGCTTCGGGCATGCGGGCGACGGCAATCTGCACGTCTACGTCCTGCGTGACGGCCTGGATGCCGATACCTACGCCGCCAAATTGAAGGCGGCCTTCGACCTGCTGTATGCGAAAGCCCGCGAACTGGGCGGGCAGGTCTCGGGCGAGCACGGCATCGGTTTCGCCAAGAAGGCGTTTCTGGCGGAATCGCTCGGCGAAGTCTCCATGACGCTGCTGCGCAACATCAAGACGGCCTTCGACCCCAACCACATCCTGAACCCCGGCAAGGTCTGCTGAAGACTGACGGCCGGCGGATCAAAGCTCGCGCAGCAGCAGAATGGCAAAGGCCGTCTCTTCGACGGGCGAGACGAACGCCGAGTCCCACCGGCCGCCCCCGTGCGGGGTGATCCGCTGGCGACTCACCCAATAGTCGGCCAGATCGCGCCGCCAGTCGAGGGTGAGGGTGGGGGAGAGCGCCAGGACGCCATTGGCCTGCCGGTTGATCGTCCGGGCGAGCCACCACGCGCGCTGCGCCTGCTCTTCGCGCCAAAGCAGCACGTCAGGGGAGCCCCAGGCCGCGGCCACGCCAGCGACACGCTCGCGGACTACCTGTTGCGGCTGCTGCCCTTGCGCCGCCCGGATCAGCGATTCCGCCGGATTCGCCACGCTAGGGATGGCGTTGGTCGGGAGCGGTTCGCCGCACATCTGACGCGCCTCCAGGATGGCCAGTTCCGTGAGGACATTGGAGGCCGACGACAACGGCGCATCCAGGAGCGGGCTGCGCACAGGCGCCGAAGGGGCGCCGAGCACCTGCAAAGCGAGGTCGCGCCAGGCGGCGGCCTGAAGGTTCTTGACCGTGCAGGCGTTCGTTGCGGGGTGCGTGGCAAGCCAGTGGACCGCCTTGACAATCGCCTTTTCGTGCCGCTCGGGGGCGGTCGTTCCGTCGCCGCTGACCGCCAGGGCGCAGACGGCGGTCAGGTAGGGGTTCTGTCCGCCCCAGGTGCCGTCGGCCGCCTGCTGTTCAATGAGCCAGCTCTGGGCGCGGGCGATGGCCGCGTCGGCCTCGTTCTGCACGGAGCGCGTCAGCGGTCCGCTGCCGAAACGGCGTGCCGGGGTGGCGGCTGGCAACCTTGGGCAGAGCGACAGCGACAGCAGAGCCGTCCCCGCGAGAACGCCGGCGAAAGCGATGCGGTTGCCTGTTCGGTTCCGTTTCTTGACCCCACCCCGGCCTGAAGGTCGTTGCTTGCTTCCGGCTGAAGGAACTGTTGATTTATCCGAACTGAATATCAATCTGGAACTCAGCCTGCCGCGCGGCTTTGCCGCGAAAAAACGGGGGGGTAACTGTGACAAAATGTCCAAGTTATAGGCAAGGAATTCAGGAAAGCGGGCATCTTTTCCTGCTTTCCTGATTTCCATATTAAAAAAATCGCGTTGCGGTCGCATTAATCAACACACCCTTCAGGCGGAATCGGCCAAAAAGAGAATTGCTGGTTGGACATGGACAATCCTTGCCGGTTCTATTATCCTTGCCGCTGATTTTACCGCTTGAACGGCGGCAAATGAAAGCGAGATCTTGATTATGTCGATATGGATGGCTTTGGCCACGCTGATTGGGTTGACATTCGTTCCGGGTTTGGAATTGCGCGCATCCATTCCCGTTGGGTTTTTCACGCCGGGCATCCGGGAAACGCTTTCCCTGCCGGCGATCATCGGCGTCTGCCTCGTGGCGGTTGCCCTTCTCTGCGTCCTGATCGATCAGGGCGCCGTCGCCGAAGGCAGTTGGATCCGGCGTCTCTTCCTGAAAATGAACCCAGGCCATACGGCCCTCTGAGGAGCAAGAACAACATGCAAATGGTGAAATTCAAGGGATGGAATGCGATTCGGTTGGCCAATCGCGAAGTCGAACTCGTCATCTCGCGCGATGTGGGTCCCCGCATCCTCCGTTTCGGTTTCGTGGGCGGACCCAACATTTTTGCCGAATATGCGGAGCAGCAGGGTGGCCGCGGCGAGTCGGAATGGATGATCCGTGGCGGTCACCGCTTCTGGGTCGCACCCGAGGCCAAGCCCTGGAGTTATGAGCTGGATAACGACCCCTACGAATCGGCCGTGGCGATTCCGAATGGCGTCCGCACGCTGCAGGCCGCCGGGCCTTTGACCGGGCTCGCCAAGCAGATGGATATCACGCTGGATCCGGAGCGCAACGAAGTGAAGGTGGTCCACACGCTGATCAACCGTCGCGAGTTGCCGGTGCGCTGCTCGACGTGGGCGCTCTCGGTGATGGGGCCCGGCGGACAGGCGATCATTCCGCTTCCCGCCAAGAAGCCCCACACGGAGTGTCTCGAACCCACGCAGAACTGGAGCCTCTGGGCCTACACGGTGCTCAACGATTCGCGCCTGATGCTCGGTCGGGACTATCTCTTCATCCGCCACGAGGCGGGCCGATCACCCAACAAGATCGGCTTGAAGCAGCGCGAAGGGTGGGCGGCCTATCAGCGTGAAAACCTCCTCTTCGTCAAGTACTTCGATTGCGTCGAGGATGCCGAGTATCCCGACGGCAATGTCAATTTCGAGTGCTTTACCAACGAGGACATGCTGGAAGTCGAAAGCCTCGGGCCGCTGGTGTCGCTGCAGCAGGGCGAGTCGGTCAGCCGAACCGAGGTCTGGAAGCTTTTTGCCAACGTGCCGCGCTGCGCCACCGAGGCGGATGTGGCCAAGTGGGTTAAACCCCTGATTTGAGGATGGAACCATGCCGATATTCGAATATCGCTGCAAAAAATGCGGGCATGCATTTGAGCACCTCGCCCGCAACCGGGCCGACGTTCCTGCGGCGTGCGTGAAATGCGGCGCGCTCAATCCGGCGAAGCAGCTTTCGACGTTCTCGGCCCGTGCCGATGCTTCGGCCGGCAAGGCCTGCGACAGTTGTCCGACTACGCCCACGTGCCCGTCGGCCGGACGTGGCGGCTGCTGCGGCGGCGCCTGCAGTCACCTTCATTGATGCAATTGGCACGGTCTGTTTGCCTTGTGTGTGTGGGTGTGTGGGGGTGTGGGTGTGTGAGTGTAAGAGTAAGCGGTCAGCGCGGCTGCGCCGGGATCTAACACTCGGATAACTGCCGTGGGAACCGGTTGACGCTTACGGCGACGCTTACGGATTACGAGGAAGAAACATGTCACAGATCCACTTGCGAAACCGACTGCGCCAGACGGTTCTCCTGGCCATATCTTCAGCGCTGCTTCTTTCACTGACGGGATGTACGTCGCTTGCTGCGCGGAAGAATGCGTTGCGCCGCAGAGACAGCGCACCCTACATCGGGGTCAGGCATGCCTTTCGCGAACTAAACGAGTGTGCCCATCCCACCTTTATTAAACCCTTGCCGCTTTTTTTGGGGTGCTTGTTTCCGATATATGTGGCAACCGGCCATATTGTTGTTGCGGATCTGCCGTTCTCGCTTGCATTGGACACGATCCTGTATCCCACCGACAAGCTCTATGGTGCAGGCAGAATCTATGGGATATTGAGAGAAATGATCGCGTGTTCATCTCGTTCAACTACTATTTCAATCCCGACCCGACTTCTCGCAGCCTTGAGCCCAAGGAAATTGCCGATCAGCAGGCGATGGGTATTCCAGGCCGTTCAAAGTGACTTTTTCTTACAGTATACAGAATGGCCAGTTCGTCTGGCTCTCAAGTCGTGAGTTTTCTCAACTCAGCTCATGACGCTTTGCCCACGACGTGCCGAAGCACCTCACGGATGGCTGCACCGCCACCGACCATGAGGACGATGAAGTAGATCATTGTGGCGATGTTGGCAAGATGCCCGAACAGGACGCAGAGACCGTCGCGCTGCAACAGCCCGATGGCAAGGAATAACAGCGCAAGGGCGGGCAGTGTGTTGCTGAAAGGAATCAGCCCAAAAGGTGCCATGAGCAGGACGGATCCTGTGATCAGAGCGCAGTTGTTCAGGGTGTCCATCAGCCCAGTGGACGCCAGCCAATTCAGGCGATGGGGCCGACTCACGCGCTCCAGCCGATGCAACCATATGCCGCCTTTGTTGAGCCCCGTCCGAAGTTTTTCGGCCGGCAACACGCGATGCGCAATACGCTCCGGCAACCACAGGTTGCGGCCGAGAAGGCGGCTGATGCCGATCAGCAGGATGGCGGCGCCGAATACGGTGCTGACACCCGGAATCGAAACAGGGACCATGAAAACGATTGTAAGGAACGCTGTGAGAAGCAATAACCCGTCCTGTCCGACAAGGTCTCGAATCTCGGCCAACGTCACCCCACTCGACGGCAAGTTGCCGATCACGACACTGAGTTTTTCCCTGAGGGAGTCCGTTCGCAATTCCGCCTGCTGTGGCTGGCTCATACACATGTGACGCACTTTGTTCGGCTCGTCTGGAATTTTCTTCATGCTTTCATCTCTTGGCCAACGAATAGCGTTTTATCTCTCGTGCGGCAAGTGTAGAGCGGCTGCGGATTGATGACAAGCGGTTTTTTGCCGCATGGGGGATAAAATGGTTGTTGAACGGAGCCGCGCCGGGCCAGCGACAACGCTATGGGGATGTAGCGAGCATGTTCATGCGGGTCCGTCTCGGGCGCGATGGAGTTCACGAACACAGACCCGATGTCCCTTGCCGCAGACCGGGCAACAGGAGACATCGATCCCGGTGAACAGGATGCTGTGGACCCGGCGGTCCTCCGCCGTAGCGAATCGGGAGACGGGACGGCGGCTTCATTCGCTACCGCCGGGGACGGCGGGCTCCAGTTCTTCCCTTGTCTCCCCATGTTCCAGCCAAACACCAGCGCCAACTGTCACGCCCCTTTGGGGGGGATGATGCATCCAGCCGCGGCCAGTAGGACTTTTTGAACCAGGTAGTCGTGCTTGCGGGTGTAGGGATTGCTCACCTCGCCGGAGATCAGTTGCGCGAATTCGAGAAGCTGGTCTTGATAGCGGTCGAGCCGGGTTCCTGTGTCGACGACATGGGCTCCCGCGGGATACGCCTCATTGCCTTCGAGCAACGACAGCCGCAGGAGCAACGGCTGTCCGTCGAAGCGTTCCAACGGACTCAGCTCGATCGTTCCCTTCGTGCCGCAGATTTTCAACCGGCGATGTTCCAGTCCGCCAACCTCGAGGCTGCACGCCCGCACGGTGGCTGTGGCATGGGGATATTCGATGATCGCCAGACCGTTGTTCTTGATCGCATCAGGAAGTCCCGGTGTCGACTTCAGAAACGGCGTATTTTTTGCAGGGCGTCCCAGCAGGGCAACGATGAAGTCAATGAGATGGCAGCCGAGGTTGAACAGGATGCCTCCTGGAAGCTGACCGAGATAGTCCGCATATCGGTCTCCGCCGTAGTTGTGGCTCATGTTCGCCTGAACTTCGAAGATGTCGCCCAGCCAGTTCTTCCGGGCGGCGTGGAGGCAGAATTGAATCGCCGGGTTGTTGCGGAACATGTAGCCGATCTGGAAGGGGATACTCCGGGCTTCGCAGCCTCGAAGCAGCTGATCGTACAGCGGCAAGTCGTATCCCGCCGGCTTGTCCATGTGCATCGCCAGCTTGTGTTCCAGGCACCGGAGAGCGGTTGGAACGAGGTCGTCGTTCGGGGTCTCGATGGCGACCGCCTCAAGGCCGGGGGTGTTGAATAGCTCCGCTTCCGTCACCCACTTCAAGCCTTCGTAGGGGGTCAGGTTTGAACCTGCGAACTTGGCGGAGCGGCTGGAGCGGTCGTCGACCACGCCGACAATTTCAAAGACGTCGGACATGCTGCGCAGCGTCTTGATTTTACCTTCGGCATGCTCGTGGCACACGCCGATTTGCCCGATTTTGATCTTCTTCATGGCGGCATCCGGCTGTTCGCTCACCCGATCCACTGGAATTGCGGGTTCTGTTTTTTGACGATTTCGGTGATCCGCACCACCTCCAGCGCGTCGGCACTCGTGACGGGGAACGGGATGTTGTTACGGAGGGCATTGAAGAGGTGCCGGGCCATTTCGATTTCGACCTGATCCCACAGGCTCGTTGCGGGCTCGACCGGGCGC
>CAZQKI010000150.1:0-8776 GCA_964592855.1 uncultured Lentisphaerales bacterium
CGCAGACGGCCAGGTAGCCGCAGTGCGCGGAGATCTGCTTGATGTAGGGGTAGCCCGTCGTGCCGGGAAACTCGGGATTCTGACGGTGCCAGTTCGCCAGGCCCAGCGAGTGGGTGATCTTGTACGCCAGCTCCTCCGACATCGTCGTATCGGTGATGTCGAGGTTGAAGCCGGGAAAGTAGCGCTTCAGGAAGGGGGAGGCCTTGTAGTTGATGCCGTGGTGCGTCGCGGTACATCGTCCCATGTTGACATCGCCCCACGTGTATTCCTGGTCGTCCAGCTTGATGGTGATCGACGGGCCGTTGCGCGGGGGGATGGCGTTGCCCGGACAGGTCGGCACGCAGTGCATGCAGCGCTTGCAGAGGGTGCCGGGCTTGATCATCGCATCCGCATCCAGCTTGGCGTCGGTGAGGATGGTGCCGATGCGGACGCGCGGGCCGTAGACGGGGTGGATGAAGACCTTCGACCAGCCGATCTCGCCCAGCCCGCAGGCCATCGCGGCGATGCGGACCTGGATGTTGATCTCGGGCGAGGGCCGCCCGGGAACGGGATCGGGGCGGTTCGGATAGGACTCGGGCACGCCGGGATAGACGGGCACCGCCTCGTAGCCGCGGTCCTCGATGAACCGCGCCAGCTCCTCCGTCACCATCGGGCGGAAAATGGTGTTCAGGCGGTTGTAGGCGTAGTAGGTGTAGTTGTTCCAGTGCGTCCCCTCCGTGATGCCGCGATAGGTGCTCCGCGGAATCGGCTGGACGATCGAGATCACCGATTGGCAGTCGGGAAAGATGTTCTTCGGATGCATCCGCTCGGGCGCATTGGCAAACCGCGAGATCGGCGCAATGCCGACGATCCCGACGCCTCCTCCTCCGCCGTCGAGCTGCCGGGCGAGATCCTTGATCATCTGTGCGGTCAATTTTTTATCAGACATGACGCTGTTCTCCGGTTACGAGATCGTGTTGCCCAGCAGGTCGCGGCTCCAGGTCGGCGACTGCCGGAAGGGGTTTTCAAACTTTTCCGCGAGGGTGCCGCGCGCCTCGAGGGCGGCGATGCAGGCGCGGTTGCAGGCGGCGGCCATGCGATCCACCGTGTTGAAGCGCCCTTCGTTCGTCTGAGTGGCGCCATTCTTGCAGCGCAGGCAGCGGGCGTTGTTGCGCGCCGCGACCGTCCGCTCGCAGCCGGCGAAACCGAAGGGCTTGCCGGCGGCGGCATCGAGCGCGTCCAGGGGGCAGCCCTTCACGCAGGCGCCGCAATCATCGCAGATGCGGGGCTTGAAGGGGGCGTCGGCCTCGAGCTCGGCGTCGCTTACCAGCATCGCGAAGCGCTGGCGGGGGCCGAACTCCGGCGTCAGGAACAGGCCGCTGAGCCCCGTCTCGCCCAGCCCCGCCGCCTGCGCGAGAATCCGGTACTGCAGGATGACGTTCGGCGCGGGCTTGCCGGGGGCGACCGGGACGCCGGCGGGCTGACCGTCAACGTCGTAGGCGAAGAGCGGGACGGCTTCGAACCCCCGCTTCTCCATCCAGATGGTCACATCGTAGGTGGTCTTGGCGAGGTAGTTGTCTTCGAGCGAGTAGAACCCGAAGGCCGGAAACGAGTTGTCGAACTCGTTGCCCTGCTCGATGCCCCGCAACGTACCGCGAAGGACCTTGCGTCCCACGACGATGACGGACTTGGCCTGGGAGTGGATCGAGAGCGGATTGATTTCCGCGGGGAGGTAGCGGAGGGCGTCGATCGAGGCGATGCCGACCAGATCCGCGCCAAAGCCCCGGGCGGCGTCCTTGAGTTGTTGTGCAGTCATGTGAACAGGCTCCTATTGCTTGGAAAGGGGGTGAACCGAGCATTTGCCCTCGAGGTCGCGCGTCCAGACGGAACGGCGGCGGAAGGGGGCGGCGAAGCGGTTGCCGACCTTGCCCTCCAGGGCGACGAGACAGGCGCGGCCGCAGGAGGCGGCGAAGCGGTCGAGGCTCTCGTAGGACTGTGGGAAGGATGCCAGCTTGCCGTTGGCGCACTGGCCGCAAAGCTGCCTGTTGATGCCGAACGCCGGCCGGCCATCGTCGGACATCGCCTGCAGGGGGCAGGCCTTCAGACAGGCGTCGCAGCCGTTGCAGAAATCGAGATCGTCGACGGGGTCGCCTGCCAGTTCGAGGTCGGTCAGAATCAGCGCAAAACGCTGGCGGTGTCCATACTCGCGCGTCAGGAAAAAGCCGCCCTTGCCGACGGAGCCCAGGCCGGCGGCGTGGGCCAGCGCCTTGCAGTCGAGTTGCATCGGGGCGTCAGGCGCGGCGCCGCCGAACAGGGGCACGGCTTCATGGCCCGTGGCTTCGACGGAACCGGCCAACTGGTGCACGGTCCGCGAAAGGAAGTCGCTCTCCATCCAGAATGCGCCGAACATATGGTAGGTCGAGTAGAAGTTGGTCCCCTCTTCGACGCCGCGAAAGGACCCGCGAAGGATGCGGCGGCCGATGACGATGACGGAGCGGCACTTGGGCAGCAGCGTCGCCGGATTCCCGGCGGCGGGCCAGTCGGCCCACCGGCTGGCCGGCGCGATGCCGATCAGATCCGCGCCCGCCTGGCGCGCCAGTGCCTTCAGTTCGGTAGTATTCATGGTTGGATGTTCCTGGGTTGAGGTCGTGCGATCACTGCGAAAAAGGGTAACCGAGACCGAACGAGAGGGCTTCGGCCATGCGCCGCACCTCCTGCTCGATGGTCTTGTTCAGCCTGGATTTCGGCGGCAGGTGGGCGCCGAGGGCGCCGCAAAAGCGTCCCTCCGCCCGGAACAGCGGCGCGGCCACCGCGAGCACGCCCGCCTCGTCGCGGACGGCAAACCGGTTCTTGCGAATCCGCACGAACTCCGCGAACCGGGCCTTGCGGGGCTCGGCGGTGCCGGACCGGTCGAGGTCGTCGAAGAGCTGTTTGCGCTCGTCCTCCGTCGCGAAGGCGGCGCAGATCTTGCCGCAGGCGCTGTGGCAGACCGAGTGGATCTGCCCCACGACAACGTCGGCATCGACGGCCGCGCCGCGCGGGTAGGCCACATCGACGACGATCGAGAGCCCCCGCAGCGGCTGGGAGAGGTAGGCGTGGGCCTGCAGCGATTCGGCCAGCCGGGCGACAAAGGGGCGGCCGATCCGGCGGAAGTCGAGATTGACGAGACGGGCATGGGCAAGATGGAGGAGTTTCAGGCTGACGCGGTAGCGGCGCGATTCCTCGCTCTGCTCGACATAGCCGGTCTGAAGCAGCGTCTTGAGCAGACGGCAGACATGGCTCGGGGGCAGGCCGGCCCGGACGGACAACTCCGTGACCGAAGCATCCTGGCCGCCAGCCGCCAGCAGCTCCAGCAAATTGAATCCGTTCTGAAGGGTGTTGTTCAAGACGAAGCCATTCCATATATCAGAATAGGCCGGCATTATATGACGCATAATGGAACAGATCAAGCGCCAAGGTGGGGCGACTTTGCATCTGCGGCAAAATCCGCTATTGTCGTCTGGTCCAAGACCGTCGGCCCGAGTTGGACGCAACATGCCATTCCCCTGTGAATTTCTGCACATCGACATGGACGCCTTCTTCGCTTCCGTGGAGCAGCGCGACCATCCCGAGTGGCGGGGCAAACCCGTCATCGTCGGCGCGCCGCCCGACCGTCGCGGCGTCGTCTCGACCTGCTCCTACGAGGCCCGCAAGTTCGGCGTCCACTCCGCGATGCCCTCGCGCGAGGCGGGACGGCTCTGTCCCCACGGCATCTTCGTCCCGCCCGACATGGCGCGCTACGAGGCCGCCTCCCGCCACATCCTCCAGATTTTCGAGCGCTTCACCCCGCTGATCGAGCCCCTCTCCTGCGACGAGGCCTTTCTCGACGTGACGGGCGCCCGCCGGCTCTTCGGCGACGGCGCCTCCATCGGCCGGCAGATCCGCGCCGCCATCGCCGGCGAACTGCACCTGACGGCCTCCGTCGGCGTGGCGGGCAACAAGTTCCTCGCGAAGCTTTGCAGCGAACTCGCCAAACCCGATGGCCTCGTCACCGCCCCGACCGAGCGTGCCGCCATCCTGGAATTCCTCGCCCCCATGCCCATCGGGCGCCTCTGGGGCGTCGGCAAGGTGCTGCGGGCGGAACTGGAGAAGCATGGCTACGTGAGGGTCGGCGATCTCCAGCAGGCCGAACGGACGCGCCTCGTCGCGCAGGTCGGCGGCCATGTGGCCGGCCACCTGCTGCAACTGGCCTTCGGCGACGATCCCAGGAAGATCGAGATGGACCGCGAGGAGCTGAGTCTCTCGCGCGAACACACCTTCGACACCGATTGCCGCGACAACGAAGTGCTCCTCGCCAGGCTCCGCGACCTCGCGGACGACGTGGGGCGCCGCCTCCGCGCGGCGCACCGCTACGCGACCGTCGGACGCCTGAAGCTCCGCTGGTCCGACTTCCAGACGCTGACTCGTCAGCGCCAGTTCGACATCCCCTGCTTCGACGACTTCTCGCTCCGCGAGCTGGCGGAGCGACTCTTCGTGGCGGAGCACGTGAACCGTCCCGTGCGCCTGATCGGCTTCGGCGTCTCGGGCCTGGTCGCGGAGCGCCAGGAGCAACCCGACCTCTTCGCGTTCGCCGCCGACACCCCTTCCAAGCGCGAGCGGCACGAGGCGCTCAGCCTCACGCTCGACCGTCTCCGCGACAAGCTGGGCGAGGACAGCATCCGCCGCGCCGACGCCGGCCGCGATCCGGCTGTCGAATGAACCTGACTTTGAGTGGTCCGATACGTCCCGCTCTACGGCTCACGCCCGGATCGATGCGTCCGCAAAAGCGCGGGACGTATCGGACCGCGCCGCGTGGAAGCCTGAAGGACACGCGGTACATGAGATCGCGCGACCCGTTGCGTGCCGCACAATCGTTTGCCGTAATCGGCGGCAGAACAGGTCGATGATAACCGTTACTCGACCGTCACCCAGGCCTGAAGGCCTTCGCTCGCTTCCGGCTGAAGCCGGGACTCCGACCTCGGCATCTGCCTTGGAACCCAGCGCCGGCGCACCAGCCACACCTTGCCGGAGTCCCGCCTTCAGGCGGAAGCCTGCCAGGGGCTTCAGCCCCGGTTTCAGTGTTTCATGGGCCATTCTGCTCGGCGCCATGCACACCGACTCGTACACCTCCTCGAACACCCGACAAAGCTCACGACAAAGCTCGCGACAAAGATTTTTGAAAACCAAGCGGCAGCGACAAGGCTGCGCCGCATGTCTCATCTTCGATCCAACTGGCCCGGCAACGCGGGGCCAGCGGCCCCACTGATTCCTGGCGCTTGCAACGTTTTGCAAGCGCCGCTTCATTCATCGGAGAATCACCAGCGTGCCGGGGGTATAGAAGCCGGTTATACCCGCCTGGGGCTGGTTGGGTAGGGTCGACATGTAAACATCCGCCTGCAACTCGCCCGTGAAACACGGCTCGTCCGGGAAGGACGGGTAGGCCGCGCTATGCGAAAGCCCTGAAACATCCTGCCTCGCGATCCGTTCTTCGGCGGCGGCGAGGGACATGTGGTACCAGACTGCGATCCGCCCACCACCACCGGGTCCGCGGTAATCCTGCCCCATGCCGCCGTTGGCCCGCAGCGTGCCCGAGCCGGTGACCTTCAGGCCGGAGAGGAAGATCGCCCCGCCACTGCCGGCCGGACCACGGTAGTACCAGCCGCGCCCGCCGTTGGCGGTCAATAGGCCGTCCACAAGGTCATTTTCATTAGTCCAGCTCTTGGTTGACGCATTCGTTCCAGCGCCCCGATCTGCACATCCTCGGGTCGTCGTCTAACATCGCGCCAATTGTGGCAAATGGTCGAAGTGGGCGTCGCGCGAACAGAGCATCAGGTCATGCTGGACGACAAGCGCCGCGATCCACAGGTCATTGGTCGGGATCGGTGTGCCTTGGGTCCTGAGTTGGGCGAACAGACCGGCATAGACGTGCGTGGTCTGTTCGTCGGGATACAGTGCCGAGACTCTCGGCGAGGCCAGTAAACGGACGAGTGTCGCTTCATTCCGTCGGCCGACCGTGCCGCAGCGGAACCCGGCGCGAAGTTCGGCCAACACGACAAACGGCAGGAAAATGGAATCGGCTTGCCGGATGATGGCCTGCACG
This sequence comes from uncultured Lentisphaerales bacterium, assembly GCA_964592855.1. Classification (GTDB taxonomy): domain Bacteria; phylum Verrucomicrobiota; class Kiritimatiellia; order RFP12; family JAAYLN01; genus JAAYLN01. Next base: position 6,098 of record CAZQKI010000150.1, read on the forward strand.
TCGGGCTCGCCCCGGCAGAAGTCGACATAGCGGTTCGTGTCGAGGATGATCCTCACCGCCACAGTTCCTTGTCAACCGTGTCCATGTCTCGTAAAGCAGCGGCGAAAACGGGATCTTCGACCCATGTCCCGGCAAGCGCGTCGAGGTCGCAGAAGTTCCTGGGCTTGTCGCCGAGGCCCAGACCGACAGTAAGCATATGGATTGCGACCGTATTCAGGCTTTCTCGTGTTAGCGCCGCGCGCGCTCTCAACTCCCGATCAACCGCTTCGGGCACATCCCGCAACGTGTATTGATTTCGCTTCATGCCTGTAGTATAGGCAGAGAATGCCTGCATCGTCAAGCAAGGATGGTCGTCAAGCAAGGACGGTTCCCTTGTCGCCGATTTCAACTGTAGCCGCTTCCAACTTGACCCCCGCCCGTCTTTCTGCCACCATCCGTGAGTCTTTTGACAAGGATTGCGGCATGGTATTTTGGAAAGCACACGAGATTCCCGTTGGGCAATGCGCCGGGTTCAGGATCGACCATTTGTCGCTCTGGATCTGGCATCAGGCGGGGGAATGGCGGCTGGCGCATCACCTGGAGGATGAACCACAGGCGCTCGAATACAGGCCCGATGTCCCCGCGCCGGAGAACGTGGAATGGACCCGCTACGTCGATTCCGAGGGACGACCGGAAATCCGCCTGCGCCCCGTCATGCCGGTGCTGCCGCTGGTGGTCCGGCCCGAATCGCCCCTGCACCTGCTGCCGCTTTCACACAGCAGCCTCTATGTCGGCATTCCGGTGACGGTGCGCGTCGAACTCCCGCTGCACAACGACGCCCTGCACCTGGCGGCGTTTCCCGTGCAGGCCCTCTCCAAGACCTGGTTCGGCGCGCCCGACGATCCGCGGGGCCTGCTCTGCCTGGCGCTGCATTCCCGGGCACGCCTGACCATCGACGGCCTGGGCCCGGCCGATCCCGCTCGGGCGATCTGCACAATGCAGTTGAAAAATGCCTCGCACGGGTTGCTGGAGTACCGGACGCTGGCCTTGCTCACCGACCACCTCGGCATCTCCCAGGGCGAGGATGGGCGTCTCTGGGCGACCACGGTCGAGGTGACCTTCAAGGGGATCGACGCCGACACCGGCATCCGCTATCTCGGCAGCCAGGCCGGCGGCGACCGCCGGCTCACGCCGCTCACCGAGCCGCGCAACCCCGCCACGGAAAGCCTCTCCAGCCGCCTGCTCGGCGGCTGGACACGCTAGACAGGAAGCCGCCATGATCGCCCATATGCTCGTTTGGTTGTCCGCCAACATCGCCGCCATCCTGCACGTCGCGGGGATTCTGACCGCCGGATGGCTGGCCGCCGTGCTGCTGCAGCGGGTGCTGTCCCGCGCGATGGCGGCGCACTTCGGCAAATCGACGGCCATCATGACGGCCAAGGTTGTGCGCAATCTGATCGTCGTCCTGACGATCTTCAGCGCACTCTCGGCCTGCGGCATCAAGCTGAACGGCATTCTCGCCGCAGCAGGCGTGGCGGGCGTCGCCATCGGCTTCGCCGCCCAGACGAGCCTGTCGAACCTGATCAGCGGCATCTTCCTGATCGGCGAGAACGCCTTCCGGATCGGCGAGGTCGTCACCATCGACGGCACGACCGGCACCGTCTACAACGTCGGACTTCTGGCCACGCAGGTGCGCACCCTCGACAACCGACTGGTCCGCTTCCCCAACGAGATGCTGGTCAAGCAGCCGATCATCAACGTCACCCGCTTTCCGGTCCGCCGCCTGGATCTCCCCGTCGGCGTCGCCTACAAGGAGGATCCGACCCGCGTCATCGCCCTGTTGAAGGAGATCGCCGACGCCAACCCGCTCGCGCTGGACGAACCCGCCCCCATCGTGATCTTCGAAGGCTTCGGCGCCTCGTCGATGGATTTCACGCTGGGCGTCTGGTTCGCCACCGCCGACATGCTCGATCTGCGCGCCTCGATCCTCTGCGACATCAAGGCGCGCTTCGACCGCGAAGACATCGAGATTCCCTTCCCGCACCTCTCAATCGACGCGGGGAACAAGACGGCACCCTTTCCGATCGATCGGCCCGCCCGGCCCGCACGGCCGCTCTCCGAAAACCACACGTAACGAGCCCGCACCCGGCGGGTGGACGGTCCGATACGTCCCGTCCTACCGGCATGCGCCCGACCGATGCGACAGACAAGCGCGGGACGTATCGGACCGCGCAGTTCGTCCACCGTACGCGTCGCCGTAAGCGTCAACCGGCTCCCAGCTGAAATGGCGCGCCAGTGCGGCTCGGCGGGGACGCCTCGCCCTACCTTTCCGCAACACGGACGTGGGTGATAATGGGTAGGGCGAGCCGTCCTCGGCGAGCCGCGCGAACCAAACCGGCCGCTTCTTTCGCCACCGCCGGGGACGGCGGAGCACACTTTGTCGCCACACTTGATCTCACGCTTAGTCGGTTACGCCTAGTCGGTTACCCTTAGTCGTTTCGCTTAGTCGGCAAATGACTGTGGATCAACGACTAAGCGTGGCGACGAAGAGTAACCGACTAAGTGTGGCGACTAAGAGTAACCGACTAAGTGTGGCGACTAAGAGTATCCGACTAAGTGTGGCGACTAAGCGTATCCGACTAAGGGTGGCGACTAAGGGTAACCAACTGTGCTGGCGTGTCAGCGAAGCACCAGGACGGT
>CAZQKI010000150.1:8876-11599 GCA_964592855.1 uncultured Lentisphaerales bacterium
GTGGCGACTAAGGGTAACCAACTGTGCTGGCGTGTCAGCGAAGCACCAGGACGGTGCCACGGGGCGGCAGGGTTAGGCGGATGGCGTCGTTCACGCCCGTCCCATAGTCCAGAATCGCCCCAGAGGGAAGGTTATTTGTGCTGAACAACCCCGTGAGGGTGCCGTGATAGCGCAGGATCACCTGGTTCTGGCACGGGGCATTCTCCGGCACCGCAATACTGGTTCCAGTGGCATCGATGGTGACATTGCCATGCACGTCGGCCATGCCGGCCTGCTGATTGGCGATTTGCACCCGGAAGGCGCTGTTCGCGCCAAGGGATACGTTGTTGCTGACGGTGAGCGTGCCCAGGGGGCTTCCCGGCGAGAAGGTCGTTCCGGCGCCAAAGGTCAGCGCGTTGGTCATGCTCCCCGAACCGCCCAGAATGCCTGCGGTTACCAAGAACGTCGGCACCAACAGACGTCCATTGATGTTCACCCGGCCTTCGCCGGTCTTGTTGATGCGATAGCCTGTCCCTCCCCAAAGCTGTCCGTCGAAGTGCACGGTCGCCCCGTTGGTGGCAAAGAGGTAGTTCTTGACCCAATTCCCGGAGGTCGAGCCCCGCGTGAAATTGAAGTCTCCGGTGAAGCGCGATTCATCGGGGGTGATCCCGCCGATCTTGCAGTCCGCCGTCGTGTTGATGTGCGGGTCCATGGCCGCGCCGCGGTGTACGGTGGCGGGGCCGGTGGTGAGCACGCCGAATGGGACCGCTGGGGCCACCGAGACGCCGCCCATGAGAAAGCCATTGCCAGCGGCCCCCTCAGCCCCCGTAGCGGCGAACATCATGAATCCGCGTTGGATATGAATGAGGCCGGTGAAGTCATTGGCGGGATTTGTGAATTCCACGTCGCCGCCAGTCGAGACGTAGGCTGGCGGACCGTTCCAATCGCCGTGCAGCCACCAGTTTCCCCGACCGGAGACCTTCCCGGTGAAGGTGGCCCTGCCACCCGAACCGGCCGTCAGTGTGCAGTCGCGGACCGGGCGATTGGTGCGACTGAGGTTCACGTCGCCGGTGAAGAAGCAACGGGTATTGGCTTGCGCGCCGCCGAGCGCGAGTGAACCCGTATGCAAGGCTACATTGGGAATGTCGATATGCTTTCCGACCGTATAGGGGCCGTCGATCAGCAGGGCGCAGCGGTTCACGCCCGACCCCATGGCGTTCAGGTTGACGGTGGTGTGGCTGCCCAGCGCGCCCGGGCCGCCCAGCGGCGAGTCGGCGCCCACAAATAGGCACCCGCTGGAAGCGCCCAACCCGAGCGCCAACTGTCCCGTAAACGAGTTGTTCGCGTTTGAAAGCCGGATGCGGTTGCCTGTGCTGGTGTTGCCGTTAATCCGGATCGGCGTCGACGTGCCGGAAATCGTGCCGGTGAAGTCGACGGACCGGGTGCTGTCGGCCGAGAAATAGACCGTATCCGGCGTGTTGAGCGAAACCTCGCCGCTGTACACGACGTCGGATGCACCCACCACGCCGAGGGCGACGTAGCGATCCGCCACCGGGGTTCCGGGAGAAAGCGTGATCGGCCGCGAAAACGTGCCCGTGCCGCTGGCATACAGGCCGCGGGATGTGCGGCCTGCGACCGAGTCGATGACGATGGCGCTGCTTGCCGTGCCCAGTCCGTTGGTGGTGCCGGCGATCGGAAAGGCGATTAATCCGCTCCCGAGGCTCACGTTGCCCGAGAAGTCGTTGGTCAGGCACGTCAGCGTCAGTAATTCCACGCCACCGATGCGCCGGAATCCGCCCGAGCCGGTGATGTATCCCGCATAGGTGCCATTGTTCGGTTGCCCGTAGCTGATGTGGACGTCGCGATCAAGCTGCAGCTTGAAGTTGCGGGTGCCGGTGCTGCCTTTCATGTCGACAACCGGCGGGGTCGTCGAGCCGGTATCCACCACCCGGATCGGTCTGGAAAATGAATAGGAGCTGGGGATGGTGATCTGCGCCGGCCAGTTGTTGGCGCCGGTCTGTTCGTCTCCGAGCAGCACCGGCGCGGCGGAATTTCCGAGCGGTCCGATCCCCGAGACGGGTACGTTCGCGTACACGCTCAGAATGCCGCGGCGGACAACCGTGTCGCCCGAATAGGTGTTGCCCGTGCCAAGAATCCGCAGCTCTCCCGCCGCGCTTTCGGCGATCAGGTCCGAGCCAGCTGAAGACTCTTTGATGAGCCCCGGAATCAGGAGCCCGGTCGTCGTCGAATTGTCCGACCTGAGCCGAAGGCTTCCCGCGATTTCGAGATCGGACTCGATACGGATTTGCGCCGCATTTCCTTTGCGGATGAACTCGCCAACCTTGAGCGTGTCGTTGGTGATGACGAAGCTCGGACTGATAAGCGTGGAACTCAGGGATTTGATGGCTTTGCGCCGTCGAGAACCATCAGCGTCCCGGAGGCATGCACGGTGCCGATCGTGATGTCCGCGGTGCCGTCGAAGGCGGGCGGGGTGTTTCCATCCCAGTTCGCGGGGGTCGTCCATTTGGCGTCGGTGCTTCCGCCGCCATCCCAGGTTGTGCCGGCTTGCGCCACCACCGCGAGCGTGAGCGCGAGTGTTCCGGAGATCCACGGTACGATCCTGTTGATCATGGTCATTGCCTCGTTTTGCACGCTGAACAGCCCAGCCGCCCACCGTGGGCATGCCTGACGCTCCAGCCTGCGCCCCATCGTCTTTTTCGCAGCGCTTCACCGCGCTCAAAAAA
>CAZQKI010000151.1:0-11513 GCA_964592855.1 uncultured Lentisphaerales bacterium
TCGGCACGGGGCAGCGCTACGTGATCTGGAATGCGGTGGATGCCGCGGCCGGCCGACGGCGCAATCTGCTGGCGCTGGCGGTCGGCGAACCCGGCTCGGAGGTTCTGTCGAAAGTCTGGCGGCTATGTCACGGTACAGACACGCACAATGGAGTCGGTCCCGAGTGGTCCTACCCCTGCGCCATCGAACAGGATGGCCGGCTCTACGTCATCTACACCTCCGAAAAGCGCCACAGCGTCCTCGCCATCATCCCGATCACCTCGCTCACAGTCCCGCATTCACCGGCTCCTGCCGCGCCACGGGGCCACGTGCGCCGGCCGGCCGCGGCCCGACGGTCTCCAGATGAATCGGCTTGAAGCCCAGCGCCAGGGCGGGCGAGTCCGGGGCGAGCGTGAAGTCGCGCCGGGCCGCATCCTGAAACTGCGGATCGGCCCGGACGCTCATCCGGTCGTAGCCGCGCGCGCGCCAGCCTTCCCAATCGATGTCCGGCTGGCCGGTGCAGCCGAATGACAACGCCTCGCCTGCGTAACTCCAGTAGAGATTCATCTCGGCGCGGATGACCGGCGCTTCGGCGGTGGCGAGGGAAAAGGGACCGTTCAGGGCATACTTCCCGCCGACGATGAAGATGTTCCTGAGGAAGGTCGCACTGACATGCTTTTCCCTTCGCGAGACACGGGCGGTCGCCTCGTCCCCGAAGGCGAAGATGTTGTTGAGGACCAGATTCTCCCGCCCGTAGTGCTGATGGAACGGCTCGCGGTCGGCGTCATAGCACACGTTGTTCTCGATGAGCAGATGGCTCGACCCTTCATCGGGGTAGATGCACCACCCGCCGTAATGGGCGCTGCGGACGTCGTGGATCAGGTTGCCGCGGATGACCGTGCCGGGTTGGACGCCGAGGGTGTAGATGCCGCCCATGTCCGAGAGCAGCCCCTGCCCGATGTCGTGTATCCGGTTGAAGGCGATCAGGTTGTCATGCGAGGCGGAGCGCTGATAGCCCCATTCCCAGCCGCAGGAGATACCCGTGTAGAAGAGGTCGTGGATGTGGTTGTGCGCGAGGGTCAGGCGGTGGGCATGCATGCAGAGGATGCCGACGGCGGCGTGGAAAATGCGCCCGCCCTGCCGGATGAGATTGTCCGTCAGCGCATGGCCGAACGTGCAATAGGCGGCGTACTCCGGATCGCGGATGGCCGCGCCGTTGACCTTGATGCCGCCGGCGCCGAGGTCCTGCAGCGTGCAGCCGACGACCTGAATGTTTTCGCAGGCGTCGCCGATCTCGATCGCATACCAGCCCGCGAGGCTCACCTGGCAGGACTCGAAGGAGCAGTGCCGCGCGCCGGACAAGGCGATGACTCCGGGAAGGTCGGCATCGGCCTGGCTGAACCCGGCGTCCGCCCCGCGGTTCTTGTGCCCCCGCGCGACCAGCGCCGCCTCGGACGAAGGGCCGAGGATCTGCGCGCCGTCGTGCGCGGGATGGCGCCAGTCCGTGTGGGCGAAGGCGATGCCCTTGAAATGGATGTGTTCGACATACTGGCCGCGCCCGGGATCGCCCGTCACGGCCAGCAGCTGGAGCAGCCGCGGGGCGATGATCTCGCTCTCCGCAAGCGTCTCCTCCGGCAGCGGCAGGTAGACGAGCCGTCCCAGCCTGCGATCCAGATGCCAGAGCCCCGGCGCGTCGAGCCCCGCCTTCACATTGTCGATATAGTAGTCCGCGAGCTTGGATCCATGCGCGCCCACCAGATCGGTGCGGCTCGGACGGGCCAGGGTCACCCGGCGCGTTTCGGGATCGTAGGCGGCGATGGGCGAACGCTCCTCGATCCAGAAATGAACCCACACGGCCTCGCTGTCGGCAAGATCGCCCGGCGCGGCCAGGTCGCCGGGGGCCGCGATGAAGGCGGTCTGACCGCCTCCGCCCCATCCGGCAGGGACGTGCATGCCGGGGACCTCCTGCATGTGGAACAGTCCCGTCTTCGGCAGACGCGGACGGAGCGCGCGCCGTCCGTTGACGAAGAGCGAGCGGAAATTCCACGCTCCGGACTTCACCTCGGGGAGGTCGACGACCCAGGCGCGCAGACCCTGGTGGACCGTTTCCTGCCACCCGCGGATCACCTCGCCGCCGCTGACGACCGGCGTCTCCCCCTCGCAGGCCTCAAACGTGATCGGCCAGTTGTTTCTGGCGGAAAACTCCAGCGGCTGCTTCAGCGCATAGCGTCCGCCCCGGACCTGCACGGTGACCGGGCCGCAGAGCTGGCCGAGCCCGCGCTTCCTGGCCAGCGCATCGGCGGCACCGCCAAAACTCCGCCAGGGGCCGTCGTCATTTGTAGCCGACGGCGCACCCAGCGTTCCGCTCCAGACGTCGTTTCCATCAGGTGAAATGTAGAATCGGTTCATCATGCGCGCTCCTCCGTTACTAATGCGGGCGGAGCCCGCAACCCAATAAAACCGCAGAGTGACGAATACTGAACCGCAGAATGTCGAAGTCAATCCCGTTCCTTTGCGGTTGTCTTTGTCTTTCCTTCATGATTCGGACCTCATTAAATCCTGCAAATCCTGCAATCCTGGCTAAAACAATTATGAGACTCTTAGTAACAATCGTTGTCACGCGAGGTGGAGGCGTCCGCCGCACGGGGCCTGGCCGCCCTCCAGGCTCGTGCCCGCGCCGTCGTACGCCACGCCGGCCCCGATGGCGATGGGAACCGAGGTCAGGTTCAGCAGATGCGCCTGGCCGGCGAAACCCGCCAGCGCTTCGGTGGCTGACGCCGCGTTCAGCAGAATGGCGATGCGCGCGTTGCCGTGGGTCACCGAGATCCAGTCCAGCTGGTCGAGGCGATAGCTCACCCGCCAATGCCCGCAGCTGAACGTCTGCCGGTGGTCGCGGTGGAAGTCCAGCCAATGCGCAATGATCCGCGTCTGCTCCGGGCTCAGCGCGACCAGATCCAGGGAGAGCATCGGGACGCCGGCCAGCGCGGCGATCATGTGCCGCGACACGTTGACGGCCGCCTCGCCGGGGTTGAAGCAGACCGGATCGGCATGCACGGGGACGCCATCGCCCAGCACGATGCGGATCTGCGCGATGCGGTGGATGTTCTCCAGATAGTCGAACGGCACATCCCCGGCGCGGAACTGCGTGGCATGCGCCAGCATCAGCGGCGTGGCATAGTGCTGGCGGAACTCGATCAGGACATCGGGCTTCTCCGCACGGAGGTCGCCGACAAACTGCCGGATGAAGGCCAGGACCTCGCGGCTGCGCGGGGAGGTGACCGAGGGCTCGACCGCATCCAGAAAGTCGATCTTGTAGCCGTCCAGCCCCAGCGCGATGAAGTGTTGCAGCAGCTTCGCGCGCGTGCGGTCCAGAAAGGGCACGCACCGCGGGTCCGCAATGCACTGGCCTTCGTGCGGCCGGGTCAGCAGCGCGGCCGCGGTGTCTTCGATCCCGGCCATGGCGCGGCTGGCCGTGCCGACAAAAAATGGCGCCACCCACAGCATGTAGCGCAGTCCCAGACGCTGTGCGCGCGCAATGTGCGCCGGGAAGTCCGGCAGCTTGTTTTCCGACAGCTCCCAGTCGCCAATGCGGTCGTACCATTGCGCCAGCGACGCCGGCGTCACGCGCTTCATCTCGTCGAAGCACCAGCCGTCGTCGACGATGAAGGTTCCAAAGCCCAGCTTCGCCGCCAGCGCCGCATTCTGATCGAGATAGGCCATCGTCAGCGCGGCGTGCACGGCGTACCAGGTGCAGTAGACGGGGAGAAAGGCCGCCGGCGGAAACACCGGCGTCGAAATTGCGACGGCCTCGCGGTACTCCGCAAGGAGCTCGGGCCACGGACAGTCCAGAAAGCTGACCAGAAAATCGAAGGCCTCCGTTGCGGCATCGACCGCGATCACGAAGGTGATGTGGTAGATCGCCTCCTGCTGATTCATCTTCGCCGTGACGGCCACGTCGTTGTGGAGGCACGACAGGGCGAAGGTGGCGCGGTTCTTCTGCCCCTGCTCGAAGAAGGTCAGATAGGGGAAGTTCCGCTGCGCCGCCGACTTGAATCCAATATGCCAGTGCAGCTGCGCACAGGGACGGGAGCGTTCGGGGTGCCAGAAGCCCTGCACGTCGATGATCGGCAGGGAACAGCTGAGCTGCAGGCACGCGCCCGCCTGGTCCAGCACTTCGCGGGAGATGCGGACCGACTGGAAAGCCTTCCCGTCGGACGCCGGCAGCGCGAAGCGCCGGATCAACCCCGCGTTGTCAGCATGAACCAGGATCTCAACCGACATGCGTTTCTCCGGCGTTTTGCATCGTCTGACAGACGGCATCCAGCACGTCGCTTCGCCAGCGCTGGGGATAATCTCGGCATTGCCTGGGCTTCACGTGTTGAAGCCGGCAGCGGTTCTGATCTTCCAGGAAGCTGCAGCCGCCGTCGTCGCGCTCGTTCAGGGCCAGGGCCTGGCGGTCGCGCGTCAGCCGCGTATGGCGCGACAGGAAATCATCCAGGGGCAGGCCTAGCGCCGCCGCCAGGGCTTCGGGTTCGCCGGGGGCCAGGCGCACATAGCCCGGCGCCCGGCAGCACGCCCCGCAGCAACGGCAGACAAACGGTGTGGGAGGCACGCTCACGGTTCGGCAAAGACATAGACGGTGGAATGGGTGTCCAGAATCTTCCGGAGTCCCGCCATGAAGCTGCCGATGGATGCGTCGGCCGGGGCGTAGACCAGCATCACCGGGAGGCCGTGGCCGGCCTTCGCCAGCGTCTGCGGCAGCTCATCGAACGAAGCGATGGGATAGTCCACGGGGGTCAGACGGGGCTCGATGGAGTCGGGGTCGGACCAGTCCTCCAGCGTCTTGACGAGCCGCAGCGTCGGCAAGGCGTTGGTGGGCGAGGTGCGCCCCACGTGCAGCTCCCAGGGCTGCGACAGCCGCTTGCTCCGCTCGCGCCACTGTTCATCGGGCAGAAAGGACTTGTAGAAGAGCTGACCCTCCGGCGGCGGTTCCATCCGCACGCCGTTCTCCCCCTCGATCTTCTGGATCACCTTGCACACTTCGCGCGCACGCGTCAGCGGCAGGGCGTCGTCGAAGCTCAGCGACACCATCGGATCGCACGACTCGTCCACGATCGCCATCAGCCGCTTCAGCAGGTCGCCGAAGGAGACCAGGCGAAGGGTCTCGCCGCCCGGCTCGCTCAGATCGAACGCCATGCCGCCCGGCACCTCGGCCGGGACGACCTTCATCGCGATCGGACGGACGCGCGGCGTGCCGGCCGGACGCGGCTCGGGCGTCAGGACCAGCCGGACCATCTGGTCGGCGGCGACCCGGGTCTTCGGGTTGGCCACAAAGTTCTCGTAGACCTCCCCCTGCGGCGACATCCGCGGGACATCCAGCAGGGTCTGCGGCTCGTTGTAGATCGAGAGGATCGAGTTGGGCGGATCGCGGTCGGCGAGGCAGATTTCGCCCGGGCCATCGAGGTTGGGAACGCGGGGTGAACCGCAGTAGGTGAAATGGCTGCGCGCCAGGGTTCCGCCGGCCTTGCGGTCGAGAATGAAATCCTCGAGGTGCAGCGGCTCCCGGTTGGTCGCTCCCGGCAGCTGCACCTGGACGGCGACCCGCTCGCCGGTTGGCCAGTAGCGCTGCGCCTTGCCGCTGACGTTCTTTCCGCGCGGCAGTCCGATGAACTCCAGCGCGTCCGCCAGGTCCGTGGCCCGCGCAGAGGTGCGGAACAGGGATTCGTAGTCCCGGTCGCTCGTCTCGCCGACAATGCCGAACTCCACGGTCGCCTCGGCGGCTAGGCCGCAAGACTCGGCCAGCACGGTCACGGTACGCGCCTGCCGGTCGGCCAGCACGCTGCGCCGCAGCAGAAACCGCGTTGCATCGGCATGCTCCTGCCGGTTGGCCGCATCCCAGGCCTCGGCCTGCTTCAGATTCGCCTGCCGGGCCGGGGTCAGCTCCCCGGCGGCCGCGCCACCGATGCACCCCGCGCAGACCAGCATCCATCCGAGCCAGCGCGTCACTTCAACATCTCCCGTACCGCCGCGAAGACGTCCGCGACTTCGGCCATGCGGCCCTGCCCCGTCCGGCCGCACGCCAGATCGCCGCAACCCACGTCGATGATCCGGACGCCGCGGGCGCGCAGGAGGTCCAGATTCGCCTGCGTCGCGGCATGGGCCCACATGCCGTCATTCATCGCCGGGGCGACCACCACGGGGGCCCGGCAGGCCAGGGCGGTCGCCGAAAGCAGGTCATCCGCCAATCCGTGCGCGAGCTTCGCGAGCATGTTGGCGGTGCAGGGGGCGATGACCAGCAGGTCGGCGCGATCGGCCAGGGAGACATGCTCGGGCATCCACGTTTCAACGGGGGCGAAGGCGGTGGTCGCCACCTGGCGCTGCGAAAGCGTCTGGAACGTCAAGGGGGCGACGAAGCGCGTGGCCGCCTCGGTCATGACGACGCTGACGCCCCAGCCCGCCTTCATCATGCAGCGGAGCAGCTCGGCCGCCTTGTAGGCGGCGATCGAGCCCGTCACACCCAGGATGATTTCCGGTTGCTTTTTTTTCATGGTTTCTCCTCCGGGATCAGCGCGGTTCGGCGTCGTGCCCCTCCACGCAGCCCAGCGTTTCAAGAATCCCGCACAGATCGCGGTAGGCGATATCCAGATCCCGGTTGACCACTTGAAAGCGGAAGTCGCCGGCGTATGCCATCTCGCCCTCGGCATTCGCCAAGCGCCGCTCGATGACCTCCGGCGCATCCTCGCCGCGGGCCAGCAGCCGTTCGCGCAGCTCCTCCACCGAAGGCGGCAGAATGAAGATGTCGGCGAATCCCTCTTGCAGCGGATCCTCGTCCGGCAGATCCTCGATCTTGTTGCGGATCTGCTCGGCCCCCTTCACGTCGATGTCCATGATCACGCTCATCCCGTCCGCGAGCGCCTGCCGGACCGGCGCCTCCAGCGTCCCGTAGCGGTTGCCATGAACCGTGGCGTATTCCAGAAACGCATGCTCCGCGACCAGGCGGTCGAAGGCCGCGTCGCTGACGAAATGATAGTCGACCCCGTCCTCCTCTTCGCCGCGCGGCCGGCGCGTCGTGCACGAGACGGAATAGACGGTTTCGGGATAATCCTGCAGCAGCCGATCGCACAGCGTCGACTTGCCTGCCCCCGAGGGAGCCGAAATCACGATCAACATGGGATTCATAAACGCATCACTCGATATTCTGGACCTGTTCACGCACCGCTTCAAGCTGCGACTTGAAGCTCACCACGAGGGCCGCCAGCCGGGCATCGTTCGCCTTGGACCCCACCGTGTTGATTTCGCGCAAGAGCTCCTGGCACAGGAAGTCCAACGCACGGCCAACGGCCTCGGCGCCGCCCATCAGCCGGTCCACCTGGTCCAGATGACTGGCCAGGCGCGTCAGTTCCTCGCTGACATCGGTCCGGTCGGCAAAGATGATCAGTTCCCGCGCCAGAACGGCGGACTCCACCGGCACGCCCTCGCCGAGCTTGGCCAGCCGGCGGGCCAGCGCGTCCCGGTAGTCCGCCGGCGAGCGCTCCGCCCGTTTGGCTACACGGAGGCGCAGGGCGCCCAAGGCCTTGAAACGGCGGCTCAGATCCTTCGCCAGGGCCTGGCCTTCGCAGGCGCGCATCCGGCGGAGATTGGCCAGCGCCTGCTCCGTCGCGCGGCGGACCGGCGGCCACAGCACCAGCGCGTCGTCCGGCTGGGCATCGAACTTCACGACGTCGGGCAGCGTCAGCAGCAGGCTGGCCGAGAGATCGTCCTTCAGTCCCAGCTTCGCGGCCGCGCGGCGCAGCGCGCCGACCTGCGCCTTCGCGCGGGCCAGGTCGACATGCACCCCCCCGGCCAGCGACGCGTCGGGTGCGATCGTGATCTGCACCGTCCCCTTGACCTGCCCGCGGCGGATGCCGTCCTGAACGAGGCTGTGGAGCTTGGACTCCAGTGCGCCGAGGGCGCGCGGCAGCGAGAAGTGGCATTCGAACTGCTTGCGGTTGATGGTGCTGAGTTCGACGGTCACCTTGACGCCATGCGCCACCGCTTCGCCGCGTCCGAACCCCGTCATGCTGATGAGGCTCATGCCGGCAGGTCCTCCGTCGCCGTCTGGCCGCGGAGCGTGCCCCGGGCCGAGGCGCGCAGATAGGCTTCGATGAAGGGCTGGATGTCGCCATTCAGGACCGCCTGGATGTCGGTTTTCTCCTCGCCCGTTCGATGGTCCTTCGCCAGGGTGTAGGGCTGCAGCACGTAGGAGCGGATCTGGCTGCCCCAGGCGATTTCGCCCTTGGCGCCGTAGAAGCGCTCGAGGTCCCGGCGCTTCTTGTCCTGCTCGTATTCGTAGATCTTGGCCTTCAGCATGCTCATGGCCTTGGCGCGGTTCTTGTGCTGCGACCGCTCCGACTGTACCGCGACGACGATCCCCGTCGGCTGGTGCGTCAGGCGGATCGCCGAATCGGTCTTGTTGATGTGCTGCCCGCCCGATCCGCCCGACCGGTAGGTGTCGACGCGCAGATCCTCTTCGTCGATCTCGACTTCGATGTCGTCGGCCAGTTCCGCCACGACGTCCAGGGCGCAGAACGACGTGTGCCGGCGCTTGTTCGAATCAAAGGGGCTGATGCGGACGAGGCGGTGGACCCCGCGCTCCGCCTTCAGGTAGCCGTAGGCGTAGGCGCCGCGGACATTGAAGGTTACGCTCTTGATTCCGGCCTCGTCCCCCGGCTGCAGGTCGAGGATCTCCAGTTCGAAGTTCTGCGCTTCGCAGTAGCGGCGGTACAGGCGGAGCAGCATGTCGGCCCAATCGCACGACTCGGTGCCGCCGGCGCCGGCATGCAGCGTCAAAAAGGCCCCGCAGGCATCCATCGGCCCGCTGAGCAGCGACTGGAAGCGGAGCTTTTCGGCGCTCGCATCCGCGTCGTTCAGCATCGCATCCATTTCCTCCAGGGCGGCGTTGCGCTGATCGCCCTCGGGCTCCGCCCCGACCATCTCACTCATGATCTCGATGTCACCGAGCTTCTGCGCCAGGGTGTCGTAGGGCCTGACGAAGGCGCGCTGCGCATTCGTCTGTTCGATCACCCGGCGGGCGGCGTTCGGATCGTCCCAGAAAACCGGCACCAGTGCGGCGGCTTCAAGTTGTTGGAGTTGCAGACGTCTTTTATCGACGTTAAAGATAACCTCGCATCTCTGCCAGTCCTTCACGCAACTGGCGGAAACGCGCAACGACTTCTTCGAAAGTGGTCACATTTCCATCCGATCATTCTTTGAGCCTCCCGGTGCCACCCCGGCGCAAGGCAGGCTCGAATGACGCACACTATACGCTAAAGCAGGCTTTCCATCAAGGCAACAGGCAATGGGTTCAGTTACCGGGATGTGCGATAAACGAGCATGACCAGCAGGTCTTGAACCAAAAAGCACGTCATTTGAATGGCGCTGTTAAGTCGGATCGGGGTAAGCGGGGCGTATCCGCGTAAGTTCCGCAGTTAAGGGGGCGCTGAAGTGTTCGAGAAAGTGCATGAAAATTGCGGAGCACACTTACGCGTACACTTCGTCGCACACTTCGTCCCCACCCTTACGCGGATACCCTTACCCGACCCGCTTGAACCGGTCTGCGGCGTTTGTGCGCGTGTGGTCAATGACACACCAATTTTTCAAGTGGCGGCGAATACGAAACCGACTGTATAATCCACACTTTCGCGGCGACCGTGGCGAGAGCGGCGCCCGGGGTGAGGCTCGGCCTGCGGATCGGGGCTGATTGCGCAACGCTTCGAGAGATGCTTCTCGCCAAGGAGAGTTTATGCAGACGTTTCATCAGTGGGTCAGTCTGGTGGATGGATATTTATGGGGGCCGCCCATGCTGGTGCTGTTGTTCGGCACCCATCTCTACCTCACGTTCCGGCTCCGTTTCATCCAGCGCTACATCGGCCTGGCCATACGCCTCTCCGTCTCGCATGACGATGACGGCGAAGGCGACGTGAGCCATTTCGGAGCCCTGGCCACCGCGCTGGCCGCCACCATCGGCACGGGCAACATCGTGGGCGTGGCCACCGCCGTGGCGCTGGGCGGGCCGGGGGCCGTCCTCTGGATGTGGCTGACGGGCGTGTTCGGCATCGCCACCAAGTACGGGGAGGCGCTTCTTTCGGTGAAATACCGGGTGAAGACTTCGGACGGCACGATGCTGGGCGGCCCCATGTATGCGCTCGAAAAGGGGCTGGGGCAGAAATGGCTTGCGGTGCTTTTCTGCGTGTTCACGGCCTTCGCCGCCTTTGGCATCGGCAACATGGTCCAGGCCAACTCCGTGGCGACGCTGGCCAGGGATACGCTGCAGATTCCGCCGGTTGTGTCCGGTGGCATCATGGCGGCCGTCACGGCCATCGTCATCCTGGGCGGCGTCCGCTCCATTGCCAGGGTCTGCGAAGGGCTGGTGCCGTTCATGGCCATTTTCTACGTCGGCGGATGCCTGATCATCCTGGGGCTGAACGTGCACTTTCTGCTCCCCGCCTGCAAGTTGATCGTCGTGAGCGCCTTCACTCCGCGGGCGGCGGGGGGCGGATTCATCGGCGCCACGGTCATGATGGCCGCGCGCTACGGCATTGCGCGGGGGCTCTTTTCAAACGAGTCGGGGCTGGGGTCCGCCCCCATCGTCGCCGCGGCGGCGCGGACGCGGAACCCGGTGCGCCAGGCGCTCGTGTCGAGCACAGGGACCTTCTGGGACACGGTGGTGGTGTGCGCCATGACCGGCCTGGTGCTGGTCACCACGATTCTGCGCGACCCCGCAGGGCTGGACGGACTCAACGGCGCCGCGCTCACGAAAGCCGCGTTTGCCCGGATTCCGTATGTGGGGCCCATCGTGCTGAGCGTCGGCTTGCTCACGTTTGTCTTCTCCACCATTCTGGGGTGGTCGTACTACGGCGAGCGAGCGGTCGAATACCTCTTCGGCAAGCGCGCGATCAAGCCCTACCGGCTCCTCTGGGTGCTGGGAGTGTTCGTCGGCTCCGTGGCCACGCTGCCGCTGGTCTGGGATCTGGCCGACGCCATGAACGCGCTCATGGCGATCCCGAACCTCGTGGCCCTGCTGCTCCTTTCGGGGGTGATCGTGCGGGAGACCCGGAAGTACCTGTGGAACGACAGGCTCGACGACCCGGCGGAGGAGTAGCCGCACGCCGGACAGGCGCAGGGCGGATCTGTCGGAGTTTCACTCACAATCTTAATCTTAATCTTAATCGTAATCGTAATCGTAATCGTAATCTCAATCTAATGGAGAAAAGGGGAGCGTATGAAGCATCGAGAGAAGCTACAGAAAGCACTCAATCATGAGGCCGGACCGGTTCCTATGGACTTTGGCGGCACGGCGGTCACGGGAATCCATGTGTCGGTGGTGGCAGCCCTTCGCGACCACTATGGTCTGGAGAAACGGCCGGTCAAGGTGATCGAGCCCTATCAGATGCTGGGTGAAGTCGAGGATGATCTCAAGGACGCCATGGGCGTTGACACAACCGGCATCATGGGTCGCACGACGCTGTTTGGATTCGCATTGGAAAACTGGAAGG
>CAZQKI010000152.1:0-11513 GCA_964592855.1 uncultured Lentisphaerales bacterium
AAAGCGGGGTTTGCGGCGGTTCGCCGCCGTTGCCGGACGACGGCGTCGTTGTCCTTCAGGAACTGCGCTTCCTGCGCATCCTTCAAGGGAATGAAAATCATCGGATCGCCGCCGGAAGAGACCATTCTTCGGGTCACGCCGACCACGGTGTAGTGGTTGCGGCGGATCTGCAGGCGATCCCCAAGCGCAAACCCGGCGGCGACATCGGCGACCGCTTCGTAATGGCCGCGGGTAATCTGGCGTCCGGCGACGAGATACGGGGGCCAACCGGGCGTGCCGGGCTCTCCCGCCGTAATGCCGGCGACCATCGCGCGCACGTCCCGTTCACCCTGACGCACCTGCATCGTGAGATAGGTGATGTTGGCCGCGCGAGCGACGCCGGGCATTCCGAGAATGCCGCGCCAGATGTCGTCGTAGAGGCTCGACGGCTCGGCATAGGGGCCGAGGGTGCCTTTCTGCACCACCCAGAGATCGGCGCCGCTGTTGTCGAGCAAGGCTTTGGCGTCATCCACCATGCCGCGATAAATGCCGGCCATGGACAGCGTAATCCCGATCAACAACCCAAGCCCCACGCCGGTAAAGACAAATTTGCCCCAGGCATGCATGATGTCGCGGCCGGCCAGGCTGATCATCGCTTCCCCCTGGGAATCGCATCGACAATTTCAATACGACTGCGGGGGCTCAAGGCTTTTGCGCTATAGACGACGATCTGATCACCGGCCTTCAGGCCTTCGCGCACCTGCACCTGACCGTCCAAATCCGCGGTGCCCAGCAGGATCGGTGTGAAGTGCAGGTCGCCACCGATGACTTGCCACACGCCCAATCTACCTTTGATGCGCTGGATGGCCGCATTGGGGAGGCTCGGCCCGGACGGGAGTGCGGGTAAAGCAACGGTAACCTCGGCCAGTTCCCCGATGGCCGGCAATAGCGCCGGAACGGCATCGAATGACACTTTGGCGAGAATCTCCTCAGTGACCGCATCGGCGAGCGGCTCGACGCGCAACACCCGTCCAGCCAGGGCTCGTCCCCCTTGTGAACGCAGCACGATATGGCTTGAAAGTCCGGACTGCAGGCCAGCGGCATTCAATTGGTCGAACCGTACAGTGATCCAGAGACTCCCCGGATCGACCATCTCCACCACGGGTTGTCCCGCAACCACCGTCGAGCCCGGTTCCGCTTGCCGGGACACTACAAGGCCATCCGCTGGAGCGATCAGACGCAGGTTGGCACGTTGTTTGACAAGCGCATCGCGATCCAAGCGGACGCGTGTCTGTTCATGGCGGACCGCATCCAGATTGGCACGGGCGCTCGCAAGGCTCTTCTCCGCCACCTCCCCTTCCTGCCGCTTCGCGTCCAGCAACTCTTCGCTCGCAGCACGCGCCTCGACCAGTTGTTCGTACCGTCGCGCCTGCGTCGTGGCAAAGGTCATACGCGCCGTCGCTTCCCCGGCCTGCGCCTCAACCACGGCCACCTGTGCCTCAGCGCGCTTCAAAGCGGATTCCAGCGCGGCGATCCGCTCATCAAGATCAACGGTGTCCATTTCGCCCAGCAATTGACCGGCACTCACGCGGTCTCCAACATCCACGGACACCTGCCTGACACGTCCTGTAAACGTGGGTCCGATGCGGTAGGTATAACGCGACTCAACCGTGCCGATACCGAACAGCGATGGCATGATGGCCAGGTTCTCGACCCTGGCTACGGTCACCGGAACCGGGGTCAGTGGGCCTGAACGAAGCGCAACATAGACGAAAAGAGTCAGCAGCGGGACAATCACACCGAGCATGGCCAGCGTGCGAGGTTGGATGTGGGATTCTTTCATGGCGCGCTCCTGACTGCGCGGCGATAGAGTGCAAAGACGTCACGGGCTTTCGTTCTGGAGATGCCGTTTTTTTTCGAAATCAGCGCTTGCACCACCAATCCTTGGATCATCCCAACGAACACCGTTGCAGCGGCTTTGGCATCCACCTCAGGGTCAATCTCACCCCCAGCCTTGCCATGTTCGATCAACGCCTGCAATTTCGCAACATACCGTCCCATGAACTTGCGCACCCTTCGCTTGGCCAGGGTATCTCCGGTGCGTTGAAGTTCGCCAAATAGGATGCGCGGCACCCCAGCTTGCCGCGCATGGGACGCGGTATGAGCCAGAAAAACAACCTCCAAAGCCTCAAGCGGCGTCTTTGCCGTCTGCGCCGCCTCCACCACCCGTGCGAGTACACGCTGCGTCACGTCCTCGATGACCGCCTGCCAGATTGCATCTTTGGTGGCAAAATGCCGGAACAACGCCCCTTGCGTAATGTGCATGTATTCGGCAATGGCGCCGGTTGTGATGTCGGCAGGGTTCCCTGCGGCAGCCAACTCGAGTACGGCTTGCACCGTGGTTGCGCGCCGTTCAGCCGCCGGAAGACGTCCGCCTGAGGACTTCATTTTCATAGTGAGTAATCTATTACTTACTTATGGCGATGTCAAGCCGCATCCATAGGTTCACGCACCCATCACGTTTCACGCAACGGTTTCGACAAGCGCTTGACGCAGCGTTGTCCCGCCCTGTATATTTTGGTAAACTGAAACCGTTTTTGGAGAAATGCGATGATTCGTAAATTGAGAGAGCAGCCGGTTGAACGGCGCGAGAAGATGCGCGGCGGCGCGGGAACAACCTCGGTCCAGCAGCTTTTTGCGCCGGCGGACTTCGGCGCCAGCGTCAGGCTGTGCGCACGCCTGACACTCCCGCCCGGCGCCTCGATCGGGGCCCATGCCCACGAAGGCGAAGATGAAGTCTATGTGATCGTCCGCGGAGACGGCATTCTCACCGACAACGGCACCGCAACGCCCGTGGGGCCCGGCGATGCCGTGCTCACCGGAAAAGGGGCTACGCACAGCATTGCCAACGGTGGCTCCGAGCCGCTCGAGTTGATCGCCTTCATCGCCCGCTACCCGGAAAAATGATACTCCCCACCCCCATGCTGCTTCCCGTCCGGACGATCACGGGCGAAGGTTCGCTGCTGCAACTGGCCCAGGAATGCGCAGGCTTCGGCAATGCCGGCGTCATCGTCCATGGCAGCGCCTTTTCCGGCGCCTGCCGCGACGACGTTCTGGCGGCGTTTCCCAAGGAGATCAGCGTAGCCGCTTACCGACACCGGGGCGGCGAGCCGACGTTGGACGAGGTGGAGGCGCTGCGCAGTTATCTGCGTGATCGCCACCCCGCCTGGGTGGTCGCCATCGGCGGCGGCAGCGTCATCGACCTCGCCAAGGCCGCAGCTGGACTGCTCGGCGCACCGGCGCGCGTGGCCGCTTACCAGCAGGGGCTGGACATTCCTCCGGCCACGACACCCTTCATCGCGGTGCCGACCACGGCCGGCACGGGATCGGAGGCGACCGTCGTCGCGGTACTCACCGATTCCTCGTGCAACTTGAAGCAGTCGATCCGCCATGTTTCGTTCATGCCGCGGACGGTCATTCTCGATCCTACGCTGCTGCAGGACTGCCCCCGTCCGACGATTGCCTCTGCCGGCATGGATGCGCTCACCCAAGCCTACGAGTCCTGGGTCAGCCGTTATGCCACGGACTTCACACGCGACCTGTCGTCGCGCGCGCTTCGCGCCATCGTCAAGGCCCTGCCGGCCGTCTACGCCGGCGACCATTCGGCCGCCCGTGATCTGCTCGAGGGGAGCTATCTTGCCGGCCTGGCCCTTTCGCATGCACGGCTGGGGATTGTCCATGGTCTCGCCCACCCGCTCGGCGCGCGCGGGCATCTGGCCCATGGCCTCGTCTGCGCCTGCTGCCTCCCAGCGGCGCTGCAATTCAATGCCGCGTGCACGGTCGGCCAGATGCAGGCGATCAACCAGGCCATCGGCTGCGATTTTGCCGAATGGGTTGATCGGTCATTTTCCACCTTCGCCATCCCGTCGCCGTTCAAGGGGACCGAGGTGCAGGATCGCGAAGGCATCATCGCCGAAACCTTGAAATCGGGGTCCACGAAGGCTAATCCCCGCACCGTCACCGCATCCGATGTTGACCAACTTCTGAACACACTTTATTGTAAGTAACCCATGCACACAGAAATTCTTCCGATCATCCGCGGGCTGCTGTCCCGCGGCCAGGTTCTTCCGCTGCTGACCGTGACCGAGGCCTCAGGGGCGGCGCCAACCCTTGACTTCAAAGCCCAGACCCCTGCCGCGGAGCGGACCGGCGCCCTTCGCAGCGCCCTGGCCAAGCTTTCGGACGGAGCGGCCGGGTTCGTGCTTGAGGGCGTCGGCACGGTACGCATTCAGTGGCCCGACCATTCCGGACGGGCGAAGGGGCGGATCGCCGTGGTCACCGGCGCCGCGCAAGGATTCGGCCTCGAAATCGCCACCCACCTGATCGACGCCGGGGCGCAGGCGGTCCTCGCCGACATCAATGCTGCCGGTGTCCAGGAGGCGGTGGACCGCCTGAACCAGAAGCACGGCACGGAGGTCGCTCTGGGCGTCGTCGCCGACGTCACGCGCGCCGACACCCTTCGCGCCGCGGCATCCCAGATCGTCCGCCACTGGGGCGGGCTCGATGTGCTCGTCTCCAATGCCGGCATTGTGAAGGCGGGGAGCGTCCTGACGCAGCCCATCGCCGATTTCGAGCGGGTGACCCAGGTGAACTACACGGGCTACTTCGCGGCCGTGCAGGCCTTCGCCCCCATCCTGGCGTTGCAGCATCAGGGTGCGCCGCATTGCCTGTTCGACATCATCCAGATCAACAGCAAGTCGGGATTGGCGGGGTCCAACAAGAACGGCGCCTATGCCGGCAGCAAGTTCGGCGGGGTCGGTCTAACGCAGAGTTTCGCCCTGGAGCTCGTCGATCAGGGCATCAAGGTCAACGCCATCTGCCCGGGCAACTTTCTCGACGGCCCCTTGTGGTCCGATCCCGACCGCGGCCTGTTTGTGCAGTACCTTAAATCCGGGAAGGTGCCTGGCGCCAAGACGCTCGCGGATGTCCGGCGTTTCTACGAGAGCAAGGTGCCCATGGGACGCGGCTGCACCACCGCCGATGTCATGCATGCCATCTTCTATCTGATGGATCAGCCCTACGAAACGGGTCAGGCGCTTCCGGTGACCGGCGGCCAGGTGATGCTCAGCTAGGCGGCTTCACGCAAACACGAACAGCGCCAGCCACGCGAGCAGCAGTCCCACCAGCAGACGGACCGCGCCGAAGCTGCGGAGGCGACGGTCGGATTGTGTCATCCAGGCCAGCCCGTCGCGCAGATAGTAGGGCGCCATGATCACGATCATCCCGGCGACGGCCATCACGTACATCAGCACGACGACGACGAGGCGCCAGGCCGAGGGATGGACCCGTGCCACCAGCAGGACCGGCGCGGGGATCAGCACCATCAATCCGCCCAGGGCCCGCGCCGACAGCAGGTCGGGCATGGCATACCAGCTGAAGGGGATGGCCGCAAGCATCACAAACGGAATGAGTTTGCGATACGGCATCAGAAACTCAAGCGGAAGGGCATAGAGCAGCCATCCCGCCCAAACCAGCGCCAGCGTACTGAGCACATAGCCCGCCCAGCGGTTCCGGCAAAAGCCGCGGAGGAAACGCGCGGAGGCGCTCGTGGCGCAGAGTGCCAGCAAGCCGCTAACGCAGGCCAATGCAGCCAGCAGGGCAACCCAGATTTGCAGTTTCATGTTCATCGCTCCTCAATCCACCAGTTTTCCATAGAGCGTCTGCGGCTTCGCGCGATCGATGCGCACCCGCACGCAGGCACCCGCAACGACCCCTTTTCCGGGGTCGAAAATGACGATCTTGTTCTGTACATTGCGCCCGCTCCAGCGCTCTGCATTCCGCAGACTTGGGCCCTCGACGAGCACATCCGTTTCCCGACCAATCCAGGCCTCGTTGAGCGCGAGCCCGATCCGGTCCTGTTCTTCGAGCAAGATTCGGTTGCGATGCTCCTTCACGGGATCGGAAACATCGTCCGGCAACGCTGCAGCCTGTGTGCCCGGACGGGGAGAATATTTGAAGATGAAGCTATTGTCAAAGCGAACCCGATGATAAAGCGCACGCGACGCTTCGAAATCCGCCTCCGTCTCGCCGGGGAAGCCGACGATGACGTCCGTGGTGATGGCACAGTCTGGAACCTGGGCGCGCAGCCGCTCGACCGCCGCCACGTAGTCGTCCACGCCATAGCCGCGGCGCATCAGCTTGAGGATGCGGTCCGACCCCGATTGCACCGGGAGATGCAGGTGCGCGCAGACCGGCGGAAGTTCAGCCATGGCGCGGGCCAGCTCCGGGCTGCACCCCGACGGGTGTCCCGATGTGAAGCGGACGCGGAGCATCCCGGGGAGGTTGCAGACGGCCTCCAGCAAGCGGGGAAAGGGTTCGCGGTACCCGCGTGGACTGGCCGTCGCGTTGGCCCAGACATCGTTGCCCTGCCGTCCATAGTTGAGCACGCTCTGTCCGAGCAGGGTCACTTCGCGAACGCCATCGGCGAGGATTCCGCCTATTTCCTCCAGGATATCCGCAGGCGGGCGGCTGTATTCCGGTCCGCGCACTTCGGGAACGATGCAATAGGCGCAACGGCGGTTGCACCCCAAAAGGACCGTGACAAACGTCGAAACGCCGCCCTTCAAATGGCCGTGCGGCACATCGGCATCCGCAGGGGTGCCGAGCGCCAATTGGCGGACCGCGCCCGCAGCGGCTGCGGAGACCAGCCGCGGAACCTGGCGCGAGGCGCGGGTCCCGACGGCAAAGTCCAACCCCGGAACCCGGTCGAAGAGCGTCTCGCCGAGTCGCTGAGCCATGCAGCCCATGGCGCCGACGATGCGCTGCGGCTGGGTCCGCTTCGCCTTGACCAGCATCCGCATCTTGCCGATCGCCTTGTCCTCGGCCTTGCCCCTGACGCTGCAGCTGTTCACGATCACCAGATCGGCCGCCCGCTCGTCCTCTGCAGGCTGATAACCCGCCGCCACCAGCAACGCCGTGACCGCCTCCGTGTCGCGGACATTCATCTGACAACCATACGTGTGCACCCAAAAAGTCACGGCGTCTCCGTTGTTATCACTGCCGCGTCTTCATCCGCCGCTTCAGGGTCGCTGCGAAAGGTATCCAGGAGGCGGTCGATGAGACCAATGTAACTCCATTCCGGATGCGTCACCGGGCCCGACAAGCGGAACTCCATCATCTTGCTGACCGGCAACGTCACCAGGCGCGCCAACATCCCGATCAAGGTCTTCTGCTTGAAAAACCGCAGTTGCGTCACGCCGTGAACCGGATACCCCGGCTCGGTCAAGTGGCATTTCCCCTTGGCGGACAGGCTAAACAAATTCCCCTCCACCTTGAAATTGTCGATCACCACCAAGCCGTTCGTGACCACGAGCGGCAGGCTGGCATTCGACTGCATGAGCAATGCATCCACGCCGGGGACGTTGCGCCCCAGGAAATCGGTCAGCCCGGCGAAGACCGGCACGCGAAGAATGGCGCCGTTCTTGACTGAAATATGCCCCTGCCCCACGATCTTGTCCAGCGCCTGCTTCCGCCACGGGAAAGTCAGCTCGATCTGGCCCGACAACGCCCCGCCGACCTCCGATTCAAGTCCCGTATCGGCCACCAGAGCGGCAAGGTCAACATCCTGGATGACCAGGCCCAGCGCAACTGCGGGCGGCGCACGATCCGGCATCCGCTCGATCTGCGCGTGCCCCGTCAGGCTTCCGCCATAGCAATTCGCCGAGAAGGCGGAGATGTCGAGACGGTTCGTGCCCTGGCAGAGGAAATCGGCGCGCACATGGGAAAGGTTGAAGTTGTCATAGGCCAGTTGATCGCACACCATGCGTCCTTGGATCGTGGTTTCGCGTTGCGCCTTGACGTCGGCAATCGTTCCCGAAACCGTCAGACTGGGCGAAGCGTTGATTTGCAGATTCGTCGTGTATTGCCGGAGGTCAATGTGCATGGCCTCCAGTAGCGTTTGATGGGGCAGATCGGAACTAAACGTGAAATCCGTCACCCATTTTGCAGGATAGTGGGCGACAGCGATGTCGACGTGCCCCTCTTCAGTATGCACCGCAAGCGGCGCAATCGTCAGACGCCGCTCCACATCGTCCTGGAGCCATTGCATCGCAAGTTTCAAGCTCTTGAAGGGGACGCCGCGGAAACGGGCACCCGTGCTTTGCGCCACCACACGCATATCGAAAAGCAAGGGGCCGTTCGTCTTGGAGGAGGGTTCAACCAGCATGGACCCGCTGACGCTCAGCGGCGCAGCATAGTCGCCGAACTCCTGGAAGATCGCGACGGCGTCTGCCCCCTCCAGAAACAGGCACAAGTTCTCGATCACATCCGGCGTCAGCGTCCCGGCCGCGTTCGCCTCCAGTTTCTGCCGGACAAAGTCATAGGTCAGCCATCCGTCAACGCGTTCACGGAACTGCACCGTTTGGAAATCCAGACGAACATCATCCAGGAACAAGCGGTTTTTTCGCGATCGAAGGGCAAAGACCGCACGTTCCACTTCCACGCTGAAGATCGACGACGTTTCAATGACAATTTCCACAGGACGGGAAAACAAGGCGCCGTACAGTTGCGAAGGATCAAACAGCTCGCCCCATTCAATCAGCGGCTTGCCCGCACTGGAAATCGGCCAGGAAAGAAAGGGATCCACAGTCAAGCCGCTGAACGTAATGGAATCAATCCACTCGGCAGGTCGACGATGACGATAGATCCGACCAGACAGGCGGATCCCTTCGGCACGCAGCAACGGGTTGCCCAGCGAACGTTTCAGATGCACCCGGACATCCCGCAACTGGATGCCCTTCATGGGATCGAAGGAGGCTTGCTTGAACGTGATGCTGACGGGGCCCTGCGACAGCTTCGTCTCGAGCCATCGGCAAGCCGGCAGCGGCAGTTCCCTGCTGATCTGCCAGAGCACGACACCCACCAGAACCGCCATGGACACTACAAGAAAAAGAAACGAGTTGAATAAATAGTGTAAAAACCTGCGCATGGTATTCCAAGCAAGAAGAGGTTGCTTATTGTATCGACTCGGCGAGCCACATTCAAGCCATCGCATTCATGCATGAGGCGCAACCCATTACAAAACGAGCAACGATCAACAATCATTTGACGAATCCGATGCATGCGGCCTATAATGGCGGGCATGTGAGCGCCACGGTCCGCGCCGAATCACCACCTGAAGGAGTAGATACCGATGAACAGCCTGCATGACCTTGTGAAATCTGCTGATTGGAAGAGCGAAAAGCACGTCCCCGCGATTGATGCCCCGGATACGGCGAAGGCGGGCGACTGGGTTGTCGTTTCGGCAACGGTCGGCAAGGAGATCGCGCATCCCAACACCACCGAGCATCACGTGTGCTGGATTGCCCTGCATTTCGCGCCGGAAGGATCGACCGTCTCGTATGAACTCGGTCGCTTTGAATTCACCGCGCACGGGCAATCGGCCAAAGGCCCCAATCAAGGACCGGCTTTCACCGACAGTACCGTGACGATCCGGACCCGTCTCCTCTCCAGCGGAACCCTGTTTGCCACTGCCTACTGCAACATTCACGGCCTTTGGGAGTCCAGCAAATCCATTACCCTTGCGTAGCGTGTTCGCGAATGGTTGACATGCGCTTCACGTTCAAGCCTGCGCTTGCGATCCTCTGGATTTGCTTGGCGGGGGGGGTAAGTCTTGCCGCCACGGCGGCTGTTCAGGTCGCCGCGTCGGTTGGCTGGCGCGACTGGGAGTCCGCCAAGATCCGCCTGCATGTCGAACGTGCGGCGATGCTGAGAAGCCATTACTACGAAGGCCCGGAGCTCGATGCGGCCATGACCTTCGAGCACGAGGAAGTCCGCGAGTGTCTCAAGAATCTGAACCGGACAGCCCCGCCGCCGCGGCGGCCGGGGATCCGCATCGAAGCCTATGTCAGCGAGATTGACGATTCCATCCAACCCTACTGGCGCTATCTGCCCGAAACGACCGCCTCCTCCACGTCGCCACCCCCGCTCCTCGTCTTTCTGCACGGCTACAACCCCTACGTCACCCTTGCCGCCGCTTCCTGCTTTCCGGCCTGCATGACGAACCTGGCCGAGCGAACCGGCGCCCTGCTCGTCTCCCCCTTCGGCCGCGGCAACACCGACTTCCAGCACATCGGCGAGCAGGATGTCCTGCGGGTGATCGACGAGATGCAGTTGCGCCATGGCAGCGATCCCGAGCGTGTCGTCCTCGCCGGCCTCTCCATGGGCGGACTGGGAGTCTGGTGCATTGGCGCGCGTTGGGCGGACCGGTTCAACGCCATGCTCCCCATATGCGGCCGGGGCGACTTCTATGTCTGGCACAAGGTGCGTCCGAACGATCTGCCGCCGTGGCATCGCGAACTGGTGGACAACCAGTTTGCCACACGCTATCTGGATCGTCTGATCGACATGCCGATTCTGGCCACGCACGGACGCTATGACGATCTCGTCTCCCACGAACAAGGCCTCTTTCCGCCGTCCGAGCTTCTGCGCCTGGGCGCCAAGCGAACGCGATTGGTCACCTTCTCCAATGCCGGGCACGAAGTCTTCGGCTACGCCTGGGGCTATGCGCCACTGCAGCAGTTTCTCGAAGATGCGCTGACGCAGGTCAACCCCAAGCCGGCCCCGCGCGCCAATGTCAGGCCGGGAGCAACGGGAAGCCGCCTCCAGGATGCCTTTCTCTCGCCCTTCATCTTCATCGGCGGCGACGATGGCGGTACAGGTGCCAGCGTCACCAATCTGCAGGCGCGTGCGCGCGAATGGCGGCGTTTCGCCTTTGCGCGTCCACGCATGACCCTGGAGTCCACGCTCGACGTCGCCCAGGCAGCCATGCTCAATCTTTTCGTGTTTGGCGAACCGGAAACCAGCCCGCTCGTCAGCGCCATCCTTGAGCAAGGGAATGTCGTCTTCACGGAAGATGCCTACATCATCGCCGGGCGTAAACTTCCGCGCAAAGCGCACGGGCTCTGGTTCACGGGCCGGAATCCCTTCAACACCAATCACACGGCCGTCGTCCAGGCGGGCATTCCCTGGGGCGAACGCCTGCCGGAAAACCACCTCTACGACCGCATTCCCGATGTCATCGTCTATACCCGTGAATCCGACCGGTGGGGCAGCAATGTCGCCGTCGCGGCAGGGTTCATCGGCCACGACCAGTCGGTCCGCTGGAGCGACCCGCCCTTTACCGAGGCCATTCGCCGCCCGCCCGACCCTCCGTCCTGGCCCCTTGAGGATAACGGCCAGGCACCCGACGTCACGACCGACCCGGAAAACGAGTCCAGCGTGCGATGACAGGGCCGTGGCAAATGTAGTGCGGGACGTATCGGACCGCGCAGACGCATCCGACGGTGGACAGTCCCAGCACACGTACTCGTACACCTACTCGTACACGCGAATCTCCCGAGATTGGGCAAGATTTGAGTGTACGAGTAGGTGTACGAGTAGGGGGTGGCGGTTCGCCCGCAGGGAACGAGGAATCGGGGGCGCTCTCGACGATCGGATGGGGACACGGGGCTTTCGCCCCGTGTCCCTTCCACACC
>CAZQKI010000153.1:0-2696 GCA_964592855.1 uncultured Lentisphaerales bacterium
CCGCCAGCTTCCGCAGCCCCGCCTCCGGCAGAGCCACGCGGAAACCAATATAGATATACCCGCCGTAGACCGGGTGGTTGAACTCGCGGTCGGTCACGCGCAGCGACCGGCCGTAGTAGCCCCACGAGCTACCACGGATCGCGCGGTACGGGCTGGGCCTGTCCCAGACGTGGGGGTCGGTCTTCGCCTCCACCGTGTAAGGCTGGAGCCAGTCATTGACCCACTCGCAGACATTGCCCGCCAGATCCATCACCCCGTCGCGCGAGGCGCCGGACGGATAGCTGCCCACCACCATGACGCCGCCGCCCGGATCGCTGGGCAGATTCGCGTTGGGCACGAACGGGTCGGGTCCGGGCCAGAAATGGTTGTTCCCTGGGAAGTGCCCATGCACCCCCGCGACCGGCTCGTCGTTGCCCCACGGGTAGCGACGGCCCTCGCCACGGCCCGAGGCGACATGCTCCCACTCGGCTTCGCTCGGCAGCCGAAAGCCTTCGCCCTCCGGCAGGAAGGTGACGTTCCGGCCATCGATCACATACGACGGGCTCAATCCGGCCTGCTCGCTGAGCCAGTTGCAGTAATTGACGGCGTCGAACCAGCTCACGTAGATCACCGGCTCGCGATCGCGCCAGGAGAATCCGTCCCGGTGCTTCCGGTGCTCCGGCTCGAAGCGCTCGAACTCCTCGTTGGTCACCTCGTGCTTGCCGATGGCGAAGGGCGAGACCGTTACGCGGTGCGCAGGCGCCTCGTCGGGCACGGTGTCATCCGCGCCCATCGTGAAGGCCCCGCCGGGAATTTCGACCAGCTCGGGAAACAGCGCCGCGCGGCGTTTCGGCTCGACCGTCGGCTCGACCTTGATCAACTCGATCGCCGCGATGACCGGCGTCCCCTGGTCGCAGCGCAGCGGCGGATGAACGCCCTTGGCCAGCGGTTTGGCCGTGCCGTTCTCCATCCAGACCGCTTCGAGGAAGCTGCTCTTGTCGTAGAGCGACCAGAGGAAACTGACGGTTTCGAAGGCGCCCTCCCGTGTCGGCGGCAGGAACAGAGGGATGTTGTACGGATACTCGCCGGCGCCGCGCGGCGGACCGTCGGCGTTGAGCGTCAGGCGCGCCTCCGCCACCGCCGGGTTGCTGTAGCGCACACGCACGTTGTAGGTCGCCGTTTCCAGTCCCGTGACCGCCAGGCGCACGCCGCTGCCGTCCCGGGCCTGGTTGCGCACGCCCCGTTCATCGCCGACGCTGACGACCTCGGCACCCTCACGCAGTTCCCCGGCAGCGGCCTCGAGGCGAAGAACGACCGGCCCGACGGCGGCTCCGCCGGTCCACGTGCGATTCGCGAAGTGGTCGCCCCGCCAGGAGTTCGTCTTCGTCAGCGTCGCCTCGTCGATGATCTGCTTGCGTCCCACGAAGGCGGTCAGCTCCTTGCCGTCGCGCGCGAGATTGAACCGCGGTGTCCCGCCAGCCATGGGCACGTCCACATGCGCCACGCCCGCAGGCTGCTGGAATCGATGCGTCTCCCCGCCGAGTTCGATGGATAGTTCCGCCGGCGCCGTCAGGAAGGTCGTGGCGTACACCCGATCCTGGACGTCGTCGTGGATCTGGTCGCGCTTGCTCGGCGCTGTCGAGGTGATGTCCAGCCATCGCTCCGTCTCGGGGTCCCATTGCTTGCGCAGCCAGGCGGAACGGTTCCGGTAGGTGTAATAGACCTTGTCCTGCGCGATCGGGGGTTGACGTCGCGCCTTGAACCAGCGGGCGTAGTAGCCCGTGGCGTCAAGAAACGACTCGTCGCGGCTGACCGCCTGTTTCTCCAAGTCGCGCTGCCAGCGCCAGGGCATGAGATGCGAATCTTCGGTGTAGTCGTTCCAAGTGCTGATCTCGACCCACTCCGGCCGGTCGCGCACGATGCCCTGCCACATGACGTCGTAACCGCGCAAGCCCTGGAAGTCGCGCAAATTGGGGCTGTTGAAGGCGGGCGAGACGCCGGCCATGAAGAGCTTGTCGTGACGGTAGGCCGTGCGGCGGATGACGGCATTGTCGCGCAGCAGGTCGTTGATCGTGCCGTCGATCGCGAACAGGAAGTAACCGTCGAGCGGATCGTGTCCGGTCAGTTGCCAGTCGGCCGATTCATGGCTGTAGGCCATCTTGAATTTCGGCACCAAGTGCGTGTTCGGCACGAAGAGGAGTTCATAGCCTTCCTCGCGCACGGCGCGGACCGGTTCGCCCCAGCGCAATGTTCCGGCCCAACCGCTCATCACGGCCTTGCCGTTCCAGCGGAATTGGTTCGGATGCTTGTAGAACCGGCGCAGCATGTCCGGCAGATCCTTGGCGATGCGGTCCGGCGACATCATCAGTTGGAATCCCGTGTTCAGCCGCCGCGCCGCCTCGTACATCCGCTCGGTGGCCTTGACGTAGTTGCCATCCTTAACCTCACCCGTCTTCGCGTCCTTTTCCGTCCACGCGCCGCAGTTCATGGCAAATCCGTCAATGCCGTGCCGCTGAGCCAGCTCGATCTCCTGCATGTAGAACTCGACCGAGTTGAAGAAGCAGGTCATGTAGTGGGCGAAGACGAGGTGGCGGCCGTCGTCCGGCCCGCGCTCGGCCGCAGTCGCCGTTTCCGCGCGCACCGCGATCGCCTCCAGCCGCGCGTTCACGTCGGCGGATTCAGGCGCGGCCAGGCCCGGCAAGGCCAGCGCGGCGGCG
>CAZQKI010000153.1:2796-6174 GCA_964592855.1 uncultured Lentisphaerales bacterium
GTTCACGTCGGCGGATTCAGGCGCGGCCAGGCCCGGCAAGGCCAGCGCGGCGGCGGCTACAGACGTGACTCCAATGATCATGGCAGCGCTCCAGTGTCGTCGTGGCTTCATTTGTTCATCCGTTTCTCTGGTTCTTGCGGGGGAGAGTTGCGTGTACGAGTACGTGTACGTGGGGAGAGCGTGTACGAGTACGTGGGGAGAGCGTTGGTGCCTGTTTTCCGGCCATACTCGTACACGTAATCGTACACGCCGATCTCCCCTTCCTTGGTGTTTCCCCACCTCACTTCCCTGCCTCCCTTTCCGCCGGCCCGATCGCGAAAGAACGCAGCAGGAGCCGACGAGGGCTCTCCGTCGTGTCGGAAATCTCGGGGAGGCGTGCCGCGAAGCCCACCTCGCCCCAGGGCGTCGTGCCGTCCTTGCTCATCGTGCGCGCGCCGGTCAATATCCGGCGTTGAGAACCATCCGGCCATGTGGCCACGCCGGTCAGGCGCACGGTGTCGTCGGGAAGCGGGGCAGGGGCGGGGTGGGGCGGAGCGGAAGAATCGGTGGACGAGAACGGCGACGAGAACGGTGGACGATTCGGTTTGGATCGTAACCCGCTATCGTCGCCGCTATCGTCAACCGGTTCCCCCGTCTGACTGGCTAACACCAACCGAAAACTGCCGTCTTGCGGCAGCGGCAGGCTGGTCTCGGCGATAACCTCCTCGCGCGGCGGTTCCCCGTATGCCCGGAACATCCATCCCAGCCGCAACGCGGCGGTCGGATTGGCGGGGTCCGCCTGGCGCGAGGGCACCTCGATCCGCAGGAAGTACATGGCGCGGCGCTGCGGAGCAATGCGCGTCGTCAGCGCGAAGGCGGGCTCGCCCCAGGTCTTGGGCGGTTGGTCGCCGTACTCGAACCGGATGTCCGCCTTGACTTCAACATCGCCCCAGCGGCAAAGCGGGCCGTAGGTGGCGTTGGGCACGGTGTCGTAGAACGCCAGCATCTCGTCCACATTCCTCCCACCCGGATGGAAGATCGCCAGCCCGTTCGTTTCGCGGCGCAGCCCCGCCTCACCCCAGCGATAGCGGCCGGCGCAGAGGGCCGAGGCGAAGTGCTTGTCCCACCGCGCCAGATCCACGCTTACCGGCGGGTCGACCGGATCGCCCGGCAGGATTGGCATCCGCGAGGCGAGCAGCTCGATTTCAAGACCTAGGCAAAGCGACTGAAGCTCCTTGCCCGGACGTTCCGCGCGGCAGAAGAGGCGCAGTCTGTCTCCCGGCTCGACGTCGAGTTCGCGCTCCACGCGTGTTTCGCCGTCGTTGCCCACCGTCCCCTCCCAATCCGCCGCGGGCGCCTTGTCGCCGCGCAAGGACACCTGGAAAACGGCCTGTTCGCTCCGGAAGTCGGCCCGCACACGGACCCGGCCGGAAACGGGCGATACCCAGCGCAGCTCGGGGGAAACCTCCGCGCCGGACGCCATCTCGATGCGGCCGTCCATCCTCAATCCATGCCACGCTTGCAGCCGCGGGAAGTCTTCGGCGTATCGCAGGCCCCACCGCCAGGTGTCGCGCTGCCCACCGGCATGGGTCGGGCGGATCGTTTGATCGGATCCCGCCTTCCGATATCCGAATTCCCAGACGGGGATACCCTTTTCGTCCGGGATCGTGGCGCCGCTGAACTCGGGCATGGTGCGCGGAGCCCAGACAAACCCGTTCGGATAGTGCGGTGGCGGCATGACCGGATCCAGAAACTCCCGCTGGGCGCGAGCCAGCGGGATGCCGTTCAAGTTGTCCTTCGGCCCGACCCCTGTGGCCGGCTGATCCAGCGAACTGAAGAACAGCCCCTCGAACCAGTTGAACAGCCCGTCGCCATCGTCGTCGCCGTATTCGCTGCCGTAGCGCGGCGCCTGTCCGGGAAAGTCCGCCTCGCGATAGGCGCGCTCCTTTTCGTCCGACGCAAAGGCCGCCAGCGAGTCGTCCGGCCGCCAGGGCTGGTCGGTGACCACCTCCGGCGGGCTTACCGTCTGGATGGTCTTGCCGTCGCGGGTGATGACGATCCGCACCGGGCCGGGCGTGAGGGGAAACGAAACCATCGACCGTCCGGCGGGCGCCTCGCGCTCGCCGCGTCCTTCGCAGATCACGGTGGCCGGCGCGGTCAGCGAGGTGATCACCCAAATGTAATCGTGCTCCGGCCCGCGGAACTTCCGCGGCGACGGCGGATGATAGAGCCGCGGCTCGGCGTCCGAAGGGTAGCGGTAGTACAGCGCCCAGGCCTGGTCCACGGCGATCTCCGGCGCCTTGCCGGCCTTGAAGGCGGCCGCTTCCTCGCGCAGCAGGTCGTACAGGCCGTAGTTGGCGTTCACGCCCGGCGCCAGGGACGTCGTCTCCCCCCAGTCGTTCCAGGTGATCAACTGCACGCCCGCCGCGCCCGCGTGCGCCACGGACCAGGCCCGTCGCCAGATGGAATCGGCCACAGGCGCATGCGACCCCTGGGGTTTCTGGTACTGGAAGTTGATCGGCGCGAAGTACATCTTCCCGTGCTCGCGGCAGACGTCGCCCCAGAACCGCGCGTCCGCCTCGGCTTGATCGGACGAGGTGACCAGGAAGGGTGACAACCCGTCGAAACCGCCTTGGAGCAGTTTCCCCAGCCGTTCGCGCTCCGCGGCATAGACTTCGGGCCAGCGTTCGGGACGATGCAGGTTGGGGCCGTGGGCGGTTACGGCAAGAGGCATGTACATCACCAGCATGGGCGTGCCGATTTGCGCCTCGAACTCGCGGCGTTTCGCGATCATCTCCTCCACGCTGTTTCCCCAGAGGCCGCCGTAGGTGAGCAGCAACAGTTTGCCGTCCACCCGCAACAGCACGTCGAGATCCCGATCGGCTTCGATCAAACGTCGCAGCGAAGCCACCGCCTCGGGTTGCCTGCGGCCCCGTTCGCCGTGCGAACAGAACGTGATCTTGAAACCGGTCCCCTTCGCCGCGCGCATGTACTCCATCACGCGGCCTTCGCCCCCGGGCACGCCGCCATAGAACGCGAAGGCGTCCACGCCGGCGCGCCGGGCCACGGCGATTTCCCAGGCGGCCTGATCCGGCAGGGAGCGGTTGCCGGCGTTGTACAGGTTGCTGATCGCCCGGTCACGCACCCGCCCCCCCACCTGCGCCCAGTCGCTCTCCGGCCGGATGCGCGGCGGCGTGGGGGTGTTGCAGCCGAACGTGTCCTGGCCCCCCGCCTTGACCGGCGGCTCGGCGTTCATGTGATGCGCGATGACGAGACGGGGAAGGGGGGACGCGGACGCGAGGGCCGCGTCGAGCGTCAGCGCGTAGGCAACGGACACCAGGCCGCAGACGAGCCGCGCCGGTCGCATGTTAAGGTTTTGTTGGATTGTGCGTTCTCCTG
>CAZQKI010000153.1:6274-11398 GCA_964592855.1 uncultured Lentisphaerales bacterium
CAGACGAGCCGCGCCGGTCGCATGTTAAGGTTTTGTTGGATTGTGCGTTCTCCTGGAATGGCTTCACCCATTTGCGAAGCGGGTAAAGCACGAAGAGATTTGCGTGTACGAGTACGTGTACGAGTACGGCCAGAAATCAGGAGCCAATGCATCTCCCCACATACTCGTACACCTACTCGTACACTCCGATCTCCCCTTCCGCCGGCCGCTCGTTTACCTGACGGCAATGACCGTGCCCAAGGGCGGGAGGCGGATGTACTTGTCGTAGAGGTAGGTTTCCACCGCCAGCCGGTCTGCCGGGCTGAGGGCGGTCTTGTAAAGCAGCACGGCGGCGAGATCCATGTCCGCCGGATTGTTGTTATCCGTGTTGGCGCCAATGCGAGTCTTCGCATGCGTGCCGATCGAAAGAATCGCGGGGGTGACAAGGGCACCGCTGGCCTT
The DNA here is from genome assembly GCA_964592855.1 of uncultured Lentisphaerales bacterium. Taxonomy (GTDB): domain Bacteria; phylum Verrucomicrobiota; class Kiritimatiellia; order RFP12; family JAAYLN01; genus JAAYLN01. The sequence goes on from CAZQKI010000153.1 coordinate 6,716, forward strand.
GCCGCCCGACGCGTCCGTGACAAACGACTGAACGGAACTCGCGGCGCCGTCGTGGACGACGGCCATGACCATCCAATCCTGGGCCATCGCCGCCAGGGTATTCGTGGTGACATGGCTTTCGTAGCGCACATTTCCGTCGGAACGGACGCCGCTGCTGTATCTCCCATAATATTTTTCGTAGGAGCTGCCCCACATGGATTTCCGCGTTGTGGAGTCGCTATGTATGTACGTGTATGCGGCCATGCCGGTGTCGAGTGTGGGTTTCATCGCCAGAAACCAGGTCAAGGACGTGCTGTCGAAGTTGCTGTCGGCGTTGCGTAGCAGGTTTCTCTTGGTGGTCGAGTTGAACCGCAACGCCGGAGCCCCGTTTGGCGTGGCCTGCTCCACGTACGCGGGCCGCGAACTGCCGGACGAGGTGAAATTCTGCGCGCCGCCGAGCGCCGCCTGGTCGCTCCACTGGGATACCAAGTCCGGGGCATTGGTGGTAACTCCGACGCCCGACTCCAGGCGCAGCAGCAGGCCATCCGTCACCGTCAGCGTCTGGGCGCGCGCGAGGCCGATCGCCAACACGCACCCCGCAACCGTCACAGCGGCCGCCCGGATTCCTCGCCAGTCTGCATTCATCCGCTTCCCTCCTGTTCCTGTCTTCATGCCGTTTTCTCCCATTGTGTTTCCTCTGGTGTTGCCGTGTTCGTCAACTCATCCTCGAAAACCGGCTGCAGCGACGTGTCGGTGACCCGCCCCGTCCGGCGCTGGGTGTCGATCGCCGCGATCATCAGCCGGAACAGCTCGCGGGTGTCGAACCCCAACCGGATGACGGGGACATGCGCAGGCGGCCGGTCCGGGAAGTTGCAGTAGGTGACCAGCAGCAGATTCCGCGGCAGGACCGCTCCGGAATCGCGGACGCCGAGCGTGACGCTTTCGGTCATGTGGTCGTCCAGCACGATGATCGCGTCGGGGCGCCGCGCGGCGGGCGCCGCCAGCAGCAGGTGGGCCAGGCGGCGCAGCGCCGTGTCCTGGCGTTGCGAGATCTGCACCACCCAGAACGGCTCGGTGACCAGACCGCGGCTGAAGATCCGCTCCATCACAAGGGCGTGCTCCTGCTCCGGCGGCTTCACCGACAGAATGCGGGGCGGCAGCAGTACGGCCACGCGCCGGCGGCCCGATGCGGCGGCCCGCTCCAGCGCCCGATCCAGGAAGGCGGATTTGTCGATCCGCACCATGGAGATGCCGGGTTGGGGACCATAGGCGTCCGTGGTGGCCACCTTGGCGATCTCCGGGAGATCCACCAGCGGCGTGCCGTTCCAGAGATGGGCCGAATGCGGAAAGATCAATCCGGCGTAGCCGCCGTGTTGCACCCTCCGAATCAACGCCCGGTAACCCAGGCTGTCCGGGTCGGGATCGGCGTTGTGCTGCGCGCTCACGCGCCAGTGACCGGGCAGCGCGCCAGCGTTCTGGATTACAGCCGACAACACGCGGTGGTACCGGTCGTCCGGCTGGCGACCGTCCTGCTTGCCGAACAGCATGGCGCACTCATGGAGGTGCGGCGGATGCGGGGCGACAAAAATGCCGCTGCGGCGCCTCGTGTTGAGAAACCCTTCGCGCCGCAATTGATCGACGCCCCGCAGCACCGTCATGCGGCTGGCGCCAAACTCCCGCATCAGGGCTTCGAACGCAGGCACTCGCGCTCCCGGCGCATAAGCACCCGCGACCACGCGCTGCCGCAGCGCATCGGTCACGACGCTGCGTTTGACGCGGACTCCGCTTTCCTGTCGTTGTTCACGCATGAAACTTGTTCCGTTCCCGTCCGAGTGCCACCCCTCATCTGGTCTATGATTTTAAAAACAGAAATTAGACTAGCAGATTACGAAAACGCCGTCAACCGCACTTGCACATGGAACTCAAGTCGTCGTTGGCGGTCTGCGTCCGTGTCGACGGCAAGCCGATCAACTCCGACGCGGACGACCTCGACGTGACAGCCGGCTGGGGCCACGCGGGCCAGGGCGGCGTGACGATGCCGGGAAGGGGGAGAATTGAAGAAACGCTCAACGCTCAACGCCCAACGTTCACCGCTCAATGCTCAAGGCGACTTGAACGAAGCGCTCAACAATCTTGGCGGATGCTTTGGTTCCTTGTTTTTCGCGTGTGCCATCGTGTCATGTTTTGGTACACTATCGCCATTCCCACTTTTCATGCAATGTTGTGGTTCGGGTTAGCCCATGAAAGCGCGTTACGGCCAATTCAATGCGAAGCGGAGATTCCGGGAGATCGTCCCGGACGACTTGGGGCGTTTGAGGGACTTATCGAACAGGGTCGTTTACGGCGGGAACCCTGAACACAAGATGAACCCGGGAGAGTTCGGACTGACACCCCCGGCGTCTCCTCGACAGGGAAAATCGCTCTGTGACGTTGCGCAGATCTTCAAACGCCACGAAGCGTTGAGCCTGCTTCAGGAGGGTATGCGAAAAGGATTGGTCAGCGACCGGGAAGTGCAGGGTTGGCCCAAGAATGTCTGGTCGGTGACTGAAAGTGGCATCCCGATGGAGGCACAACTCGAAAATGCGACGACCGGCGGGTATCATGGTTACCCGATGCCGGAGAGCGATCCGTTGGCGGCCGAAGTGCTTGCGCGATGGAGGCAACATGGCTGACTTTCGTTTTTCCATTGACTGGTTGTCGTCGGGGAGTTCCGATCCCGTTTTCCGTGACACCTCCGCGCAATTGGCTATTTATCTGGACAACGTTTGCTTGACCCGGAACGAGGATGTCTGGTCGAAAACGGTACGCGACTCGATCCTTGTGTCGGTCTACCCATTGGCGTCATGGTTGGCGGGTTCGTGGTGGAGATTGAACCACGAGCCGCAGCCGGCCTCTGGACCAAGGCCTCCACTCGCTTGGCGCATGGCGCATGAGTTGGGTGCCGCCAATCACGGTTTCGTGTGGCCCAGAATCTTGTTTGTCCCCGACGGTGAATCGATGTGCATCTGGGCGGAGCCGATTTCGACGCCGGGGCAATCCGTAAACTATACGACAGGGCTCGAGACCGTAAAGACGCTCTCAATGAATGAGTTTCAGCGTGAAGCCGAAGGCTTTGTCGAAAACGTATTATGCCGACTGGAAGCGGTTGGGCAGAGTCAAACGGAGCTGGCTTCTCTCTGGGCACTCGTAAAGGAAGACAGGAACAACGCCGAAACAAATCGAATTCGGCAATTGGAAGCGCTGATGGGCTATGATCCAGAGGAGTGCCCGTCATCGATTATTGCAGAAGCCTTGCGTATCCAAGTTACAACAGGACAAGCGGCCATGTCGGAACTGGCCCCCGTCTTTGGCAATGCGATCGCCCAGATAGGCGGACTCCAGCGCCAGTCTGGATTAATGAGTTGTCCTCAGGTGACCTCCGCCGACATTGACATGCTCTCCATGCGAGCGTGGCCTTGGGAACGGGGTGAGGCGGCGGCAAGGCGGCTTCGAAAAGATCGTGACATTGGAGAAACGGACATCATCTCTGATGCCACACTGTTTAACCTTCTCGGCGTTACTCAAAGACAAGTCGACCAGTGGTCACCTTCCGACAGAAATCCCGTGGCAGTAGCCAAGCCCGATCATGCGGGGCGTTGGGATCTGATTCCCAGAAAGCGCCATCCGATTGCCAAGCGGTTCGAATGGGCTCGCCTTCTTGGGGATGTTCTCGCTCAACCCGTGGGAAGTAATGGGTGGTTGGTTTCCTCAGATCTTGCAACAGCCCGTCAGAAATGCCAGCGCGCGTTTGCCGCTGAATTCCTTTGCCCAATTGATGCTCTCGTCGACATGCTCAAAGGCGACTATTCGGAATCCGCACAAGAAGAGGCTGCAGAGCATTTCAAGGTCAGCGAAAAAACGGTCGCATCCCTTCTGGCAAATCATGGTTGCATCGAGCGTGACGAGCCGCTGCTTCCCTACAGGTCGAAAACCTCCGAGCTGCACACGTTGCCGGCCGGACAACGCACCGCGATGCTCACTCGCGTGGCGGAATGCTTGGCTGGCAATTATGCGACTGACCCCGAATTGAACGCGTCGTTTTGACAGGCGTCTGGGAAGGGTCACACCCAGTCAGCTTGAAGAAATCGCGCAAGCCGTGGCGCTTTGTGTCGGGGCCTAAAATTCATGCGTCCTTGTCGTCGCATCCCCACATCGGGTTCCGATTCAGTTGACGCGGGCGGCGACGCTTACGGTCGACGCCAAGATGGTTCTTCCTCGTAATCCGTAAGCGTCGCCGTACGCGTCATCCGGGTTCCACGGCAGTTACCCGAGTGTTAGTTCGCGGCGCAGCCGCGCGGACGGCTTATTCGTAACGCAGGCAGTCGATCGGATTCAGCCGCGAGGCGCGCAGGGCGGGATAGAAGCCGAAGAAGATGCCGACCCCGGCGCTGAAGGCGAAGGCGATGATGATCGAGGCGGGCGTCACCGTGATCGGCCAGTGGTTGAGACGCCCCACCACGCGCGCCCCCGCCGCGCCGCCGATCACGCCCAGCAGGCCGCCTTAAAGTGAACGAGTATTCATTTTAGTGAATGTACGTTCATTTGCAAGCGGATTCTGAACGGGATGGGAATGGATCGGTTACCGGGTGCGCTGTTCTGCGGGAGGCGGGTCGATCGCATACAGCAGGGTCTGGCCGAACGCGGCCTCGACCGTGATCTGTGCGG
>CAZQKI010000154.1:0-11283 GCA_964592855.1 uncultured Lentisphaerales bacterium
TCGTCCTTAAGCGATACACGTGTATCGATAATCCATGCGGCGGCGGCTCGCCGGGACGGTTCGCCCTGCCTGATCGGCGGGTTGGAATGGGTCGGGCGAGGCATCCACGCCGGGCCGCGCGAAGCAATCAGGAATAAAGAGCGTAAACAACTTGTTATCAAAGACCTAAACCAAATCCCAGCGTTGAGCGTTTGGGTTCTCGGCCTCGTCGCGCCGCAATGTTCTTGTACTGGCATGAAGTCTGCTAGTTACGTCGTTTGCATGGCCACTTTTTTTCGATATGCTCTTTTTTTCGGGTTAACCTTTCTTTTCCTGCTGGCTGTCGCTGGTTGCATGACGCCGGAGCGTGCCCTGCTTCAAACGGATCGCAGCGGCAACCGCCTGTCTGCCGACTATCGTAGTCAGGTGACCGGCAATACCAATGCCTTTTCCATTGCGCGTCCCTCGGATCGGCTGCGCCTGCGGCTCCAGCTGGAGCAGGCCGCGGCGTCAACCAACGGCCGCGCGCGCTCCGTTCCGCTGATCCTTTCGCTCTCGGAGGCGCTGATGGCCGGCGCGCGCAACAGCAACGCGTATCAGGAGAGCAAGGAGTCGGTTTTCAGTGCGGCGCTGGCCCTGCAGTTGCAGCAGCACGCCTTCGAAACCACCTTTGCGGGAATTCTGGGGGTCGGGGTTTCCCGCACGGAGGCGGACGACGGCGGCGCCGCCACCGAGCGTGCGAGCGGCAGCGCCAAGTCCTCGTTCACCCGCACGCTGGCCAACGGTGCAACCCTCACGGCCTCGTTGGGGCTTGACGTCATCCGCCTGCTGACAGGCGACCGGAGCTCCACGCTGGGGCTTCTGGGCGATGCCACCATCAAGATGCCGCTCCTGCGCGGCTCGGGACGCCTGATCGCCCTGGAGTCGCTGACGCAGGCGGATCGCAACCTGGTCTACGCGATCTACGACCTGGAAAGCTTCCGCCAGAATTATGCGGTGCAGGTCGCATCCGGCTACTACGGACTGCTGGAGGTTTCGCAGCGCGTCATGGCCCTCAAGGACAACCAACGGCGGCTGTCGGACAGCTACCGGCGCGCGGAACTCCTCTACGACGCCGGACGCATGTCGCAGGTCGAGCTGGATCAGACCCGGCAGGATCTGCTCGGCACCGGCGACCAGCTCGTCTCCGCCGAGCAATCGCGCCAGGCCCAGCTGGATGACTTCAAGGTGACGCTGGGACTGCCGGTCGATGCGCCGATCGAAGTCGATATGCATGAACTGGACCTGCTTCAGGCATCCATGGGATTGGAGCCGGGCCTCACCAATGTCGTCGCGCAGGTGGCGCCGCAACTCCCCTTCACCGAGGCGGAGGCTCTCGCACTGGCACTGACCAACCGGCACGACCTGATTTTGTCGCGCTATCGGCTGGAGGATGCCGAACGTGCGCTCAAGATTGCCGCCGACGCCTTGCGGCCCGATCTGGGCCTCGGGGGCGGGGTCAGCGTCGGGCAGGATCGCAAAGGCGGCGGCAAGACTGGCGACAGCACGAGCTATTCGCTGACGTTGGATGCCGGCCTGCCGTGGGAACGGAGTGCCGAGCGAAACGCCTACCGGGCCGCCGTCATTGCCGTCGACGTTGCCGGGCGCGCCGTTGAAACGGCCGAGGATGCCGCCAAAAACGCGGTGCGTACCGGGATCCGCAACCTCGGTTCGGCCTGGTCGTCGTTTGTCATCCAGTCCGAGGCGCTGCGCGTCGCCAGGCGCCGTGTGAACAGCACCGATCTTTTTCAGCAGGCGGGGCGCGCCAGCACGCGCGATGTTCTGGAGGCGGAGAGTGCCTTGCTGAGTGCGCGGAATGCGCTGGTCTCGGCGGTGGTCAACTATCGCATGGCAGGGATCGAGTTGCACCGCGACTTGTCGGCCCTGGTGCTTTCTGAGGAAGGATTGTGGCGTGAACCCGTTGAAAACGCAGGCAACCGTGAATAGGCCCCTGGGGCGCCGACCGCGTGCATGGGTCCTGGGCGCGCTCGCGCTGATCGGCATTGGGCTGGCCGTGGGGCGTGTTGTGGTCAGGAAGGGCGGCGATGATCCGGGCCCCTTGTTCGAGGTCAAGGAGGGCCCGCTGACTATTTCCGTGGTCACCGCCGGGACCGTGCAGAGCCGCCGGACCGCCATCGTCCGCAGCCTGGCGGAGGGACGCAACACCGTCATCTGGATCATCGATGAAGGGCGCACCGTCACCAACGGGCAGATTCTGGTTGAATTGGACGCCAGCGCGCTGTCTGATCGGAAGACCGATCAGCAGATTCTGGTCGGCAATACCGAATCGGCCCTGATTGCCTCGACCGAGAAGTTGGCCATCGCCCGCATTGAGCAGGAATCGTCGGTTTCGGCGGCCAATCTGAAATTGCATCTGGCGCGGCTCGAACAGGAGAAATACCAGAAGGGCGAGTTCCCGCAGACCCTGCAGGAGGCGGAGAGCAAGATCGCCCTGGCCCACGAGGAAGTGGAGCGTGCATCGGAGAGCTTGAGCTGGACGCGGAAGCTGGCGGCGGAAGGTTATCTGACCCGCAGTGAATTGCAGGCCGACGAAATGGCGCTGAAGCAGAAGCAGATCAGCCTGGAGGCCTCCATCACCTCGGTGAGCGTCTTGACCAACTACTCCGCACGTCAGCAGCAGGCCACACTCGCATCGAATTTGCGGCAGGCCGAGATGGATCTGGATCGTATCCAGCGACAAACCCGTGCCAATATCGTGCAGGCGGAGAGCGATTTGCAGGCGCGCGAACTGGAGGTCGAACGGCAGCGGTCCAAATTGGTGAACCTGGTGCAGCAGGTCGCCAACTGCCGCATCCTCGCGCCAACCAACGGCGTCGCGATCTACCACTCAACCATGCAGGCTTCCCGGCGGCGCTGGGGCGGCGAGCCGTTGCAGGCGGGGGCGACCGTGGTCGAACGCCAGGAAATCATCCAGATTCCCGTCGATGGCGGCATGCTGGTCGAACTGAGCGTGCCGGAGTCCAGCCTCACCAAGCTGAAGCTCGGCCAGGTCGCCCGCATCAAACTGGATGCCCTGCCCGGGGTTGAATACACGGGGCGCCTGAGCAAGATCGGCTTGCTGCCGGATGGACGCAACGCCTGGCTCAATCCCGATCTGCAACTCTACAACTGCGAGATCGAACTGGATAATTTTGATAACCTCCGCTCCGGCATGAACTGCGAGACGGACATGCAGATCGAGCACCACGACCGGGCGCTGTTCGTCCCGATCCAATGCGTGATCCGCGTGGGAACCGCATCGGTGGTCTATGTGGCGGTGGCCGGGAAGGGCGTGAAGCGCCCGGTCAAACTGGGGATGGACAACAACCGCATGGTTCATATTCTGGCGGGGCTGGAACCCGGCGAGCGCGTGCTGCTGAATCCTCCGCTGGACGCCGGAACCGCCCAGGGACGGGAGGCGGAGCCTTCCAAGAGTCCCCCGGCCGAGGCCGCCCCGGTCCCGGGGATCGTGGTGCCCGACCCTCCGTCGGCACCTGTCGCCGAGGAGTCCGGGAAAGGTCACGGAACACGGCCGGAGAGGAACGGCAAGCGCGGGAAGCGTGAAGCCCCTCGCCCGGAGCCGCTCCCCGGAGGCCCCGGCGCATGAGCGAGCCAGCGGTTCTGGACGCGACGGCCATGCATTCCGCCCAGCCCGTTTTGAGCCTGGTGGATGTCACCAAGCGGTATCGCGTCGGCCAGGAGAATGTCGATGCGCTGGCCGGGGTCTCCTTCGGCGTGTGTCCGGGGGCCTTTCTGGCCATCATGGGGGCCAGCGGTTCGGGAAAGAGCACGCTGCTCAATATTCTCGGCTGCCTGGACCGTCCGTCAACGGGTGAATACTGGCTGAACGGTGTGAATGTCGCCCACATGAGCGACGATGCGTTGAGCGACCATCGCCTGCATAACCTCGGCTTCGTCTTCCAGAGCTTTCACCTGATTCCGCAATTGACGGTGGCCGAGAATATCGCGCTGCCGCTGTTCTATCAGGGCCTGTCCCGCGAGGAGCAGCAGGTACGCGTCGCCCGGCTGGCCGCCGATGTCGGCGTCGAAAACCGCCTGCGCCACCGGCCGTCCGAACTCTCCGGCGGACAGCGGCAACGCGTGGCGATCGCACGCGCGCTGGCCAACAATCCCCCCGTGATTCTGGCCGACGAACCGACGGGCAATCTCGATACCGTCACGAGCCGGCAGATCATGGGGCTGCTGAAGGAGTTGAACGGCCGCGGGCGGACGATCCTGATGGTCACGCACGAAGAGGACATCGCCGCCTATGCGAAGGCGCGGATCCACATGCGCGACGGCCGCATCCTCCAGTCCGAAGGGGAGGTCCTGCGATGAAGGGGCTGCAACTTCTGCCGTTGATCCGCATGGGGCTCTCCGACATCCTGCGCCACAAGATGCGCTCCTTCCTGACGATGCTCGGCGTCGTCTTTGGCGTCGGCAGCGTCGTCGCCATGCTGGCGGTGGGCGAGGGGGCCAGCCAGCAGGCGCTCGAGGCCATTCGCAAACTGGGCAGCCAGAACATCATCCTGACCTCCGTGAAGCCGCCGGAAGGCGGGGCCGAAGGCGTGCAGCGGACCAGCCGCCTGAACAACTACGGGCTGCTGTATGCCGACGAGACGCGGATTCTCGAAACGGTTCCCGGCGTCGTGCAAACCGTTCCCGCCCGCTTCATGCGCAAGCAGGGCATGCTGGGCGCACGGTCGATGGAGTTGCGCGTGGTGGGGACGACCGCCGCCTGGTTCGATGTGGTCTCGCGGCCGCTGGTGGCCGGGCGTCTCCTGTCGCCGCGCGACGAAAGCCGGCGCGCGACCGTGGGCGTCCTGACCGAAAGCGGGGCGCGCAAGCTGCTGGCGGGACACCACACCGTCGGCCAGACGCTGCGCCTGGGATCGACCTTCTTCGAGGTCGTCGGCATTGTCCGCAATGCGGCAGGCTCGGGGGCCATGCAGACCCCCGACCGCGACACCGATGTCTACATACCGATGAAGACGGGGATCGAGCGCTTTGGCGAAATCGAAATGCAGCTTTCGGCCAGCAGCCGCTCCATGGAGAAAGTCGACCTGAGCCAGATCATCGTCGAGATGCGCTCCGCCGAGCATGTCGAACCGGGGATGAAGGCCATCGAAGCCATGTTGCGGAGTTTTCACAAGAAGGAGGACTACCGCATCGATGTGCCGCTGGCCTTGCTTCGCGAGGCGGAGGCGACGAAGCGGCGCTTCAACGGCGTGCTGGGCTCGATCGCGGCGATCAGTCTCCTCGTCGGCGGCATCGGCATCATGAACATCATGCTGGCCTCCGTGACGGAGCGGACGCAGGAAATCGGCATTCGCCGGGCGATCGGCGCCCGCCGCCGCCATATCGTGCTGCAGTTCCTCGTGGAAACCTGCGTGCTCTCCATCGGCGGCGGCATCATCGGCCTGGTGCTGGGAAGCTTCATCCCGATGCTCATCACCCGGCTGGCGGACATGCCGACCGTGATCCGGCCCTACAGCCTGGTCCTGGCCTTCAGCATCAGCGCGGGCATCGGAATCATCTTCGGCATCTACCCCGCCCGCCGCGCCGCCAATCTCGATCCGGTCGAGGCGCTGCGCCGGGATTAGGCGCACGGCGTGCGGCTCGATCAGTAGCGGATGAAGACGACGCCCGACCCTTCGATCCCGAGTTCGAGCCCGCCCGCCCGGGGCGTGAGCGTCTGCCGGTCCCAGATGCTGTACAGCGTTTCGGGAAAGCCGCCCGTGAAGCCGAGCTCGGCGGGCGTCAGCACGAGCTGCAGGGGCATCAGGCTCTGGCGGTTGAAAAGTCCCAGCCAGCCGTGCGAAGGATCCCGCCTGCTGACGCAGCGGCGGACGTCGACATGGCGTTCCCAGAGAATGCGCTTGCCGACGTCGCCGTTGCGGTTGCAGGCCAGCATCTCGGGGTCGGTCGCCAGCGCCAGGTCCGCGTCGTTGCTCAGGTGGACCGCCCCCCCGAAGATCAAGGGCGAACAGGCCATGGCGCGCTGCGTCATCATCACGAGCTTGCCCTTCCGCGAAAGGCTGCTCTGCCGCCTGCAGCCCAGAACGGGATAGCGCGCCGGGTCGGTGTCTTCGGGCACATGGACCTGGATGGCGCCGAAGGGCAGCATGTCCAGATCCAGCCAGCAGGCGGGCCCGCCGAGATGCTCCCAGGCGGCCCAGCGGTCGAACGCGAGCGGCACATGCGCCTCCAGGTCCCAGATGTCCCCGGTGATCCGCACCAGGTTGGCGGCGGCGGCGATCCGCGGCCAGATCCGTTCGTTGGGCTCGTTGCCGGGGGAGAGGCTCAGCAGGATGGGTCGGCTGACCTTGTCGATGGCCTTGGCCACGGCCTCGAAGTCGCGGGGAAATTCGAGAATGTTGTCCGCCTTGATGAAGTCGACGCCAATCGCGGCCAGGCGCTCGACCACGCTGTCGTAATACTCCTGCGCGCCGGGCTTGTCCATGTCGATGCCGGCGGTGTATTGGCACCAGCAGCACCCGGCCTGCGGGTCGTGGATATCCTGTGCACGTGCCGTGGGGTGCCCCAGGATCGGCGTGTTCAGCTCGACGGCCTTCGCCGGAAGCCCGCGCATGATGTGAATGCCGAACTTGACGCCGTGGTCATGGCATTTGTCGGCGAGGAACTTGAGCCCGGAGGGGAACATCTTCGGCGATTCCACAAAGCGGCCGAACTCATCGATGCACATGAAGCGCTTCGTCTTGTCCACCAGGAAGTCGCCTTCGGCGTACCAGCAGGCGTCAATGCAGAAGTATTCGTAGCCGTGCGGCTTCAGCTTGGCGACGAAAGCCTCCAGGTTGGCCAGGGCCTCGGCTTCCGTAAGATAGATGCCGTAGGAATCATAGCTGTTCCAGCCGCAAGGCGGAACGGGTGTCGAGGGTATGCGCATGTGGGGCTCCTAGCTGTCCGGTTCGGACCACGGTACCTGCCGAAAAACCATCAGATTTTGTTGGTACATGTCGTCGACGTCACCCGCGGCTTTCCAGCTTTCACGCCAGCGCTGTGACAGTTCTTCCGCGTGCGTGAAGCTGCGCTGCTGAAATTTGGATACCCAGTATGATGGAGGTTGCTCGTTGACGTGGTTGGTCCCTCCCTGCCCAGGAGGCGCGGCCGTCAGCACGATTACTGGCGACAGGTGCGTGAGAAGGTCTACATAACGGTCTGCAAACCGCCTCGGAAGGTGCTCAGCGACTTCCATGCTGACCGCTACGTCAAAGGTGCGATTGTCAGCGAAGACTGTTCTCTTGATATCAAACTTCGCCACGTTAAGTCGACGGGAACGGCAGTACATGAGCGCTGCAATGGAATACTCAAGTCCAAGCACCTCGCAGCCCCTATCCCTGCACGCTTCGAGCAGCGCCCCCGTACCGCAACCGACGTCGACAATGGATGAGGCCTTGAAGTCGTTGAGAATCGAGTCGGCGATTCTTCCCGCGCTGCGGGCCGCCGCAACTTCAACCGCACCCGCGTAGTAATCTGCGCTGTAGATCCAGTCATGTCTAAGCAGTCGCGCCTTCAGTTTGGCGACTTGCGGAGAATAGCGAACCGATGCCGGCAAACGTTTGCGATACAGGTTCTTGATGATGCCGATCATCATGGCCATTCTCCCCTGGCGCGACGCGCCAGCGGCCGGACTGAACCCTCGGCGGCATCGGCCAGGCGCTCGGCGGCGTCGGGTGCCGCCAGAGCCAGCGCCTGGGCCCGCATGGCCGCGCGCCGGTCGGCATCGGCCGCCATCCGGTCGAGATAGTCCGCCAGCCAGTCGACGGTGAAGTCGGCTTGCAGACAGAGGTCGGCGCAGCCGGCCTCGACCAGATGGGCGGCGTTGGCCCGCTGATGGTCGCGGACCGCCGTGGGCAGCGGTATCAACAACGAGGGGACGCCGCACAGGCAGAACTCGGCGCAGGTGGCGGCGCCGGCCCGCCCGATGGCGAGGTCGGCCGCACGGAAGGCGCTGCCCATCGCGCCGAGAAAGGCGAAGACCTGCGCATCGACGCCGGCCTCGGCATAAGTCTGGCGGACACTGGCTTCGTCGGCGGCGCCCGTCTGATGGATGACGCGCAAGTTCGCTACGCCCTTTTTTCGCGCCCATCTCGCAAGCGCGGCGCTACCGACAACGTTCAGCACATGGGCTCCCTGGCTCCCCCCCGTGATGAAGACGGTGAAGCCCGCGTTGTTCTTGAACCCTGCGAGTGGCGGCTGTGCGAGCAGTTCCGTCCGGACGGGAAGTCCGGTCTGGACGATGCTTGCCCGGGGCAGCCAGCGGGCGCTCTCGGCGAAACTGATCGCGGTGGTGGCCGCGAACCGGGAGAGGAACGCCACAGCTTTGCCCGGTATGGCGTTGGCTTCATGCAACACGATGGGAACGCCCTTCAGGCGGGCCGCGATGACGGGCGGCAGGCTGGCATAACTCCCCATGGCCAGCAGCACATCGGTCTGCTGTCCGGCCAGACCGCGGCGGGAGCGGGCCGTGCTGCCGACCAGGGCGGCGAGCGCGGCGGGATGCCGCTTCAGCGGACGCGCCCCCGTCTTGAAGACATCGCCGTCCCAGCCCTTGACCGTCTGGTTCTCGATCGCGCGCCCCGCCAGCCAGAGCGTGACGGCGTGCCCGCGGTCGCGCAGCACGCGCGCGGTGGCGAGTCCGGGAAAGGTGTGTCCGCCGGTGCCGCCGCAGGCGACGGCAATGTTCAGTTTGCGGGGGGAGGGCATGTCAACGGCGCCTTCGGGTTTTGCGGTTGCGGATGTCGTCGGCCAGTTCGCCCAGCGCCTGGCGATGGAAGAGCTGGATCAGTCCGCCGTAAAGAGCGGCGCCCACTCCCATGGCGGCCAGGATGGCGAGGAGCTGCGCCACCTTGAGCGGCACGCGCGGTTCAAGCAGCCGCAGCGCGAAGGGGTGGAGGAAGTAGACCGCGACGCCCATCAGTCCGGCGGCCAGCACGGCGCTGGCTGTGCAGGGCAGCAGCCGGGCGGCGTGCAGGGCGCCGGTGCGGCGGTGGAGGATGAGGGCCAGCGTGACGCAGTTGATGAGGCTGGTGAAGACCGTCGACGCGGCGATGCCCATGTGCTTCCAGCCCTCGGGCAGCATGATGACGCAGAGGATGTTCAGCACCAGGTTGAGTCCGACGCTGAAAAGGCCGACACGGACCGGGGTGCGCGTGTCCTGCAGCGCATAGAAGGCGGGGGTGAGCGATTTGTAGAGGCTGAAGACGAGCAGCCCCGGCGCATAGCCGGCCAGCGCGCGGGCGGTGTACAGGGCCGACTCCGCCTGAAAGGCGCCGTCGCCCAGGCGATACACCAGGGTGACGACCGGCAAGGCGAGGAGGGTCAGCCCGACCGCGGCGGGGGCCATGAGGACGCTGATGTTGCGGAGCGCCCGCTCAAGCGTGGCGCCGAGTCCGTCATAATCATGAACGGCGGCATGGGATGAGAGGGTTGGCAGCAGGACGGTTGCAAAGGCATTGCCGACAAGGCCCAGCGGCAGATAGACCAGCCGTTCGGCGTACTCCAGGGCGGAGGGTGCCCAGGGGGCCGACCACATGGCGAGAATGCCGTCGACGCAGACGTTGATCTGCACCAGACCCGCGCCAAGGGCCATCGGGGCCATCAGGCGCAGAACGTGCCGGATGCGGGCGTCGCGGCGCCAATGAAAGGAGGGGAGGAGCGACACCCCGCGCCGGGCCAGCGGCGGGAGTTGTACCGCGACCTGTATCATGCCGGCGACGACCACGGCCCAGGCGATGACGCGGATGCGGACGAAAGGATCGGAATCGATGAAGGGGCAGATGCCGAGGAGGGCGGCGATCCAGACGAGGTTGAGGAAGACCGGGGCGAGGGCCGGAATTGCGAAATGCCTGAGGGCGTTGAGGAGGCCCATCGTCAGCGCGGCGAGGCAGATGAGCGGCGCATAGGGGAGCATGATCCGGAGGAGCGGCAGAATGGCGGTCCAGCGGCTGTCGGGCGAGAGGCGGGCCTGGATCGCCAGCGTCGCCAACATGCCCAGCGCGGTGATGAGGCTCAGCGAAGCAATCAGAAGCCCGGCAATTTTGGCCGCCAGGCGGTTCGCCGCCTCTGCGCCTTCGCGTTCGCGGACCTCCGTGTAAACGGGAATGAAGGCCGCGGAGAGGGCGCCCTCGCCGAAGAGGCGGCGGAAGAGGTTGGGAATGCGGAAGGCGACGTCGAATGCCGATTTGGCCAGGCCCGTCCCGAAGAAATAGGCCATCATCTGTTCGCGCACCAGTCCGGCCAGGCGGCTGATGCCGGTCATGGCGCCGACCAGCGCCGCCCGTCGCAGCACGTTGCTCATGACGGAACCACCTCCAGCAGCGCCTCGGCGACGCGCGCGGGGGTGATCGCGGCCAGCGCCCGCGCGGCCTCGGGCGACTGCCGGGGAATGGCTCGCGAGACTTTGACGCCGACGGGGGCGATCACGCGCGAACGTCCCAGGGGGCCGGTCTTGGCGGGGTCGGTCAGGCCGAAGACCGCCACCACGGGAACGCCCACGGCCGTTGCCAGGTGCATGCCGCCGCTGTCGTTGCAGCAGACCGCTGCGCATTGCGACAGGAGCGCGGCCAGTTCGGGCAGCCGGGTTTTACCTGCCAGGTTGGTGGCGTGGGTGCCCAGCAGGCCCGCTACCGCGCCGCAGACGTCCGCCTCGGCCGGCGTGCCGCAGACCAGGTACCGCACGCGCGGCCGCTGCTGCGCGACGAGCTGCGCCGCTGCGGCGAAGTGTCCGGCGGGCCAGCGTTTGGAGTCGCCCCGCGCCGCGCCCGGGAGCAAAACGATGTACTGGAACGCCGGTGAAAGGCCTGCCTGCCGGGCGGCTTCCTTCGCCGCCGACTCGGTAATCGTCAGTCGCGGTGCGGGGGGCGGATCGTCGGGAACCAGGCCGAAGAGGTGGAAGATCTCGAACTGCTGGTGCCTGTCGGTGAAGTCGGCAAGCGAGACGGGGGCGGTGATGAGTCGGCGGCGGAACTGGCCGGTTGTACCGCGACGGGACGGGACGCCGGCGCGCCAGGCGATCCAGCCCGCGCGGAGCGAGTGGGGCAGAATGAGGGCCGCATCGCAGTCGAGCGTCCGCAGCGTCCGTATGGCTTCACGCTGCCCGCGGCGTCCTGGTTGCAGCGTGACCACCCGCTCGACGCCCTCGACAAGCGGCCACAAGGCGGCCACGGCCGGCTTGGCCAGCACCGTGACGCGCGTGGCGGGCTCCCTGGCACGCCACTGCTCGAAGGCGGGCAAGGCCATCAC
>CAZQKI010000155.1:0-11092 GCA_964592855.1 uncultured Lentisphaerales bacterium
CGGTGCGGATTTTCGTCAAAAAGAACATCCGGATCGCACCGGGATGCGGCATCGAGGCAGGCCGCTGCGACTAAGCCCGGGACGTTGGCCAAGACACGGAATGGACTTGCACCACGGGGCGAGTATCACTATAGTATCACATTATGAGAACGGAACTTGTCACCACGTTGAAGCGGCAGGCAACGCGTATCCTGGCGGACCTTCATGAGTCCAAGGACCCCGTTCTGATCACGGAGCACGGCGCGCCTTCGGCCTATCTGGTCGATGTCGCGGCGTTCGAGATGATGCAGGACCGGATGGCGATTCTTGAAGGGATTGCCCGGGGGGAGCGGGCGATTCTGGAGGGACGGACACTGACCCACGCCGAGGCCAAGGGGAGAATGAAGAAGTGGCTCGCCTGATCTGGACCGAGCCGGCCCTCGCCGACCTGGAAGCGATGGCCGACTACATCGCTCTGGACAACCCGACGGCGGCACGCCGCCTTGTGGGCCGGGTGTTCGAGAGCGTCGAGCGACTGGAACGATTCCCGAATTCCGGCAAGCGTCCCCCCGAACTGCCTCGTTCATCCTATCGAGAGATCGTCGTCACTCCCTGCCGCGTATTCTACCGGGTTGAGGATGACGCTGTCTTCCTTCTGTACGTGATGCGAGCGGAACGGCTGCTCAGACGATTCCTTCTGGAGGAGCGCAACCGAATCCGATAGGATGGCCAACCAAAACCATGAAATGAGAAGAAAATGCGGCAGTCTTGACGCCCAGGCGGGGGGTAAGATCATCGCCGACAACCGCGGCTTCAACGAATGAGGAAACCATGATGACGCTTGAGAATGGGATTGAGCTGCCGGCGGAATGGCCGCCGCGGGATGTCGAGTTCGCCTCGTCGCAGCCGCAGCGGGTGCCTTGGCTGGAGCGCCCGCCGGCGGTGATCGGGATCGACCGCGGCCGGCAGTTGCTGGTCGACGACTTCCTGGTCGATCCGGCGTTCACCTCGATGGTGCGCGTCTTCCACCAGCCGGTCAAGTATCCCGGCAATCCGATCCTGTTCCCGCAGACGCCCGACGAGCTGGGGGGCGAAAACTATCCCCCCTGCGCCGTGGCCAAATGCGGCGGCGTCTGGTTCGATGCCGCCGACCGGCTCTTCAAAATGTGGTACATGACGGGGTATGTGGGGTTCATGGCCTATGCCGTGAGCCGGGATGGCGTCCACTGGGAGCGGCCGGAGCTCGATGTGGTCCCCGGCACCAACCTGTGCCTCCCCCGCGACCGGCACCCCGACTCCGGGAGCGTGATCATCGACTACGAAGCCGCCGATCCCGCGGCACGATTCAAGATGCTGATGCGGGGGCCCAACCTCCCCAAGCAGGGACGGTTGCCCGGCCTGCTGCTGGTTTCCGGAGACGGCGTCCACTGGACCGAGATCGGGAAGACCGGACCGATGGACGACCGCAGCACGATGTACCGCGACCCCTTCCGCAAGAAGTGGGTGCAGAGCATCCGCGCCTGGCAGACGGGTCCGCGACGCTGCCGTCTTTTCTTCGAGGCCGACGATTTTCTCGCGAGCGGGCAGTGGCAGGCGGGCGAGCCCGTGGCCTGGACCCGCGCCGACAGCCACGACACGGGAGAGGATGCCTATCCGGAGCTCTACAACCTCGATGCCATCGCCTACGAAAGCCTGCTGATCGGCTTCCATCAGATTCTCAAGGGGCCGCCCAATCAGATCGGCGACGCCTGCGGTCTGCCGAAGCTGACGGAGCTCACCCTGGGCTACAGCCGCGACGGTTTCCACTGGCACCGGCCCGACCGCCGCAGCTTCATCGGCGCGCGCCGGGAGCCGGGCAGTTGGGAATACGGCTACGTCGAGTCGAGCGCCGGGATGTGCCACATCGTCGGCGACGAGCTGTGGTTCTACTACAGCGCCTACGCCGGCGAGCCGGGGCGGCCGGGGCACGGTTTTCAAAGCGGCATGTATGCCAACGGCGCCGTGGGGCTGGCCAAGCTGCGGCGCGACGGCTTCGCCTCGATGCAGGCCCGCTTCGCCGGGGCCGCCGTGCAGACCCGCCCCGTCCGTTTCTCTGGAAGCCATCTCTTCATCAACGTCGCCACCGCCGGCTCGACCCTGAAGGCGGCAGTGCTGGACGAAGCGGGGCAGGTCATCGACGGCTTCGCCGAAGCCGACTGTCTCCCCTTCAACGGCAACAGCACGGCGGTGGAGATCGGCTGGCGCGGCGGCAAGCTGGAGACCCTGCGCGGCCGGCCCGTCCGCTTCCGCTTCACGATGGATCGGGGCGATCTCTACGCCTTCTGGGTGGCGAAGGATGCGCGCGGGCACAGCGACGGCTACACCGGGGCCGGCGGGCCGGGGATTGGCGCGCCGACGGATCGCCATGCGGCGGTCGATGACGGTTGACGGCAGTCTCAGCGCCAACGGCATGGTTCGGCTGGCCACGCACCCGTTTATTCGGGACAAGCGAAGACCCGGACCCTCAGTCCCGGAACACGGCGGAAGTGCGATTCGTCGCCGGGACCAACGAGCAGCGACGCGCCCAAGGCTCTGCACGTGGCCGCAACAGCGATATCGTTCTGTGGGATCAACGCTCCCTTTTGCGAAAGCTCGGCATAGATATCCGCGTAGTGCTCCGCAATCTCGGGAGTGAAGGGCTGTATATCCGCCGCTTGCCGGATGGCGCCGAGGTGCGCCCTGCGTTGGGCCGCCCGCACCGGTGTGGCAGCCAGCCGCGCGCCGATCAGGGCTTCAGCCCAGACAATCACCGGGATGACAACTCCTTCGTCAGTCGGGAGATCGGGAGGTTCGCCGCGAGTCAGCGATTTCTCCATTTCGATGAGGGCGGACGTGTCGAGGACTATGGCCACGGGTTCGCCTCGATGGTATCGGCAGCGTTGACGCGTTGCAGGTCACGGGCGAACTCGGTGTCCACAGGCATGTTGCGCATGACATGCCACAGCCTGGCAAGATGCGTTTCGCGGGAACCCGCCACGGGAGACAACTCCGCCACAGGTTTGTGGTTCTTGGTCAGCACGAAAATGACTCCTGTATGACGGATCCTCGCAAGGCAGTCGCCAAGAGTCCGCGCAGCCTCGGTAGTACTTATCTCGACTTTCATGGCCATAATTGTAATTTACGGATATCCGCGTGTCAAATGGATTTGAAATTTTCGAAAATTTCATGTCGAATTTCATTGACTGACGGGGGCGGTCGCGATACGCTGCACGCCGCTTAAGCCTACCGGGGATTAATCCGCGTGCCGGGGCATGCCTGGCGGCATGGCCTGCTGGATCGCTACGAGTGCTCGAGCATGCTGGATTCTGCCGGACACAGCGGCGTCGGACGAAAACCTGGCGGCCGCCAACCGTGGGAAGGGCGATGATATAAGCGCGGATTTCAAAGTTCTTGCGACGGCAGGCGCGGCGATCTATCTCATGATCGGCCAGGCGGCCTGGGTCCACGCCGCGCCGGCCACCACCAACTTCTGGAAGGGCGGCGGCGCCACGACAAGCTGGAACAACCGCGCCAACTGGCTGGCGGGCGTGCCGGCGGCAAACCAGCACGCGGCGATCACCCAGGCCGTGTCTGTCGTGCTGGATCAACCATCGTCGCCGCTGGCTTCTTTCACGATGACCGCGGGGACGCTGACCTTCGCCAACTGGACGACCTGCCTGCGGGCGGAGACGGTCGGCCTGCGGGGCGGCACACTGACCCTGCCGCCACCCTTTACGGATAAACAGATGTCCAACCGCGTCTGGATCGTCTGCTCCAATCTGACTGTGGCGTCGCCCGCGATGATCAATGCCGACGCGCGCGGCCATGCCCGCGAGAGCGGGCCGGGCATCGTCGACGGCACTTACGGCGGCAGTTACGGCGGACGCGGCAACGGCGAAAGCGGCTGGGTCAACCGTCCGCCGACCTACGGATCGGTTTCCGAACCGGTCGATCCCGGCAGCGGCGGCTGGTCGACGGTCAGCACCGACGGGGGCAATCACACCGGCGCGGGCGGTGGCGCGATCCGCATCGACGCCTCGGGTGCCGTGGCCGTACACGGCACGCTGACGGCCAACGGCGGCAACGGCCCCGTCACGCATGCCTCCGGCGGTTCGGGCGGATCGATCCTGATCCACTGCCGGACGTTTGGCGGGAGCTCCGCCGGTCTGCTGACGGCCAAGGGGGGCAACGGCAACAATCGCGGTGGCGCGGCCGGGGGCGGGCGCATCGCCGTGGTCTATGACACCGGTGCGCAGGCTGCCTGTTCACCCGTCAATCCCGGGGTGCGGTTCAATGCTGCGCAGGCCGCGGCGGGCGGCTGGTCGCAGTATGCGGAACCGGGTACGCTCTATTTTCCCGACACGGTCTTTCTGTCGGGGGCGATGACGACCCAGTGGCAGGGCGGCGATATTCATATCCCCGGGTTCACTTCGTGGACGCCGGCCAGACTTTCGGTGGCGGGCATCTTCGGCCTGCCGGGCGTGACCAACCTCTCCGTTGCCGGCGATCTGGCCCTGCTGTCGGGCGGCAGGCTCTCGCTTTACAGCGCGTCGACCAACGCGGTGCTATCGCCCTACGGCCTGACGCTGACCGTCGGCGGTGCGCTTTCGGTATCCAACAACGCGCGGCTGGTTCTGGGTTCGCACATCTCCAACGGCGCGATTCCCTGGGTGACCTGCGGCCGGTTGTTCGTCGCCGCGGGCGGCATGATCGACGCCGATAGCAAGGGGTACGGGCCGCATGGCGAGAGTGCCTACCCCGGTCCCGGCGGCGGCACGGTGACCACCTACGGCGAAGGCGCTTCGCACGGCGGCCAGGGTTCGGTCGGCGAGGGAGTCCGGTCGCGCGCCACCCAGCCCTACGGCGATTACGCCTGGCCGCTGACGCCCGGCAGCGCCGGCGGCGGTGGCAGCACCGGTCTCGGCGGGTATGGCGGCGGCGTGATCGCCATCTCGGCCGCCTCGACCGCCGAGATCCACGGCACCCTGACCGCCGACGGCGGCGATTCGGGATCGCACGGCGGCACCGGTTCGGGCGGTTCCATCCTCGTTCAATGCGAAACGTTCCTTGGCAGCGCAACCGGCCTGATCCGGGCTCGGGGGGGCGCACAGGTCACCAACAGTGGCGGCCCCGGCGGTGGCGGTCGCATCGCCATCGTGTACGACCCCGGCGCCCAGGCCGCGCTGCCGCAGTCGAACCCGGGGGTGCAGTTCAGCACGGCGCCCGGCTACACTGGGTCCAATCCGTTCCTGGCCGAACCGGGCACCCTGTATCTGCCCAATGCCCTGTTCCTCTCCTCGCAAATGGGGACGCAGTGGCAGGACGTCAACCTGGTCATTCAGGGATTCGCCGAGTGGGATGTCGCGGGGTTGCAGATCGCCGGAAAATTCTTTATCGACGGCCTGGAAACGCTGCGGGTAACAGGCGACCTGACCGTCGACAACGGCGGGCGGCTCAAGCTGTTCGCGCAGCCGACCAACGGCGTCGACCGCGAGATCGGTTTTCTGCTCGATGTTTCCGGCGACCTGGTCATCGCCAGCGGCGGCCAGATCGTCACCGTGGCCGATCCCGATACCGGTGCCGTGCCCTGCATCCACTGCGGCAGTCTCGACGTCCAGGCGGGGGGTAAGATCGTCGCCGACGGTCTCCCGTTCAATGGCAACAGCACAGCGGCAGATTCACCGCGGCCGGAGGCCCCGGCCTCGGCGCACCGATCAATCACGCACGTTAACTGAAATAATCGAGAAAGCCCCGAACGAGAAGAAATATGACATCATTCGTGTTGAAGCAAATATGCCTGCCTCCAATCGGTTGTCCTGGCGAACCCCGCCCGGAATTGACGGGAGGTGTGTTTGAAACCCGTTTGGCCGAGGTGCGGAAACGGATGCGGGAACGGGGCTTGGATGCGTTGGTCGTCTATGGCGACCGGGAACACTTCGGCAACATCGAATGGCTGACCCACTACGATCCCAGGTTCGAGGAGACCCTTCTGGTGGTGCTGCCTGCAGGCCGGCCCGTTCTCCTGGTCGGCAACGAGGGGATGGGCTATTCCACGGTGGCGCGACTGGAGGTCGAGAGACGACTGTGGCAGACGCTGAGCCTGCTCGGACAACCTCGCGACAAGGTCCGGCCGCTGGTCGATGTGCTGAAGGAGGCGGGCTTGGCGTCTTGCGTCCGCGTCGGCACTGCCGGGTGGAAATACTTTTCGGAGGAGGAGTTCGCGCACCCGGAAACGGTGCTGGATCTGCCTGATTTTCTCGCCCTGTCCCTGCGGGCCGCGGTCAAGCCCGGCGGACGGGTCACCAATGAAACCGCCATCTTCATGGATGCGCAGCGCGGACTGCGAGCGGTGTGCGAGGTTGAACAATTGGCCGACTTCGAGTGGATCGCCACCTGCAATTCCCAGGCGCTGTTGGACGGTATCGCCGCCATCCGGCCGGGAATGACCGAACATGCAGGGGCTCGGCTGATGGGGCATAACGGCCTGGCCAACGCTTGTCATCCCCTCTGCACGGCGGGCGACCGGGTCCGGCGCCACGGCATGGCGAGCGCCACGTGCAATCCCCTCTGTCTGGGCGATCCCATCATGATGTCCATGTCCTATCAGGGCGCGAACACCTGCCGGTTTGGCTGGCTGGCGTCATCCGCCGCCGACCTGGCGCCGGAACTCCGGGACTATGTGGCACGGGTGGCCGCGCCGTATGCGGCGGCGCTCTTCGCCTGGTACGAGACGATGCGCATCGGCGCAACAGGCGGGGATCTCCACGCCGCCGTCCACGACATCCTGGACCCGGCGGGCATCACGGTCGGCTTGAACGCCGGCCATCTGATCGCCACCGATGAATGGTTGCACAGCCTTGTGGCCGCGGGATCCCGGCAGTGTGTTTGCAGCGGCATGTATTGGCAGGCGGACTTCTTCGGGACCATTCCGACGGCCCATCACGGCGCTTTTGCCGAGGACGGGCTGGCGTTGGCGGATGCCACGCTCCGGGAGGCGATCCGCACCCGCTACCCCGCGATGTGGCGGCGCATCGAACTCCGGCGTCAGTTCATGGCCGAGGCGTTGGGCATCAAGCTGGCGGACGAGATTCTGCCATTTTCCAACTTCCCGGCGATGATGATTCCCTTCTTTCTCGATTCCCGCATCACGTTGGCGCGTTGTTGAAAATCACAACTGGTTCTGTAACTGCTTTTCGTTTACGATTGAGAGACAATGAAACTTGAAATACCGCTGCAGGTTGGATTTGGAAGAACAGACATCACGCCCGAACTCGGAGTCCGGCTGGGCGGATACGGCGTCAAGGAGCGGCCGGCCGAGCAGATCCTCGACCGCTTGCACGCGACCGCCATGGTAATCCGGCAGGGAGACCGGCTGGCGGCCGTGGTCAATCTGGACTGGATCTGCATCGAGGAAGACATCACCGCCCGTATCCGGGCCGAGGCCGCGAAGCTCACCGGCATCCCGGAACTGAACATCTCGGTCTGCGCGACCCACAGCCACTCCGTTCCCAATACGCTCAACTTCTGGGGCTGGGGCGAACGGGAGAACGCCTACATCGATTCCGTGCTTCCGGCCATTGCGGAATCGGTTCGGCTCGCCAAGGAAGACTTGGAAGCGGTCGAGATCGGGTTCGCCACGACCGAGAGCCTGGTCGGGGTCAATCGGCGGGGACTGGATGAAAAGGGAAACTTCGGATTCTTCGGCGACGCGCTGGGCAGTTTCGATCCGACCCTGACGGTCGCGCATTTCAGGAGCGGCCCGAAAACCAAGGGCATCCTGGTTCATTACGGGGCGCACGGGACCGCCATGGGCAACAACCGGATTGTCTCGCGTGACTGGTGCGGGGTCATGAAGGACCGCATCGAACCGCAGGTCGGGGCGCCGGTGCTTTTTCTCAACGGCGCGATCGGCGATGTCGGGCCGCGCACAAACGTCATCCGGAAGGGGACCCGCCTCTCGGCCGGCGGCGGCGACGGCATTGAGTCGGTACGCGAGGTCGGCTACCGGGCGGCCACGGACGCGATCCGCGCCCTGGTATCGATCCGTGAATTCCGCAGCGATCTGGCGTTGGAGGTCCTGTCGGAGGATATCTTCATACCGTACGCCCCCCTGACAACCCTGGACGATGCGCGGCAAGCGGTTGAAAAATGGGAATCGCGCAAGGACGAATGGGGCCATCCCATGGCGGAATACCGGCACAACCAATCGGTCATCGAGGCCCATTCCAGACCGCTGCTCGCAGGCCGGAATTTCATGCAGACCATCATCCGCATCGGGCCGCTCGCGGTGATCCCGATGCCGGGGGAGATGTTCGCGGCAATCTCGCTGCGCATCCGGGAGAACAGCCCGTTCCCGTACCCGCTCTGTTGCAGCGTTTCGAACGGTTCGCTGAGCTATCTGCCGACCCGCGAGGCGAGGCACCGCGGCGGCTACGAGACCTGGGTGGGCCGGGCGGCCGGCCCCTACCTGCTCGCCGACGACATCGACGACGCGCTGGTCGCGGAAAACCTGCGGCTCCTCAACAGGATGGACGGACGCCGGAGTTGATGAGCCGACTGGACCGGCAACTGGATGCCGCAGAGAAGCAGGCCGGCACGACCACGGCAAGGATATCCGCATGAAACTGACTTCGTACCGCGATCTGGAACACCTGTCTTGGGAAGACATCCTGGCCGAGAACTGGGGAGGTTTCAGACCGCCCTATACGGTCAATCTGCCGCTTCAGCCGATTCACTCGCCGGATGTGATCCACGTGAACGGCTCGATGACGGTGTGTCGCCGTCGCGCGGTCTCCGGCCTCAACCACGGGGATACTGTGGCCCGCAATGCCGTCCAGCGGAAAGAGGTGATGGTGGTGGAGTTCGCGCTGGGAGATCCCCCTGCCGTACCCGATCATCAGCGGGGTATCCTGAAACTGGAGGGCGGGTGCCTCCCCATCGCGGAGGTGTCGCATCGAACCTATGCCGTGGAAGTTCCCAACTACGCATTGGACAATGGACTGTCGTTTGACTTCACTTATTTCTGCGCGCCGACCGGAACGGTCACGCAGAACCAGCTCTGGATTGAGGGAAGGGTGACCAATCGCGCCGAAATTCCCATCACGGCCCATGTATGGGTCAAGGTGAATTTCCCCGCGGAAGGCGACCTCTTCGAGTTTCACTACATCCCCTTCTACTGGGATGCGACCAAGTACCCGCCTTGCGACAAGGTGAGCCTGGACGGCGACAAGATTCTCTATGCGGGGGGCAGGATAGGCCGGATCATGCCGGGGCCGTTCGAAATGGAGTGGGTGAAGTCGCGGGACTTCGCGGACGACCGCTACAAATTCAACAACTACTTCGTCAGACCGGCGCTGCGCTACCAGAGGGTGCGCGACGCCATTCATCTCGGCGTCAAGCTGCAGCCGGGCCAGACAGAAGGTTTTCGCCTGATGATCTATACCGGCTTCGAAGCGGTTACGGAGTCTGAGGCAAAGGCTTTGGAGCGTCTGGACGCGGCCGGCAGCCGGGATGCGGCCCGGAGGCATTTTGAATCGGCGAGCACGGGTGACGCCACGCAATTGGCGTGCGCCGCTGGGCGGTGGGGCGAGATTTTCAACAACTTGAGAATTTCGACGTCCCAGATGCTGCTGCGTTTCCCCGATCAGCGCGGGTTGGTGCCTACGCAAGGAAGTTCGTCTGAACGGCATTTCGTATGGGTATGGGAAGCGGTTTGCATGCTCATGCCGATGTTGCGAATCGGGAGTTTCACGCCGGCGCGGGAGGCGCTTGATTTCATCTTCAGCTTGCAGGACGGCGGATACCCGCCCAAGGGACGCTTCACGTCGCTGCAGGGGGCGATTGGCACGACGGGCCCCAAGTGGATCAATTCCACAGGCTCGGCCCTGGCATTGGCCGCGGAGTATGTGCGGGTTTCGCATGACGAGGCCTTTGCCCGCGAATATCTGCCGCGCATTCTGAAGGCCATGGACTGGATCGTCGGCGAGATACGCGCCACGCGGGTGTTGCGTGCCGACGGCTCGCGTCCCGCCTGGTATGGACTGATGCCCTTCGGGTGCGCCACGGATGGCGATGTGGGGTATGTGATTTCATTCACGGATGCCTACACCTACTGGGGCCTGGCGAAAGCGGTCCGGATGCTGAAGGACCTCGGCCATCCGCAGGCTGCCGCCTATCGGAAGGAACTGGAGCAGTACCGGCAGGACATCGGGACTGCGATGGAGTCGCTCCGGCGGAAGGACGGTTTCATTGCGCGTCGAATCGTGACCGGCGATCCCGGCGAAGTTGTCTGCCGGGGATTCGAGAATGTGGTTGGCGTCTTCCATCTGGCCTTTTGCGAGGCCGTGGATGTCGCGGATCCGATGTTCCAGGGTTATCTGCGCTATTTCGAGGAGCAGATGGCCCACGGGTGCTTTGCCGGACGAGTGGATGACGACGTCATGTACATGGGCGTGGGCGAATGGGGGTGGCAGGACATCTATCTGCGATTGGGCCAATGGAAGAAGGCGTTTGCCGCG
This sequence comes from uncultured Lentisphaerales bacterium, assembly GCA_964592855.1. Classification (GTDB taxonomy): domain Bacteria; phylum Verrucomicrobiota; class Kiritimatiellia; order RFP12; family JAAYLN01; genus JAAYLN01. The sequence goes on from CAZQKI010000155.1 coordinate 10,515, forward strand.
ACGCAGATCAATCTTCGCTATGGCATGACGCCAGACACGCATCAGGTCCAGGAGAGGTTCAGCGTGACGGACGCGTCGTTCTGTCCCTGGCAACCCAACGGGAGTGGAAACGGCAAGGTTCTGGATATGATTCTGAAGTCGTTCTACTACGAACAGGGCGAAGACGCCGTGCTCCTGGGCGGCATTCCCTTTGCCTGGTTGAGACAGAACAAGCGGACGCTCCTGCGCAACCTTCACACGCCGAACGGGCGCATCACGCTTGAGGCGAACATGATCAGTCCACGGCAGTGCCGATTGGAGTTGTCCGTGACGACTCAGGGGTGCATGCCCGGACGAATCCGTTTGCCGGAGCATTTCAGTGCCGTCGATCTTGGATCCCAGCCCATGCTGAAGCGCGATGGCTGGTTCGAGTGCCCCCGCGACTCCCTGCAGCAGGTGTTTCTGCTGACGGAGGCGCTTGCATAATCTTGCAAGCGCCAGGAATCAGGGTTCAGGATGCCAGGGTTCAGGCCGGAAACTCTCTCTGGTCTGAGACACCACACGCGGTGTGTTTGCGTATTTCGCTAAAGGCCAGTCAT
>CAZQKI010000156.1:0-11068 GCA_964592855.1 uncultured Lentisphaerales bacterium
CTTCGGACCGCCATGCATGGGCGATTCTCGCTGCGCCAGTTCGGAAAACGGCGGTTTCAATGGGAGGCGGAGCGGCATCACTGGTCTGAGAGCCTTTGTCGTACACGTTGTCCTACACTTTGTCGACAAAGCTCGCGACAAAGGGAGTTCTCCAGCTTTGAACCAAATGGCGGCCGCCGGCCGCCAGCGGCCGGACTGCCCCCTGAACCCTCCGGCGCCACTACCGCCTCGCGAAGGCGCGGCCCGCATCAAAGGCGGCCAGGTTCAGTGCCTGGTGCTTCTCGGGAAGCGCCGCCACGATTGCGGCATGCCAGGCCTCCACCGGCAGTTCAAGCGAGGCGCTCAGAACGCCGAGCATCGCCACGGAGTCTGCGCGCGACGAGCCGTGCTCGAAGACCTCCAGGCAGTCGCTCGTCAGCAGTTTGCCGCCGGGGCTCAGGCGGTAGCGGTTGTTCTCGATCTGTGTCGGCTCCATGATGAGCAGGATGTCGGCTGCGCCGTCCGGCACCATCGGACTCAGCACAACGCTGCCGTAGCGGATGTCGGTGTTCACCGATCCACCACGCTGGCTCATTCCATGCACTTCGGCCTTTTTGACGTCGTGGCCGGCGCGGAAGGCGACGTCGGCCAGGATGTCCGAGGCCTTCACAATGCCTTGTCCACCAAGGCCCGCAATGACGATGTTGACTGTTTTCATGTATTCGGGTCCAGAATCGGTTGAGGTCAGGCTTTGCCGTTGGCGGCATCGTACTGCTTGATCTTCGCGATGGCCAGCAGGCAGGGGCGGCGGGCAATGATGACCCAGAGACCGCCTTCGCGCTCGGCTCGATCGAGCGTTTCGCTCAGGGCATTGGGGTTTTCGACATGGTCGAGGACCACGACGTTCGGCACGCCCATGGCTTTGACCACATCCTCGACGACGATCTGGTGGGCGGCACCGTGCATCAGCCCGCGGCCGGTGCCGGGGTGCTCCTGCATCCCCGTCATCGCCGTGGTCCCGTTGTCGAGGATCAGGACGACGTGTCCCGTCGGCGGGGGGTTGTAGACCATCTCGGCGATGCCGGTGAGGCCGCTGTGCATGAAGGTGCTGTCGCCGATGACGCTGATGACGCGCCGGGCCTCGGCTTCGGGGAGCACGTGGCGCAGACCCAGTCCGGCGGAGATGCTCGCACCCATGCAGACGGTCGTGTCGATCGCCTGAAACGGCGGCATGACGCCCAGCGTGTAGCAACCGATGTCGCCGCTGACGATCGCGTTGCGGGCCTTGAGGGTGTCGAAGGCGGTGCGGTGGGGGCAGCCCATGCAGAGCTGCGGCGGCTTGCCGGGAGGCGGCGGCGCCTCGGGAGTGGCGTCGCCGGTCAGCAGGCGGACGATGCGCGTGACGCTCTGCTCGCCAAAGCGGTAGAGGGAGGGGTTGCGCACCGGTTGGATGCCGGCGAGCACGCAGCTTTCCAGGAGGACGGGGTCGCCCTCTTCAACGACGTACGTGAGGTCATGGTCCTTGGCGAACTGCCGGATGGCGGTTTCGGGGAGCGGATGCGCCATCAGCACCTGGAGAACTTCGCTCCCGGGTGCGGCTTCGCGCGCCAGCACGGCGCAGATGCCGCTGGTGATGATCCCCCGCGCGTCGGTGGCCTTCCCCGAAGCAGGCGGATGCCGGAGGGTTCCGTTTCCGGGAATCTCGGCCCAGGCCCGGATCGACTCGAGTTTTTCGCGCAGCCGGCGGTGGGCGGGACGCGCGTAGCCCGGAACCATCACGTGCATGGGAATGTCGCGGACAAAGTGTGCGGGCTGCGGTTGGGAGAGCTTGCGGCGCGCGACGATCGTCTTGGAGTGGCTGACGCGCGTGGTGATGCGGAACAGCACGGGGATTTTCCAGCGCTCGGAGATTTCAATGGCGCGCGCCAGTCCGTCATAGGCCTGCTGGGAATCGGCGGGTTCGAGCAGGGGGACGCCGGCCGCGACGGCATAGCGGCGCGAATCCTGCTCGTTCTGGCTCGAGGCCATGCCGGGGTCGTCGGCGACCACGATCACGAGCGCGCCGTCGACTCCCGTGTAGGCGACGGTGAACAGGGGATCGGCGGCGACGTTGAGCCCGACATGCTTCATCGTCACCAGCACGCGGGCATGGCCATAGGCGGCGCCGAGGCCGACTTCGAGCGCGACCTTCTCGTTCGGCGACCATTGGGCCTTTCCGCCGATTGCCCCGAACGTTTCGAGAATTTCCGTGCTGGGGGTTCCGGGATAGCCCACGCCCAACGCAACCCCTGTGTCCAAGGCGGCCCAGGCAATGGCTTCATCGCCATTGAGCAACAAACGTTCTGACTGTGTTTCCATAGGGTGTGAAAGGTAGACATTCGGTGAAAAAATGTCAAGAAAGGGAAACCGGGGTGCGATTCAGTTTAGTTGAAACTGAATCGCACCAAAGGAGTTAGGCGCTAGGCATTAGGCGTTAGGCGTTGTCTGCGCAACAACACGCGAAAACATGGCGCCTTTTGAGTTTGAGCCTTCTCAGGATCAGGCTTGCAGCAAAAAGCTTCGAGTCCTCATCATGAAGAAACCAAGATCGTAGAAGTGCTTCGTCATTAACACAATGCGGGCGCAGCCCGCAACCAAGAATCTTCACCACGAAGTTCACGAAGGACACGAAGAGGTGATTGAAGAAAAACACTTCGTGCTCTTCGTGTTCTTCGTGGTGAAACAACTTGTTTTTAAGTGTCGTTGTCGAGCCGTAAGGCACTAATGCAACTCCTGACGCCTAACGCCTAACGCCTAACGCCTAAATCGGGTGCGGATTCAACAAAGTTGAATCGCACCCGGGAAACGCGACGCCCGTGCGTCCTGCGTTCTTGAGTCTCCGACCGACTGCCTGTAAACTCAGTTGCGCAATCGGACCGTCATCTTCCATCCCGGAGCGATCTATGAACGAGAATCTCAGGACAACCAAGGGGTCATTCATCAAAGCCTGCCATGAGGTCGCGGCCCGCGGCTTGCTGAATTGCAGCAGCGGCAACCTGTCGTGGCGCATCGCCGGCGATCGCATGCTCGTGACACGCACCCGGAGCTGGCTTGGCGAGGCAGGGGCGGAAGATGTGGCTATCTGCTCCATCCGGGACGGCGCATCGCTCAATGGCGTGAAGCCGACGGTGGAAGTTGGTTTTCATGCGGGTATCCTCCGGACACGTCCCGACATCAACGTGGTCCTGCACTATCAATCGCCCTATGCCACGGCGCTGGCCTGCCAGAATCGCCCCCGCGTGAACTTCAACGTGATTCCCGAGATTCCCTTCTACATCGGCCCGATCGGCCGGGTGCCCTTCCTCATGCCCGGGTCGGAAGAACTCGCCGATGCCGTGATCCGGACCCTGACCAAGCATAACCTCGCGCTCATGGCGAATCATGGCCTGGTCACGGCCGCAGTCGATTTCAAGCACGCCGTCCAGAATGCCGAGTTCTTCGAGTTGGCCTGCCGGATCATCATCCTGTCGGGCCGCGCCTTGAAGCCCCTGTCCGCGGCGGCGGTTCGCCGCCTGCAGGTGTGATCCGGGGGCGCGGCAACTTTGTTGCCGCGCCCCGAGGGTTCAGGAGACAGGGTTCAGGGTTCAGTAAGGCCGCTGGCGGCCAGAGGCCGCCCGTTTGATCAACGCAGGAGAACAATCTTTGTCGCGAGCTTTGTCTTGAGCTTTGTCGAGTGTTCGAGGTGGCGTACAAGAAGGTGTGCAAGGATGCCGGGAAGACCGGCGCAAGAAGCCCTGAATCCGGGCTGAAGCCCCTGACTCGCTTCCGCCTAAAGGGGCTGTTGATTTTTTCATACGGCCTGTCAATCTGGAACGCAGGAACTCAAGAATATTGTTGTTGTGTGGGCATTTTTCCTGATTTCCTTGCCAGCGGATCAGCTCCTGTGATAATTTTACGAGCGACAGGTGCGCTTGAAGAATCTCCGTTTCGTGCAGGCGGAGGGTTCAGGTTGCGATTTCAGCCTGAACTCCGGCTCCCTGAACCCTGTTTCCTGGATCTTGCATGGGGTTTGCATGCGCCGATATTTTTGTCTGTCGTTGTTTTCTCCGGGAGTTTGACATGCAGGATTACGAGAAGCTGGGTTCGTTTTATCTGGGCAGGGAGTATGACCCGTCCACCGCCGCGATCAACGACAGCCTGTTGCTATACGACGCCAAGGATCTCACGACTCATGCCCTGATGGTCGGCATGACCGGAAGCGGCAAAACGGGACTCGCCACCGCCTTGATCGAAGAGGCTGCCATCGACGGCATTCCCTCAATCCTCATCGACCCGAAGGGCGATCTCGGCAACTTCCTCCTTCAGTTTCCCGAACTGCGGCCCGGGGATTTCCGACCCTGGGTGGACGAATCCGAGGCGGTGCGCAAGGGGATGACGCCCGATGAATTCGCCGTGAAAACAGCCGGGATCTGGCAGAAGGGGCTTGCGCAATGGGGCCAGGACGGCGAACGCATCCGCCGCCTGCAGGCGGCCGCCGAGGTCGCGGTCTATACGCCGGGCAACACCGCCGGCCGCCCCCTGCAAGTCCTCCGCTCCTTCGCCGCCCCGCCTCCGGCGCTCGCGCAGGACTCCTCCGCATTGCGCGACCGCATCCTCTCCGCCGTTTCCGGTCTGCTGGGCCTGCTGGGGCTGGACGCCGATCCCATCCGGAGCCGCGACCACATTCTCCTCTCGAACATCCTCGGGCAGGCGTGGCGCGAGGGACGCAGCCTCGACATCGCCGCGATCATCCACGAAGTCCAGAAGCCGCCGTTCGACAAGGTCGGCGTCTTCGATCTCGAATCCTTCTACCCGGCGAAGGAGCGCTTCGGGCTGGCCATGAGCCTCAACAACGTCATCGCCTCGCCCGGCTTCGCGGCCTGGATGGAGGGCGAGCCCATCGACATCCAGCGGATGCTCTACACGCCGGCCGGGAAGCCGCGCGTCTCCATCCTCTACCTGGCCCACCTGTCGGATTCCGAGCGGATGTTCTTTGTGACGATCCTGCTCAATGAAGTCCTCGCCTGGATGCGCACCCAGTCGGGCACGGGGAGCCTGCGCGCCCTGCTTTACATGGACGAGATCTTCGGCTACTTCCCGCCGAGCGCGAATCCGCCCTCCAAACTGCCCATGCTCACCCTGCTGAAACAGGCCCGCGCCTTCGGCCTGGGGGTCGTCCTTTCGACACAGAATCCCGTGGACCTCGACTACAAGGGACTCGCCAACTGCGGCACCTGGTTCATCGGACGCCTCCAGACCGAACGCGACAAGCTGCGCGTCATCGAGGGATTGGAAGGCGCAGCCGTGAGCTCGGGGGCCGGCTTCGACCGCGCGCAGACCGAGCAGTTGCTGGCGGGACTCGGCAACCGGGTCTTCCTGATGCGCAACGTGCATGAGGATGCGCCGGTCCTCTTCCAGACCCGCTGGGTCATGAGCTATCTGCGCGGTCCGCTGACCCTGCCGCAGCTGGCCGCCTTCACGCGCGCCGGCCAGGCACTGGCGCCGACGGCGGCCCCGGCTTCGGCGGAAGCGTCCACGGCCATCCGTGCGCCTGTCGCGGCGCCTGCCGTCCCACCGCCCCGTCCCGTTCTGCCAGCGGATCTCTCCGTCTTCTATCAACGCCCCCGGAATCCCGCCGGAACCATCACCTACAAGCCCCGCGTGATCGGCTTGTGCAAGCTGCACTTTGTCGATGCCCAGGCGAAGGTCGACTCCTGGATGAGCCGCGCGCAGCTGGCGCCGTTTACGGAGGACGGCCGCGATGCGGTGTGGGACGAAGCCGTGCCGTGCGGCGACTCCGCCGCCGCACTGGACCGCCAGCCGCTGCCCGCCTCCTCGTTCCTGGAGCTGCCCGCCAGTGCGGCGAACCCCAGGAACTACGCGGCCTGGGCCAAGTCGTTGGAGGAGTCGCTCTATCAGAATTCCATGCTCGATCTCCTGACCTATCCCGAGTTGAAGCTGGCGGCGCAGCCGGAGGAGGGCGAGGGGGACTTCCGTGCCCGCGTGGCGCAGACCCTCCGCGAGGCGCGTGATCGCGAACGTGAAAAGCTGAAGGCCAAATACGCGCCGAAATTCCAGACGCTCGCGGACCAGCTCCGCCGGGCGAACGAACGCGTGTCGCGCGAAAAGTCGCAAGCGGGCCAGCAGAAGGTCAATACCGCGATTTCCTTCGGTGCCACGCTGCTCGGCGCGTTTCTCGGACGCGGCGCCGGGCGCATCGGCACTGTCGGACGCGCCACCACGGCGATGAAGAACGCCAGTCGGATCGGCAAGGAGGCGGCCGATGTTGCGCGCGCTTCGGAGAGCGTCGAGGTGCTGCAGGCGCGGATGAATGCGCTGCAGGATCAGTTTGACCAGGAAGTGGCCGCCCTGCAGATGCCGGTCGCGCCGGAATCGCTCGAGATCCAGAAACGGGCGATCCGCCCCCGCAAGTCGGACATATCGGTTGGTACGGTCGGCCTCTGCTGGACGCCTTGGCGCCGGGCGGCGGACGGCACAATGGAGCCTGCATGAATACCCTGATGAATCAGAAGGACCGGGCGATTCTCCGGCAGTTGGCGGAACGGTATGCGGTGATCGCGGCGCTCCCCGTCCAGGCGGAAAAACGACGGCTATGGACGGACCATTTCAGCCTGAAGCGGACCCGCGTGCCGATTCTGGCGACCTACGGCATGTGGAATGTGTGGTGTCGTGAAGTCTTCGGGGAGGCGAAGATGGAGTGTGCGGATCCGTTCTGCCGGCAGTACGAGCGCGAGCTCAAGCTGCGCATCTTCCAGCACGAAGTCGTCGGCGACGATTTCATCCAGGAGCCCTGGATCACCCTGAGAGCCTCGGTGAAAGGCGGGTGGGGGGGGCTGTGGGGCGTCGGCGAAGCCATGCGCTCCTCCAACGTGGAAGGCGGCGCGTCGGCCTTCGATCCCCCGCTCAAGAGCTGGGACGACGCCGCGCAGTTGCGCATGACGCGCCACGAGGTGGACGAAGCGGCAACCGCCCTGAACCTGGAACGGCTGGCCGGCGCCATCGGCGACCTTCTGCCCGTTGACGTTTCGCGCACGCCCGCCTACTCCGGCTTCATGTCGGACATCTCCACCAGCATCACGAAGCTGCGGGGGCTGGAGCCGCTGATGCTCGACATGTACGAGCACCCGGATGAGCTTCGCCGCCTGCTGGCCTTCATGCGCGACGGCATCCTGGCAAACAACCGGGAGGCCGAGGCTGCGGGGCACTATTCGCGGACGTCGGGCAACAACCAGGCCATGTGCTATGCCGGTTCGCTGAAGCCGCCGGCGCCGAACGGCGGTTCCTGTCCGCGCAGCGCGATCTGGGGCTTCTGCGCGGCGCAGGAGTTCACGCTGATCTCGCCGGAGTTCCATGACGAGTTCCTGTTCCAGTACCAGATGCCCATCTACGAGCACTTCGGCCTGGTGCACTACGGCTGCTGCGAGGACCTGACCCGCAAGATCGGCATGCTGCGGCAGCTCAAGAACCTCCGCAGCATCGCCGTGGCCCCCTTGGCCAACGTGGCCGCTTGCGCCGAACAGATCCGCGCCGACTACGTGATGTCCTGGCGCCCCAATCCGACCGACATGGTCTGCTACGGCTATGACGAAAAGCGTGTCCGCAAGATCATCGGCGCGGGACTCGCTGCCTGCAAGGGCTGCCATCCGCACATCCACCTGAAGGATATCGAGACCGTCGAGGGTGACGTCACCCGGCTGACACGCTGGGTCCGGATCGTCCGGGATGTGGCAGACGCTCTGTAACGGCTGCGCGCGAGTGCATTTTCGGCCATTGAAGAGCGATGGTTATGATCGCGCGGGCGTGTGGCAGGACCCACATCGGGAATCGCTACGCGAGCCCGCGCCGTTCGAGTTCGTCCTCTTCGAGACCGAGGTAGTGGCCGATCTCGTGCAAAAGCGTCAGCCGCACTTCCTGGCGGAACCGGACGGGATCGTCTTCCGCCTCATCGCGCAGATTCTCGACAAAAAGGCGGATGGCTGCGGGAATCGGGTCCTGGGTATCGCTCGCCTCGGCGAAGCAGGGACCGTCGAATAGCCCCAGCAAGGCCGCGTCGTCGCCATCCTCTTGTTCCTCGTCCGCACGCGGATAGGGATCCAGCGTGATTGACAGTTCACGCAGGCAATCGCGCAGATCAGGTGGCAGTGCGGCGATGACGTCGCGGACCTCCCCGTCTGCGAGGGCATACCAGTCCGTTTTCATTGAGCGTTGCATGGCCGCCATCGAGTCGTTACCGGTAGCGACGTTACCAAAGCGACCCGCGACGGACAAGGGCGGGATGCAGATCATCGCGGAGCATTTGATCGGCCGGATTGGCAATTTGTGTGTTGATGCTTTTGCTCTTTTGCTCGGGTGCCGTTTGGGGGATAGACAAACTCAACTAAACGTGCTAGGATAATAACTTTTGTTTTCTGGCGCGGCATGGCGACACGCAATGAAACACGTGGCGCGGGATGAGGTGCTATGATGAAGGTTGTGACGTTTTTCTTTTCGATGATCTTGGCTCTTGCCGGAAGTCTTTGTGCGCAAGACGGGGCGCCGGGAGTGACGGGCGGCAACGCGGGGAGGCGTGCCAAACTGGCCGGTGAGCAGCAGATGCGGCAGCACCGGGCGAGCGTGGATGTAGGTGATTTCTACAATACGCCGCACGGACGACGCAGCTTGCGCCGCAGCCTTGACCGCATCGTGATCCGGGGGGAGAATCTGGCGACAGCCCGTGAAAACGTGACGGCGGCGAGGGGCAAGATTGCCCGGCTGGCGGACGCGGAGGAAGTGCTTTGGGGCGGCGAGCGTATCATCCTCAAGATGCGGAAAGACACTGCGGAGGCTCAGGATGCCCCAAGAACACTCCTGGCAAACATCCGGGAGAATTCGGGACTTCCGGTCGATCCTGTTTTCGTGGACCCGGACTCCGGCCTGCTGATGGTTGCTGAGTCCCAGATCATCATCTGCCTCGCAGCGGACGTAGACGCCAAGGACTTTTTTGCGGGCGACAAGCGGCCGGTCATGACGATGGCCGGCACGAAGGACCAGTTTATTGTCACGGTCGAGGGGGCGACAGCGGAGGACATCCTGGCCGAGTGCGTGCGGTTGAGCCGGCTGGCGGGCGTGACCTGGGCTGAACCGAACTTCCGTTGCGAAGGCGTCAAGCAGTACACGCCGAATGACACCAACTTCACCGATCAGTGGCACCTCCTGGACAGCGCGCCGGGAAGCGTGGCGGCGCAGACCGCCTGGGACCTGGTCAAGGGGGACGACATCGTCATTGCCATCATTGACGATGGTGTGCAGACCACGCACCCCGATCTGCAGGCGAACATCGCCGCGGGCAAGACCAACGTGCTGACCGGCACGACCAATGTCGAACCGGCCGATCCAGCGGATAGTCACGGCACGGCGGTGGCCGGCGTGGCGGCCGCCATCGGCAATAATGCATTGGGGGTGGCCGGAGTTGCTTTCAAGAGCAAGATCCTGCCCGTCAAGATGGCGACGGGCTCGACCTATGCAACGGACGCCCAGCTGGCAACCGCGTTCCGCTACGCCGCCGGATTGACGGGCGGCCCTGGCTGGCAGGGGGCGGATGTTATTAATTTTTCGTGGAGTTGGGTCGAGTCATCGACCCTGAATTCAGCCCTCGTAGCCGCCACCACAACGGGGCGCGGCGGGCGCGGGTGCCCGGTGTTTGCCGCCGCGGGCAATGGCGCCGCTGACTGGTTCTACTACTCGTTCCCCGTCGTATCCGGGTCGCATACGTTCAAGTTCGAATACAAGAAGAATCCGACCGTTAGCGAGGGACAGGACTGCATCTGGATCGATGATGTCTACCTTCCAGGCGTGGGAACACAGGGATTCGAAGGGGGCGCATTTCCGCCGTCCGGATGGACCACGGGGGGCAGCGCCAACTGGTTCCAGAACACGCAGCCCGAGTGGGTGCATGGTGCGGGTGCCGATGGGACCCGGTCGGCCCAAAGCGGGAATATCGGCGATTTGCAGACCACCTGGCTGCAGACGGTGCAAACCACCGCAACCGGCGATATGGCGGTCTATGTGCTAACCTCCTCGGAGGAAGACTACGATGTTTTCAACCTGTACATCGACGGGGTGTGGCAGAAACCATTCGGGGCTGAAACAACTTACACCGACCCGGGAGGAATTTACACGTTGTCGGAGATCAGCTACCCCGCGAACCATCCCAATGCGATCGCTGTGGGCGCGAGCACCGACGGCAATCTGCGGGCGGACTACAGCCAGTTCGGAACCGGACTTGACTTTGTCACGCCGAGCGGTGGGGGAGATTTGGGCATCTGGACGACAGACCGGACGGGACCGGCCGGCTATGATGACAGCAGCTACACCGCGTACTTTTCAGGCACGTCATCCTCCACGCCGCTCGCATCGGGTATTGGTGCGCTGGTGCTGGCCAGGAATTCAACCTTGGCTGCCGCAGAGGTTCGAAGCGTCCTGAGAAGGAGCTGTTCCAAGATCGGCGGAGTCAGCTACGCCGGGGGCGACGCCGGCGCCGGAGGGTGGAACAAGTACTATGGCTACGGCAAGCTGATGGCTTCGTCCGCCGTACAGAATGCGGCTGGCGGTGCGTTGCAGTTCGGCAGTGCGACTTATTCGGTGGCGGAGAACGGCGGCACAGTGACGATCACGGCAACGCGCACGGGCGGCAGCGCCGGCGCGGTGAACGTGAGCTACGCCACGGCCAACGGGACGGCGACGGCCGGATCGGACTACACGGCGAGAAGCGGGACGCTCGCCTGGCCGGACGGGGACACGGCGAACAAGACCTTCACCGTGACCATCTTGAACGACGCCGTCATCGAGGCGGGTGAAACGTTCACCGTGACCCTGAGCAGCCCCAGCGGCGCCACATTGGGCACGCCGGCGACGACGACTGTGACGATCTTGAGCGATACGCCGCTGCCGACGGTTCAGTTCGGCAGCGCGAGCTATGCGGTGGCGGAGAACGGCGGCACCGTGACGATCACGGCGACGCGCACGGGCGGCAGCGCCGGCGCGGTGAACGTGAGCTACGCCACGGCCAACG
>CAZQKI010000157.1:0-11031 GCA_964592855.1 uncultured Lentisphaerales bacterium
CTTGGACTGCGACCGGCGGTACACGCGCGGCGTCAGGCCGTTGATCTGGGAGAACACGCGGGTGAAATGATTCTCGTCGGGGAAACCCACGCTATGGGCGATCCCCTTGATGGGCTTGTCGGTGCCGCTCAGCAGCAACTTGGCCTGTTCGATCCGGAACCGGTTGAGATACTCGCGCGGGGTCATCCCCACCTCGCGGTGGAACTGCCGCGAGAAGTAGGATGCGCTCTGTCCGCTCGCAGTGGCAATCGCCTTGATCGCCAGCGGCACGTCGTAGTGACGGCAAATGCAATCAACGCCTTTACGGACCGCATCGGAAGGCGGATTGGCGTGGCCGAACATCGAGGCGAAGCTCGTTTTCGGATCGCGGCAGATGAACAGTTCGCCCAGCATCGATGTCAGCGCCGCAGCGCCCTTCCACTCCGCGCCCGGCGGTTGATCGCGGGTGATGGCGATCAGATCCGAAAACACCGCCGTCAAGCGCGGCCCATCCAGCGTCCGGAACAACGGGTCCTGGTCGGCCCGCAACTCGGCAAAGATCCGCGGCATGTCCTTGCTGTTGAAGAGCACCCAGAAGAACTCCGCATCCTCCGGGCCGGCGTTGCCGTACCGGACGTCGTCGCTGATGTCAAGCAGACAGGCCTCGCCCGCATGGGCGACGTGCGATCGGCCGCGCACCTGGTGCCAGAGCGCGCCGCGCGCCACGAAATGGAGCAGGAACCCGTCCTCGTGCCGGTGCCCATGACGGAACGTCACATCGTGCCGCACCCTGCCGATCGAACGCACATACAGGCAGAGCTGGCGCGCCAGCGGGCTCGGGTAGTTCACATACATCGTCCCCTCGGGCCACTTTTCGACCTTCCAGTCAAAGTGGGCCGACAGCGGGGAGGGTTTCTGTCGTTTACGGGTCATAGCTTGAATTGAAGTATAAGCGCGGGGCGCCCCATTTGACAATCCATTAAGCCCTTGGGTCGCAGTAAACCTGGAAACTGGATGCTAGTTATTTGCATGACTTCCCCCTTCCTTCCCAGCCACGGAATGGTATTATCGAGATCAAACGGTTCTATTTAGTGCTTGGAACACGGTCTTTGAATAGCCCATGAGGAGAAGGACGATGAAGAGAATACACACGTTCGGAGTGCTGGCGATTGCGATGGCGGTGTTGGCGGGCGGCAGCGCTATGGGGCAGGCGCCCACCAACTATTGGACCGGCGCGACAAGCAGCGATTTCAACGCCGCCGGCAACTGGAGCGCGGGCATAGCCCCGGCCAGTTCCCACTTCGTGGTATTCACCAACGTCAACTCAGCCACCCCCGTACAGCTCAGCGCAAACGCCGCGAGCTGGCAGTTGCAGATGCTCAACAACCCCCGGCTCACGTTCGATCTGAATGGACGAAGCTGGACGAATATCAAGACGGTTCACAAGACTTTTACCGTGATGATCACCGACACCGCGCCGGGCGTGCTGACGTTCTCCAGTTCCGCCGCCGGCGGCGCCATGACGGTTTATAACAGCGTCTACACGGCTAATTCGACCATCATCGGCCGGAACGACAAGACCACCATCCGGGTGAACAACTCCCTCGGGTATCCGGTGGTTGTCAAGATGAGCGGATCCTACCCGAGTTACACAGAAGCAGGCGGACTCTTCGGCAACATCGTCGTCAGCGGGCTCGGTTCGGAGTTCAGGGTGACACCGGTCTATTACGAACCAGCGAATCCCGGCAATGATTTCAGCCTCGGCGGCAAGCTCACCGTTACCAATCAGGGGTGTTTTGGTGTCGACGGCCCTTTCACACTGGGGGAAAGGGGTGTCAGCACCGTAACCGCGCTGTTTGATAACGCCTTCCTGAAAACCGGCAAAAGCGATACCTATGACAGAATCGGCGGTGCTTACAGTTACAATAGCGTTTTGACTTTGACCAACAATAGCAGTTGGACGAGCGCGGCCAAGCACGTGCAGATCGGTGGCAACTGGAGTCTCGCAGCCGATAACTTTGGCGCCAAGTTCTTCGTGGATCATTCAACGTTCACCGGCAGAAGGCTGGCTATCGGAGATTTCTTGTGGAGCATAAACAGTCCCGGATGGGTCCAGATCGCCAACGGGTCAACGGTGTCCCTGACCAACGGCGTGCTGATCACCGACCTCAACCGCCTCACAGCCACGAATACGTTTATCCTGAGCGGCAGCACGCTCAACATGGGGGGAGGCGCGGTCGGCGGCGGTGTGACCAATCGTGGGATCATGCGTTTGGATGGCACCATCACTGGTTTGGGTACGGGGCGCGCACTTGTGTACAACCAGGGCGTGTGCTCGGTTGCCAGCCGCGGCACGCTCGGAAATCTGGCCCTCGGCAACGGCAACCTGACCAATACCGCCACCGGCACGATCCATTTTGACTTCAGCGCCACCGCCAACGACCAGATCGCCATCGGCAGCGGCGGCGCGGCCACGGTCGGCGGCACGGTGAATTATGCGCTGATGGCCGGCTTCACGCCCGCCAAGCTGATGGGCAAGAACTGGGACTTCGTCCGGGCCGACAGCATCCGCTACACGGCTACGGACAATATGGCCGCCCTGATGACCGCCCAAGGCATGACGTTGGGCGTAGACTACAATTTCGGGGTTGTGACCGATGGGGCCGTCCAGGCGCTGCGGCTGAGGATCTTCGGCGCAGGCGACGTCAATCCGCCGACTTGGCTCTCCCCGGGGGTGTCGAATGTCACCGCCTCCACCGCCATGGGATACGCGACCCTGGGTGGTTCTCTAGCGGACGCCTACCTGTTCTGGGACACGGCGGACAAGGGAACAAGCTCGCCTGGGGCCTGGGGCGGCACCAATTTCATCGGTGCCGATGTGAGCCCCGGTGTGATCTCGGGCGTGAGCCTCTCCGGACTGACCGGCGCGTCGAGTTATTATTACCGGTTCTACGGCACGAACACATCGAGCGGGTTGACCGCCTGGTCCACATTGGGCACGTTCATCACGGGCGCGATCACGGTCACGTCAACCGTGGCATCGGTGTCGGAAATCGGGCCGGGGAGCGCTCAGTTTACGGTGTACCGGCCTCTGACCGCCACCAACGCTGCCTTGACAGTGGCTTACTCGGTGGCGGGAAGCGCCACGCCCAGTGCCGACTACACGGCGCTGAGCGGGAGCGTGACGATACCCGCCGGCCTTGGCACCGCCATGATCAACGTGACGCCACGGGCCGATTTCCTGGGCGAGGGCAACGAGACGGTGCTCCTGACGATCCTGCCGGGCGGGTATGTCGTCGGAACAGCGAGTAGTGCCACCGTAACGATTGTCGACCGGCCGCCATGGACCTCCTGGATCAACGCCGCTGGTGGGAGCTATGCGACGTCCGGAAATTGGGATCCCGCAGGGCCGCCTTTGGCTACGGACACGGCCAGGTTCGGGCTCGCCGGCGCCTACACCGTCGCATTCGACACGGCACCCACAACCACCGGGCTGATCGTCAATGCCGGAACCGTGACTTTCAACCTGAACGGCAACACCTACAAGGCCGGCAAGGCAAACGGCATCCTGGTGAGCAATGCCACCCTGATCGTCTCGAGCACGGGCGGTGGCGGAACCTTAACCCCCTTCAATCCGACCTATGGCGGCCCTTTGCTGACGGTCAAAAACGGATCCACACTGCGGGTCCAGAATGGCGCCTCGGTGAGTTTGAGCGGTTACTCGTGGAAACGATTCGACCTCAGTGTCGACTCAGCCCTGATCGTGGATGGAAATGGCAGCACGTTTACGGACAGTGTCGGTTGGGGCGGGCTTGCATTGGGCACCGTAATTGTCACCAATGGCGGCAGCGCCACGATCAACGGGGTCGGAGGGAGCGGGATGCAGTATGTGGCGGACGGCGCCGGTTCCGTTTTGACTGTCAACCGCGATAACGGCAATGGCAACAGCTTGTTCATGATCAACGGCGGATCGACAACGGCAAAGAATGGCGGCCGGCTCAACACGGATGCCAGGTCTAATTTTGCGTCAATCTGGGCCTTCAACAATTGCAGCCTGACCATTGGCAACGGCGTCGGGATGTCGACCGGGACAGTCGGCAACCTCCAGCTTAACGATCTCACCGGAACCTATGGCGGAGCCGGCCAGGCCACGGTTAACGCGGGCGGCGTCCTGCGCGCCCTTGGGCAGACTACCATTGGCGGCAAGACCTTCAGCATCGAGGTCGGCAAGTGGGGAACTGCCGGCGCCATCATGACCTTGAACGGCGGTACGGTTGAGATCTGCGTCAACAGCGCCCTGCGGGTGGATAAGGCCTCCGTCCCCGCCGGCGCCGCCGGCACCGGCGCCGGATTGTTGCGCGGGGCGGGCACGATCAGCCGCGCCACGGCCGGCGTGAACTTCGCGATCCTCAGCGAAAGCCTGATCCGTGTTGGCGACACCACCGCCACCCCCGCCATCGGCACGCTGGCGGTCAACAACGGCAACCTGACCAACACGGCCAACGGCACGATCTACTTCGATTTCAGCGCCACCGCGGGCGACCAGATCGCCATCAGCGGCGGCACGGCCACGATTGCCGGCGCGCTGACCTTCACCAACGCCCCCGGCTTCACGCCGGTCAAGGGGATGGGCAAGAACTGGGACTTTGTCCGGGCCGACAGCATCAGCTACACGGGCACGGACAACATGACCGCCCTGTTGTCCTCCAAGGGGCTGGCTAACGGCGTGGACTACACCTTCGGCGTTGTGACCGATGGAGCCGTCAAGGCGCTGCGGTTGAAGATCAACAGCCCAGCCGGAACGGTGGTCTTCATCAGGTAGCGAAGCGGGATAAGACGGTGGCCGTTCACGGTGGTTAGGGGTTAAGCGGAGGAAATCATGACATCTCGTGAGCGTGTGCTGACCGTTCTGAAACGAAAGGGGGAGCCGGATCGGGTTCCCTTCGAAATCAGTTGGGGTGCGTTTACTCCGTTGCTGATGAAAACCTACCGCGAAAAGACCGGATCTGCTCTTCCGCCGGAGGAATATTTCGATTTTGATACGCGCTTTGTCCTGCCTGGACCGACCCGGCTCAAGACCGATTTTTCAAAGTTTTTCCCGGGGCTCGACGAGGACGTGACTTTCGACGAATGGGGGGTTGGGGCTGTCCAGACGGTCTATGAGATCCCTGACTACAAGTATCATCCGATGGAAGCCATGGAGCATGTCGACCCGATCCATGCCTTCCCCTGGCCGGATTTGGGTGCAGCCTACCGGTATGCCGACGTGTCGGCCAGGGTGACGGCGTATCAGCAGCGCGGTTATGCGGTTTGTGCCGAGATGTATCAGACCATTTTCGAGGTGGCCTGGAAGATGCGCGGCATGCAGACCTTTATGACAGATTTCTATCTGGCCCCTGACATCGCGCATGCCATCTGCGAACACATCACCCTGTGCAGGATCGGGCAGGCCCGCGAGTTCGCGAAAGCGGGCGTGGACATTATCCGCCTGGGCGACGACATTGTGACGCAGCAGGGACGCATGATGTCGTCCGCAACCTACCGGGAATTCCTGTTGCCCCGCGTCAAGCGGATTGTGGCCGCCGCGAAGGCGGTGAACCCCGAGGTGGTCATCTTCATGCATAGCTGCGGGCGGGTGGAAGATGTTATTGACGAGTTGATTGAAGCGGGGATTGAAGTGCTTAATCCGGTGCAGCCGGAGTGCAATGACCTCAGGCTGATCAAACAGAAGTATGGGGACCGGCTCGCCTTCTGGGGCGGCATCGGCGTGCAATCCGTGATGCCGCACGGTACTCCTGCCGATGTCAGGAGAGCCGTCCGGGAAACATCAGAACTACTGGGAGCCGGCGGAGGTTTTCTGCTGGCGCCCGCCCACATTCTGGATCCATCCGTGCCCTGGGAAAATGTCGAGGCTTTGATTGATGAGGCGCGCCGGTTGGTTTATTGAATTCTTACACGTATTTAGCGTTTCGAGCGCAAAAAATAACTGGGAGACAGCATGAAGTACCGTCGTTTGGGTAAGACCGGCGCCAAGGTGTCGGAAGTGGGCTTGGGCACCTGGCAGTTAGGCAATGCCGACTGGGGGGTGTTGTCGGACAAGGAGGCGCTGGCAATCCTGCATCGCGCCGTCGAGCGCGGCGTGAACCTGTTCGATACGGCCGACGTCTACGGCCTGGGAATCAGCGAGCGGATCATCGGCAAATTCCTCAAGGAGACGCGCGAGACGGTCTATGTCGCCACCAAACTCGGCCGCAAATTGTGGGTCGAGCAGCAGGGCTGGCCGGCCAAATACACATTGGCGCTGGCCCGCAAGTCCACCGAGGAATCGCTGAAGCGACTCGGCGTGAACGCTCTTTTCCTGCAGCAGTGGCATTGCATTCCCACGGCCATGCTGCGCTCGGGCGAGGCGCTCGATCATCTTGAAACGCTCAAGACCAAGGGGCTGATCCAGAACTGGGGCGCCAGCGTGGAGAGCATCGAGGAGGGGCTGCTCTGCATGACCCATCCCGGTTGCGCCACCTTGCAGGTCATCTATAATATCTTCCGCCAGAAGCTGACGGACGAACTGCTCCCCGTGGCCAAGCGGTGCGACGTGGGCATTCTCGCGCGGGTGCCGCTGGCCAGCGGACTGCTGACCGGCAAGTTCAAGAAGGGCCACACGTTTGCCCCGAAAGATCACCGCCACTACAACCGCGACGGCAAGGCCTTCAACGTCGGCGAGACCTTCGCCGGCGTGCCGTTCGAGCAGGGGGTGGCGTTTGCCGCGAAGATCGAGCGCATTCTGAAGCCCAGCGCCCGGAAGCCGATGGCGCAACTTGCCCTGCGCTGGCTTCTGGATCACGACGCGGTTTCAACCGTGATCCCGGGCGCGTCGAAACTCGAACAGGCCGATTCCAATGCAGCCGCATCGGCCTTGCCGTCGCTGAGCCCGGCCCAGCACCGCGCACTTCGCGATTTGTACGACAAGGATATCGCTCCGACCATCCGGGGCCCATACTGAGGCCATCCATGCACGATCATTATGTGATGTTCAAGCTGAAGCCGGAGTGTCGTCAGGACCTGCCCGAGGTGGTCCGCCAGTTGAAGCAACTGGAACACGACGTGCCCGCCATCCGCTTTGCCGATGTCGTCGTGGACGAGGGGCGGGGAGCACACTCCTTCGATGTGCTGTTTCACGTTCGGGTGGACAGTCTCGACGCCTTCCGCAAGGACTACATGCTGCATCCGAAGCATGTGCCCGTGCAGAAATACATCGAAGCCCGCGTTTGCGGCATCGCCGACGTGGATCGCAAACTCTAAGAAAACCATGCCTAAAGTTACCCCAGCCCAAGCTGAACTGTTCATCTTGACCAATAAGACGCTGGGCCGGATCGAAGGCCCGCTTTTCGGCCAATTCCTCGAATTGGCCGGCCGTTGCCTCAACGATGGACTCTACGAGCCCGCCAGTCCGCTGGCCCGTTCCGACGGCCTGCGCGCGGATGTCGTCGAGGCTTTGCGCGAATTGAGGCCCACGCATATCCGCTACCCGGGCGGGTGCGCCGCCGCCTATTTCGACTGGCAGGACCTGGTTGGTCCGCGCAAGCAACGGCCGCGCGCCCGGTTGTTCAACAACACCGGGCAGGTCCAGTCCACCGCCTTCGGCATTCCCGAGGCGTGGGCGCTTTGCCGGGAGCTGGGTTCGGAGCTTTACCTGACCGTGAATGCGCATACGCAAAGTCCTGCGGATGCCGCCCACCTGGTCGAGTACCTGAACAGCGCCAAGCCCGCCAAGTACGCCGATCTGCGCCGCGCTCATGGCCGTGAAGAGCCCTATGGCGTGACGCTGTTCAGTCTCGGTAATGAGATCTACGGCAACTGGCAGGCCGGCCAGAAGACCGCTTCCGAGTACGCCGCTTGGTGCACCGAAGCCATTCGCCAGATGAAAGCCGTGGACCCTTCGATCCGGGTGGTGGTCTGCGGCCTGGGCCGGCCGGACCCCGAGTGGGACCGCACGGTTCTCTTTCGCACGATCGGACAGGCGGACATGATCAGCACCCACAACTACTTTGGCCGGCCGGTGTTTGCCGACTGCATGGCGGCCAGCCGGGTGTGCGAGCAGATGCTTGCCTCCCTGAACGTTGCCATCGAGGAAGCGATGGACACCGTTCTCGGCGTGAACTCCCGCACGCACCGCGAACTGGGGTCGCCGCCCGTCGTGGCCGCCCGGCCCAAGATCGCGTTCGACGAATGGAATGTCTGGTACCGCTCGCAGCACGGACTCACCGGCGATCTTGAGGAGATCTACAATTACACCGACGCGCTCACCGTCGCCTCGCTGTTGCACGTGATCCTGCGAAACGCCGCCACGATCCAGCTTTCCAACATTTCTCTTGCCGTCAACACCTGTGGCGGAATTTTTACCGATCCGCGGCGCATGGTGCGGCAGACGATCTGGCACGCCCAGAAGCTCCTTCGTGACGCGCATGCGGGGCGGGTGGTCGAGACGGTCTTCGATGGCCCGGTCTTCCGCGCCAAACACGAACGGTTCTTCTGCGGAATAGTCGACCCCGTGAAGGCGCGAGACGAGTCCCTGCCGACGCTGCTGAAGTTCGACGATCTGCCCGCGCTCGATGCCGTGGCCAGCGTGGATGACGACCGCCAAACGCTGACCGTTTCGTTGATCAACAAGCTTGAAGAACAACCGCTGACGGTGCGCCTGAACTTCCGCGGTCTGCAACCCGCGGGGCGCACCATGACCATCCGCCGGTTGACCGGTGGAGAGAACCTGCTGGCCGAGAACACGCTCGATCATCCCGATCGGGTCGGGATGACAGAAGAAACCGTTCCCCTTGCCGCCACGGTGACACTCCCGCCGGCCAGCCTGACGGTGATCGAGATGATTCCCTGAACCCTGGCACCTGAGTAGTTGCCGTTGAACACAGACGCAGAAAGAATTCCGTATGCAATCGATCGCCCAGTTGAATCGTGAATGGAAACATGTGAGCCGCATCATCGCGGCTTACAGCCCCCGGATCAAGCCCGGTCGCACGACGCCCAAGAGCGAGTTCCAGCGCCGGGTCAAGGCCATGCAGCAGGCGTTAGCCAAAATCGGCTGTCCCGTGGGGTTGGTCTTCTCCGACGAGCATTACTGCGGCGATGTCCCGTATCTGGGCGGCAATACCAACGTTTCGGTGGAACAGGTGGCGGGCATTATCGGGCCGACGGGCTTTCATATTGTCGCCGGCCTGGAGGGCGGCTACGTGGCCGAGCAACTCGCGCCTCGGGCCGGAGCGGTCGTGCATAAGGCGGAACTGCTGCAACTGGCGGACGAAAAGTATCCGATCCGGGCCGAGCGACTGGAGGATATCATCGCCGCCGCGGCCGGCCGGCCGCTCGCGCAGGTCAAGCAGATCGCCTTGCTCACCCCCCGCCAGGTCGTCCCCGCCGCGATCGTGGAGTATTTGAACCGTCTTTTCGGGGCGAAGAACGTGCTGGACCTCCAGCTGGCTTACCAGAAGGTCAAGTACGAGAAGTCCGAGGTGGAAATGGCGCTGACGCGCGATGCCGGCGTGGTTGCCGATGCGATGATGCGCGCCATGCTTGCGGTGCTGCGGCCCGGCATGCTGGAGACCGAAGTCACGGCCTGGGCCTACCTCGTCGGGCAGAAACTCGGGTGCGAGAGCAATGGTTTCCAGATCATGTGCGGCACGGGCGACTCCTGCCGCACCCTCATCGGCCCTCCGCAGAACAAGGTTATCCGCAAAGGCGACTGGGTGCATTTGGGCGTGGCGCCGACGCGCGACGGGCTCAACGCCTGCATCCGGCGCTCGGTCATTGCCGTGGACCAACCGGCCGGGATCAAGCTCAAGGATCGTTACTGGTTCGATTTCATCGAGGCTGCGTACCGTGTCGGCTTTGACGCCTTTGTCAACTGTGCCCGCACCAACGCCCCGGCAAAGACCCAGGAGCAGGCGCTGGTGGACTTCTTCCGCAGCCGTTCCGACGAGGTCAGCGCCCGTGTTGGCAAGCGCATCGAACTGGAAACGCTCAAGCCCTACACCGGCACCCACAACTCGGGCTACACGGAATGTCAGGAATTCTTCGGCGCCATTACCCTTGATAGTCACGAACCGCTGGGCAAGCGGATTGTGACCATGCTCGACGTGGCGCTGCGTGGTTATGGGGACCATTGGGACGATGTGATTATCCCGGGCCTCGACTACGTCCTGATCGAGAACACGCTTGGCAAGTGGGGCCGCAAGGTCGAAACGCTCACGCGGCTGCCGCTCAACGTGCAGGCCCTGGTCGGGAACACGCGCGGAGTCGGCGTTTGAAGGCATACATCAAACTGCGCATTTGCCATATAGCAGGCTGCCGGTTTCCAAGCACGTAGAGGAAAAATCATGCCGCGAACAAAAACACACCCGATCCGCCTCTGCCGCCTCGGCGGCGATCCGGCGGTCGCTTTTGCGGCGATGGAGCTCCAGAAGTACCTGCGCCGCATGACCGGCGCGGCGGTGGGCGTGTCGTGCCATGAACGCTACGAACCGACGGCCGGCGGCCTTTGGCTCGGGCTGGGCTCAGGATTCGGCGACGCTGTCCCCGAGTCCGTCCGATGGCCGGCCGACGGGCCGGATGACGCGCTTTACGTCCGTTCGTGCGCCGGGCAGGTCATTCTTGCGGGCCGCAATCCCCGCAGCGTTTTGTTCGCCGCCTATCGCTGGCTGGAGTCGCTGGGCTGCCGCTGGCTCCGGCCCGGACGCGACGGTGAGCGCGTGCCGAGGGTGAACGATCCGCTGACGGTTCCCGTCGAGCTGGAGGAAATCCCGTCCACTCGGCATCGCTGCATCTGCCTGGAGGGTTCGGCATCGGCCGAGCATGTGCTGGATTTTCTGGACTTCTCGGCGAAGCGGGGCTGCAACGGGTTTTTCCCTCAATTCTTTCACTCGTTTCCCGTCTTTGACCGCTGGTACGGTGTCGAACAAAACCGCGCGCCGGTTCGCTTGCCGTTTTCCGCGGCGCGGGCCGTCGCCCTGACCCGGCGGATTCACCGCGAAACGCTGCGCCGCGGCC
>CAZQKI010000158.1:0-10964 GCA_964592855.1 uncultured Lentisphaerales bacterium
ACCGCCGTTTTCCGAACTGGCGCAGCGAGAATCGCCCATGCATGGCGGTCCGAAGTAGGACGGTGCTCCCGCGCCGTCCGGTCTCTGCGCATCCGCCGGGACGGCCCGGAGGACCGTCCTACGCCGACCGCTCCCCCGCTTCCGCGTTCCTTCGGGTGAACCGCCACCCCATATTCGTACACCTACTCGCACACTCCCTTCTTGCCCCATCAAACGATTGCGCGGCATGCAACGGGTCGCGCGATCTCATGTGCCGCGTCATCTTCGAAATCCGCGGACAAAGTAACCGCGCGTGTTCGTTCCCGATCCGCAGGCGGTGGGCTTACTCGTACGACTGCCCGGGGGTCGGGTAGCTGCCGGCCTCGACTTCACGGATGTAGTCCTGGGTCGCGTGCGAGATCGCCGCGCCCAGCTCGGCAAACCGCTTCACGAAGCGCGCCGTGCGATCGGGCGGCGTGAGGCCGAGCATATCGTGGATGACCAAGATTTGTCCATCGCAGCCCGCACCCGCGCCGATGCCGATGGTCGGGATCGGCAGGGCCCGGGTGATGCGCTCCGCCAGCAGCGCCGGCACGCATTCCAAAACCACGCAGAACGCCCCGGCCTCGGCGACTGCCACGGCGTCGGCCTCCAGGCGGCTGGCCGCTTCCGGCTCGCGGCCCTGGACCTTGTAGCCGCCAAAGGCGAGGACGGACTGCGGCGTCAGGCCGATGTGCGCCATGACGGGAATGCCATTATCAACCAGGCGGCGAATCAACGCCGCACGGATCGAGCCTCCTTCCAGCTTGACGGCGTCGGCCCCCGCCTCCTTCAGAAAACGTCCTGCATTGAGCACCGCCTGATCGTCGCTGACCTGAAACGACAGGAACGGCATGTCCGCGACCACCAGCGCGCCACCGACCACACGCGACACCGCCGCCGTGTGGTGAAGCATCTGCTCCATCGTGACGGGAATCGTCGTGGCATAGCCCAGCATGGTGTTGGCAACGGAGTCCCCCACCAGAATCAAGGGAATTCCGGCCTCGTCGATCAGTTTCGCCATGGCGGAGTCATAGGCCGTCAGGCAAGCCAGGCGCTTCACGCCCTTGCTCTTTTGAATTTTGGTCGAAGTCCACTGTTTCATAGCGGAAACAGTTTAGCACAAACGGCTTGTCAGCGCACCTGGAAGCATGGACAATGGACCCATGGACGAAATCCCGCAGCTCCCTGCAGCACCCCTGACGACGGAGAAGCCGCCGTCCCCACCCTCGCGCCCGCCCACGACGGCGGTCGACGCTGGCGTGCGGGTCGCAGGCGCCCCGGCCGCCGTCACGCCCGCCGTGCGCAAACGCGTTCTGGTGGGGCATCCGCACGGCTTCTGCGCGGGCGTCCGCCGCGCATTGAAGATTATCGAAACGGCCGCACTGCAGTGTTCCGGGCCGCTGTATTGCCTGAACGAGCTCGTGCACAACCGCCAGGTTGTCGACGATCTGACGGCACGCGGCATCCGCTTCGTCACCCGGATCGACGCAATACCGGCGGGATCAACCGTGGTCTTCAGCGCGCACGGCGTTTCGCCGGCCATTCGCGAGCAGGCGAAGGCCCGGCAGCTGCGCGTGATCGATGCGACCTGTCCGTTCGTCGCGAAAGTCCATGACGACGTCCGGCGCTACGCCCGGGAGGGCTACTCCGTTCTGCTCATTGGCAGCCCCATGCATGACGAGGTCATCGGGGTAGCCGGCGAAGCGCCGGAGTCCGTCCTGATCGTCGCGAACGCCAGGGACGCGGAGCGGGTGCAGCCCGGCAATCCCGAACACGTCACCGTGGCCACGCAGACCACGCTCAGCGCGGAGCAGGTCCGCCAGGTGATGGCCGTGCTGGAGGTCCGGTTCCCGACCTTGCAGATGCCGGACAAAAGCGGCATCTGCTATGCGACGACCGATCGGCAGGAGGCGGTTCGCCATCTGGCGCGGGCTGCCGATCTGGTCCTGGTTCTGGGTTCGGAAAACAGCGCCAACTCCAACCGGCTGGTCGATGTGGCCCGGGGCGCGGGAACCGACGCACGCCTCGTCCCCTCCCTTCAGGCCCTGCTCGATTCAACGTCCGATTGGCAGGCGCGCGGCACCCTCGGATTGACGGCGGGCGCATCGACGCCCGAGCACCTGGTCGAAGCGGCCATCGACATCCTCAAAAGCCGGGGATTCGAGACGGTCGAGACGCTGTCGGTTGCCGAAGAAACGCTGACGTTCCCCACCGGACTGCCGGACTGCCGCGCGCGTCATTCTCTTCCCCTGAACACTGAAACCTTTGCTATAATCCACGCGGCAAACGGCGGTGTTCCGAGGCATGAACACCACCCCAATGTATGAGAATCCTGAAGGACCATAGTCGACGAAAACGCCAGTCCAAAAGTCCGCAATGGACGCTGGTGAATGCTTTTCTGGCCGTCATTCTGACCGGCACAATGTTGCTTTGTCACCCGGGTTCCAGTGCAAGCGGCAAGTCGATCGACCCACTTGACGCCCTGTTCACCGCGACGAGCGCAACCTGCGTGACAGGGCTTAGTGTCGTCGACATCGGCAGCCGGTTCTCGCTTTTCGGCCAAATCGTCCTCCTGGCGTTGATTCAAATCGGCGGCATCGGCATCATGACCTTCGGCACCTTCATGCTGATCCTGCTCGGCAAACGCATGAGCGTGCGGAGCGAATCGGTGCTGGCCACGGCCTTCGGCGAAGGCAAGTCGATCAGCATTCTTTCGCTGCTGCGCAACACGGTTTTCTTTTCGGTCATCATCGAAGGCATCGGCGCCATCGTCCTGGCCTGGCGCCACTGGGAAGCGGGCTTCTCGCCGCTGCGTGCGTCGTACTATGGCATCTTCCATTCTGTCAGCTCATTTTGCAACGCGGGCTTTTCGCTTTTCCCCAACAACCTCATCGCCGTTTACCATGACCCCGTGTACATCATCACGATTTCACTGCTGATCATTTTGGGCGGCGTCGGTTTCCTGGTGCTTCACAACCTGAGCCACTACAAGTTCTGGGAACGGAACCGCCTCAAGTGCGGTCGTGTCAGCGCCCACAGCCGAATGGTCCTGCAGACCTCCCTTGCGCTGATTATCATCGGGGCTCTGCTGTATGGCGCTCAGGAATGGGAGCACGCACTGGCCAGCCGGTCCACCTCCGAAAAATGTCTCGGCGCCCTATTTCAATCGGTCAGCACCCGAACCGCCGGATTCAATGTCGTCCCAATGACCGAGCAGACCGAGTCCTCGCGTTTCCTGACCATGGCGCTCATGTTCATCGGGGGATCGCCGGGATCGACGGCCGGCGGAATCAAGACCACCACACTGCTGGTGCTGATCCTCACGATCATATCGATGATCCGCGGCCGGAACGCCACACTCTACGGCGTCCGCGCCATTCCGGATACGATCGTCCGCGAAGCCATCGCCATCTTCCTGCTCGGCATCTTCTTTGTGGCGGGAATCTTCGGCCTGCTGCTGCTCACCGAACTGCCGCCGCCTGGAGGCGTTGCCGCCTTTCCGCTTTTGTTCGAAGCCATTTCCGCCTTCGGAACCGTCGGACTCTCGCTGGATCTGACACCCCAGCTCTCCGCACTCGGCAGATTGCTGATCATCGTGGCGATGTTTGTCGGGCGCCTCGGGACGCTCACCATCGTGCTCATCGTCGGATCCACCGGCATGAGCGACCACATTCACTACCCCGAAGAAGAGGTTGTTGTCGGATGAAACGCATTGGCATCATCGGATCCGGACGCTTCGGCCAGGCCTTGATCGAAAGTCTCGTCGAGAAGGGCGCGGAGGTGCTGTTGATCGACGAGTCCTACGAGCGCATCCAGGAATATGCCGACTACGTGACGAAGGCCGTCCAGGGCGACGCCACCAGCGCGCGCACGCTGAAGGAGGCGGGGTTCGACGCCTGCGACGTCGTGGTCATCTGCATCGGCAACAACATGGAGGGGAGCATCATGGCCACGGTCAACTGCAAGGACCTCGGCGTGCCGACGGTCGTGGCCAAGGCCGTCTCCGACCTGCATGGCAAAGTGCTCAAGCGCGTGGGCGCGGACATCGTCGTGTACCCCGACCGCGACCGCGCGCAGCGCCTGGCCCGTTCGCTCCTCTCCCGGAGCCCCATCGATCTCTTCGAGATCACGGATGGCGTCAGCGTCGCGGAGGTGGTTCCCCCCGACGACCTGGTCGGCAAGACATTGATCGAGGGCTGCGTCCGCCAGAACTTCGGCGTCACGGTGCTGGCCATCCGCCGCCAGGCGGAGGACCCCCGCCTGCCGCGCAAGGTGATCATCACGACCGGGGATGAGAGGATCCTCAAGGACGACCGCCTGCTGGTCTTCGGCCCCGACATCCGCATCGACGCGATTTCACACGATTGATTTCATGGCGAACTATCAACAACTTTTCGGCCCCGTCCTCTCCCGGCGCTTCGGCCGCTCGCTGGGCGTGGATCTGCAGGCCAACGGCGTCAAGCGATGCACGCTCTCCTGCATCTTCTGTCAACTGGGCCCCACCGCATCGCCCGGCCTCGTCCGCCAGCCGGACGTGCCGATCACCACCGTTCTCGCCGAACTCGATGCCTGGCTGAAGACGGGGGAACCCACCGACTTCATCACCCTCGCCGGAACGGGCGAACCCACGCTGCACCCCGGGTTCGGACGGGTCCTCGACTGGATCCGCACGGCGACGCCCTACCGCTCGTTGCTGCTGTCCAACGGCACGCTCTTCACGCTGCCGGAGGTGCGCCGCGACGCCGCCCGCGCGGATGTCGTGAAAGTTTCCCTCCACGCATGGGACGCTCCTTCCTTTCAACGCCTGGTGCGTCCGCACCCGCAGCTTCAGTTCGAAGCCATCCTCGACGGGTACAAGCAGTTCCGCAGCGAATATGCCGGGGTGCTGATCGTCGAAGTCTTCATCATCGCGGGGATCAACGACACGCTTGAAGCCGCCGACCGCATCGCCGCGATCCTGCGCGACGTGTCGCCCGACCATATTCAACTGAACGTCGTCGCGCGTCCACCCGCCGAGGCTTCCGTCTCGTCGGTTCCCCTGGAGCGCCTCAAGCTCCTGGCGCAACGCTTCACCCCCGTTGCCGAAATCCCGGACCAGGAAACGCCGCTTCCGGTCGCGCCGCCCATCGCCGCCGAACGCGCCGAGGCCATTGCCGCCCTGGTGCGACGCCATCCCGCGGATCTCGAAGCCCTGGCCCGGACCTTCGCCGTTCAGCCGCCGGCAGCGCTTCGTCCAACCCTTCACCGGCTGGCGGCCGCAGGCCAGGTTTCCGTCCGCTGGCAGAACGGACTGCTGCAGGTCCTGCCACCGGCGGCCGCCCCACAGGCCGCCGCGCCGCTGGTTCTCGGCTCGACTTCGCCGCGGCGCCAGCGCCTGTTCCGGGAACTCGGGCTCCCCTTCGAGATCGCGCAGGTCGAGACCGAGGAGATCCACGATGCCTCCGATCCCGTGGGGACCGTCATCCACAATGCGCGGACCAAGCACGCGGCCTGCCGTGCCATCCGACCCGACGCGGTCATCATCACGGCCGACACGCTGGTCTGGTTTGCCGGACGCCTCATTGGCAAGCCCACCGACCTCGCGCAGGCGGCCCAGTTCCTGCGCGACTTCTCGGGCCGCACGCAAACCGTGTTCACCGCCGTGGCCTTCTCCCGTCCCGGCGACCCCGATCCGGAGCTGCGCATCGAAGCCTCGCGCGTCCACTTCCGGCAACTGGACGAATCCCTGATCCAGACCTATCTCGCACGGACGTGCCCGTTGGACCGTGCCGGGGCGTATGACATCGACGAAAACGGCGACTTGCTGATCGCCGGCCATGAAGGCTCCTACACGAACATCGTCGGCATTCCCATGGAGAGCGTGCGCGATTGGCTCCGGACGCATGCCCCCGAGCTGCTGAACGGATGAGCACCGCATGCCCTTCCCCGCCATGCCTCCAGGTTTCATCTGGCGTCCGGTCCTGCCGGCACTGGCCCTCGCCGGCGTCCTGCTCCTGCTGGTGGCGATGCTGGTCGTGCAGGCCAAACGGCTCTCCGCCCGCTTCGGCACCCGGCGTGCCTGGCCGATCCTGGCGGCCCGCAGCCTCACGGTTCTCCTGCTGCTGGTCATGCTCCTGGATCCCGTCTACACCCGAACCGTCACGGACGAACTCCGCCAGCGTCTGCTCATTCTCATCGACCGCTCCGATTCCATGTCCGTCGCCGACGACGGCCACACCTCCCGCGAGCAGCGTGCCGAGGCCATCGGCCAGCAGCTTTCCGACACGTTCGCCACGCGCACGGAGCTGCTGAAGTGGTCCTTTGCCCAGGAAGTCTGGAAAGCAAACGTTACGCCACCCGTTTCCCCTCGCGGCACGGACCTCGGCGAAGCGCTGCTGGCCGCCGCAGATCAGGCGGGGGACGTTTCCGCCATCGTCCTGCTGACCGACGGCGGCGATGAACCGGTGAATCCCGTCCGCTTTCCACGCGCCCCGCTGCTGATCTGCGCCATGGGAACGGACCCGAAGGGCTGGCGCGACACGGCCATCGAATCGGTGCAGGGTCCCGACATCGTCGAACGCGGCACCACCTTTACGCTCACGGCCCTGCTGCGCGCCCGGGGCCATGCGACGCCGGCCTTCCGCGACACGCTCGTCAAGCGCGAGGTCAAGGTCTGGTGCCGGAATCCCGACGGCAAGGAGGTCCTGCTGGCCACGGCGATCGCCGATCTGAGCGGCGGCAGCGCCGAGCAGACCTTCCAGGTGCAATGCGCCGAAGAGGGCGTCCATCTCTACCGCGTCGAACTGGCCGCGGGGAACGACGAACTGTCGCCGCTGAACAACCGGCGCACGCTGCGCATCGAAGCCCGGCGCGAATCGCTGGATGTCCTTTACTTTTCGCGGCGTCTCGGCGCCGACCTCAAGCGGCTCCGCCAGGTCCTCGGCGCCGACCCCGCACTGGCCTTCACCGCGCTTTACCGCACGGGCGGCGAACGCTACACCGTGCAAGCTCCCGAGGGGGTCGACACCGCCGATCTTCAGCTGGGACTTCCCGCGGCGCCCCAGGCGCTCCGCCGTTTCGGCTGCATCATCCTCGGCTCCTTTCCCGCGCAGTTGTGGTCCGCCGAAGAAATGCGCGCCCTGCTGGATTATGTCGAGGCCGGCGGCGGCCTGATCTGGCTGGGGGGCGACGAGAGCTTCGAGGGCGGCGGCTACGAGACTTCCGCCCTGGCGCCGCTCATCCCCTGGCGGATGACTGGAGGCCGCAGCACGCTGCAGCGCGAGGATGTTTCCGTGTCCATACCCCTCTCAGCCTCGACCGACCCCATCGTCGCCGGCCTCCATGACCTGTTGGCCCGGGCCAGGGAGGGCGGAGGTGAAGGCGCGCTCAACCTCCCGGCATTCAACGCCGTTCGCCAGCCCTCGCCTGCGGCGAGCGTCCTCCTCGAAGTCGAAGGCCCGCAAGGCCGCTCGCCCCTGCTGATCGCCCAGCCCTACGGCCGCGGACGCATCTACGCGTTCGCATCCAACACCAGTTGGCAATGGGCCGGCGGCACCCCGGGGGCGGCCGCCTTTTATCGTCGCCTCTGGCAGCAGATGGTGCGGGCGGCAGCGGGCACAACGGATGGAGGCCGCCACCTTCAAGTCACCTGGGAGGGCAATCGGCTTCGTCCCGCCGGCCGCACGTCGGCGCGCGTTTTGCTGTTGGACGCCACGGGGGTCCAGCTTCGCGCCACCCTGACCGACCCGCAGGGGATGCAGACCCTTCCGCTGCTCCCTGCCGACGAGCCCGATACCTGGCAGGTGAACCTCGCCTTTCGCAACCGCGGCGACACCCTGTTCCGGCTGGAGGCGCTGCAAGCGGGCGAACCGATCGAGGTCTACGAAAAAACACTGGTGGTCGCGCCACCGCAGGACGAGGGCTCCCACCTGGAACGCCAGACCGGCTTTCTCGGCCAACTGGCATCGCGCGAAGGGGGCCGTTGCTACCTGGAAGAAGAATCGGGGCAGCTCATCGCCGATCTGAACGCCACGTTGCACAGTGCCGAAAAGACCGAGCAGGTCAGCGTGGTTTCGCGGCATGCTTGGTTTGCCTTCGCCCTTCTGGCCACGTTGGCGGCCGAGTGGCTGCTCCGCCGCAAACAGAATCTGATCTAATCCTTGGCAAGGGCGGACTTGACGGAGACGCCTTCCAGGTTGCCCAGTTTGCCGGTCAGCATGCCGAGCTCGTCCGTGGTCGCCTCGATCACCAGGGTGATGACCGATACGCCGCGTCCGCGGTGGGGCAACCCCACGCGGGCCAGGATCAGATCGCCCGCCTCCGACAGCACGCGGTTCACGGCGGGGCTGTTCTGCTCGCGTTGTTCGACGATGATCCCCACAAAGCCAATGCGCTTGTTCATGACGGACAATGGACCCTCCCGTGCAGATCCCGACCCCGGGCCAGCGCCGCATCGGCGGCGTCGCGGCGCAGACCGAGCAGCGGGATCCCCTTGTCAACCGTGTTCTGGAAGATCCGTTCCATGTCGTTGAGATGCGGCTGCGAGACGTTCACTCCGTTGACACCCGTCATCTCCGACAGGCTGGCGATGTAGTGGTCGCCGCGTCCGCAGAAGTGAATCACGCCGCCGTTGAACACCGACAGCAGCCGCTGGTCATACGGCCGGATGAACGTGTCGAACATCTCGGGCGAGAGGTTCATGGCGGAATCGTCCCGCAGCATGATCCGGCCCTTGTGCAGCAACCCCCAGTGTGCGGCATGCGTTCCCTTCGGAGGAACGATCTTTTCCCATTCGCTCATGAACCGGATGTAGGTCTCGGTGACCAGCTTAAGCAGGGCATGCACCAACTCCGGCTCGTCGAGCAGATCAAGGAACAGTCCCGAGCCCCAGAGCAGCTCGGTGATGTCCATCGGCCCCTGCAGGTCGGGATGGTAGATGAAAACGTACCGGGATATCCGGGGATAGTCCTTGATCAATCCGGCATAGTACCGGTAGAAATCGAGACATTGCCCGCCGTAGCCGGAGGTCAGATCGGGCATGCCCCGATCGAGGATGCGCCGGATGGCGTCCGTGCCGCCGGTCAACGGCAACGTCGTGGGCAGCGTGTTGTAGACGTCT
Source organism: uncultured Lentisphaerales bacterium (assembly GCA_964592855.1). Lineage (GTDB taxonomy): Bacteria > Verrucomicrobiota > Kiritimatiellia > RFP12 > JAAYLN01 > JAAYLN01. The sequence continues at coordinate 9,119 of CAZQKI010000158.1, forward strand.
TCCATCCGGTAGATCTCCGCCCCGAACAGAGACGAAAGGGTGCCCGTGCCGAAGTTCGCGCGGACGTTCAGCACGTAGCCGGTCCCTTTGTCGAGCATGTACGAGCTGGAGGCGAGCTGCTGCAACGCCATGGTTTCTAAGGAATCGAGCGATTCGTTGACCCGGACATCGGGCCAAGCCAGCTTCGGCGGCGCAGCCCGCCGCCTGGGCGCGAAGATTTTCTCCGTCCACCGTCCATCGAGAAACGTCTTCCACTCCGCATGCAGGTTCTCTTCCACATCCGTGTCGATGCGGCTTTCCAAATCATCGAGGAATTGCTTGATCATGCGAATAGTGTATCAGGCTCGCATTCCCATGCAAGCCAAGAAGGAAAATCAACCGAAGCAGTCGTCGATGACTGATCGCGTGATGGCCACCCATTTCCTGACGCGGTCCGGATCGCGCTCCACGGTCTCGACATCCTTGAGCGTGATATCCACATGGCTGTTGCGGCAGGCGGAGAGGTCGCGCGTCAGGAGCGCTCGGACACGGTCGGGGTTGAATCCGTAGCTCACCATGTCGGACGGGCTGGGACGATAGCTCAGCACATAATCGCGTCCGATCTGTTCGGCACAGGCGGCGACGTTGGCCATGGGCGAGACGCCGATGCGGCGCAGGTTGGGGATCTGGCGGAGCATGTCGATCTTCCGCGTCAGATCCTCACAGCAGCCGTAGGCGACGAGGCCGTAATGCTTGAGGATCGGCAGTTGGTAGCGGAGCAGGAACTCCTCGTGCATGTCGGGCGACACGCACGTGAACTCCTGGGCGGCCATGTAGCCCCACAGGGCGCTCCGCTTGACCCCATTGCGGTTGGCTGCGGGGTCCTCCAACTCCAGGGCGTAGGGCATAGCCTGGTTCTGGTGCGCGCACAACCCCCAGTCGCCGGCCGCCTCGGCTTCATCCTGAGCCTTGGCGACGCCGGCGGACATGAAGCTGACCAGGCGGTGCAGCCACTCGGGATTGTCCATCATGTCGAGCATGAAGTTCTCGATGCCCCTGAGATGCCCGAGGTCGGTGGAAAGATCGGCGGCCCACATGCGGTAGGCCGGGCCACGGTCGAGGTTGACCGTCAGAATGTCACCGACGGCGTCGTTCAGCTTCGCGACCGCCTCGGCGGTCCGCGTCTCGTCGATGGCATGCCGGGGCATCCTCAGCTTGTCGATATCCTCCAGCCGCTTCAGCGGATAATCGACCTTGTAGGATCCGCCGGGAACGTCGCTCCGCATCCGGGGGATCTCGACCCCCCACCCTCTGCAGGTGTAGGCGGCGCCGACGGTCACCCAGGGCTCGAAGATCGAGTCGTCATTGAGCGTGCCCCAGAACAGGCGGTTGCGGAAGTGGGCCTCGTAGTCGCGGTAGAAGGGATCCTGGCAGATGCAGGCCGACTCGGCCATTTCATGCCAACCGAAAGCCCGGACGTAGATCAGCGGACGCGTCTGCTGCAGGCTGTTGTGCCGCCGCCACAGGTCGCGCCGCACCGTCTGCACGGGGTCGGCGCTGAGGTCGCGGTAACGCTTGGCCAGATCACGTAGAATATCGCGGTCGGAAAGTTTCATAGTCGGGTCACTCCATCAGGCCGCCATATTCCTATAGGCTCGCCCCCCCGTCAAGCGTGCAGTTGACGATCCTCAGGTGCCGGGTCCGCGTCAACTTTGTTGCCGCCCCCAAAGGTTCAGGAAACAGGGTTCAGTGAGGCCTCTGGCCCGGCTGCGCCGGGCCAGTTGGATCGAGTGGGAGACTTGCCGAGCAGCCGCGCCCCTGCCGCCTGGCTAGTCCCAAAGCTTTGTCGCGAGCTTTGTCTTGAGCT
>CAZQKI010000159.1:0-3022 GCA_964592855.1 uncultured Lentisphaerales bacterium
CTAACGCACCAGCACGGCGGTCCCCAACGGCACCTTGGACGTCAACCGCAGGGCCCGTCCAGTATCCGTGCTGACGATGGCCGCCGACCAAGCGGCAACCCCAGTCGGCCATTCGAAGGTCAACCCGTTGGTGGCGATGGTTCCCTGCGACGTCACGACATCGTAGTTCCAGCGACCGCTCCGGACCTTCCCGGATGTCGACACCTTGAGCTTGCCGCCCGTGAAGGTGGCGTTGCCACGCATGGCGAGCACGTCGTAGCCGCTCACCGGCGTCGTGCCGGCGATATCGATCTCCAGCTGCCCCGTGCTCTGGGTGTAGGCGCCGCCAATGGAGATCTGTCCATCCGGTTGCATCCGGGCGGCCGCGGTGTTCGCCAGCACGCTTCCGCTGATGACGCCACGCCCCCGGAGCCGCCCCTTGACCTGCAGGGGAGAAGCGTTGCTGACGATGCCGTAATCCAAGTTCATCACGCCCTTCGACCAGATTATGAAACGATTGGCGGTGCTATCGACCTGATCGAGCACGCCACCGTCCGTGACGTATAAATATCCAGCCGTGGTATTGTCGCTGTCATCGTCACCACCGGGAAACATGGACCGGGTCTTGAAGATCGAACCCGCGCCGCTCACGAACACACTGTTCGTTACCGGCCTGCCGGAAAAGTAGGGGAAAGACATGAGGGAATTCGTGCCGACGACCGATCCGCCGTTGGTGACGACCAGCGATGCCTGCCCGCGCGAGCCGACACGCAGGACTCCCGTGTACCGCCACGAAGCATTGTCAACTCTGGCGGTGCAAGCCGTCACCTCGTAGCCATCAATGTAGGCGTTGCCTTCCGACACAACCGTCGCGCCGGCCAGGATGTCCAGATGCCCATAGGTCTTGTTCGCGCCAACGGGGCTAAAGTAAATATCCTTCGTCCGCAGGGTGGCGTTGCTGACCACCACATAGAAATGGGGTTGTGTCAAACTGGAATTGCCGAACGCAACATGTTCAAATCGGGCCTCGGCGCCATTCAGAATTTGAAGCCACGCATGGCCCTTGGATCGGAAATCCGTGTTCAGATTCGTGCAGATCAGCCGGGAGCCCTGGCCAACGACCCGGATATACTGCTGTCGTTCATAGTTAGAATCCAGATTTTCCGTCCAGATTTCATGATTACCGGTCGCGCCACCCACGCCCTGCGCTTCCAGTGTTGCTCCATTCAGGATATCGATATCCACCGTCGTCTGGGAGAAAGCGATCCGCTTCGTGACCCGCCAGAGCGTATCGGGACCGTCCAGCGTGAGCTTGGCAATCGAGTCGTAACCCAGCGAGGTCAGATTGCCAGACGCCAGCGTGCCGTCTGAGATCAGCAAGTCGCACCGATCTTGCCACGTATTGCCGAGTTTGGTTTCCCCGGCTTGGTAGATTGCATTCACGCCGCCGTTTGCAATCGCGAACTCGTACTTGTTGTCCGCGTTGTTCTTGTACAGCTTCAGCCCAGCCGTCGTGGCGGTCCCCGCCGGGAACGTGATGGTCTTGCGCGTACCGCTGCCTTGCGAAAACAGCGCCGTGTCGGCACTGCCCGGAGGGCCGCCGGCGGGATTCCAGTTCCCGGCGACGCCGAAGTTCCCGCCGGCGCTGTTCGTCCACGTGTAGTCGGTCGCCAGGGCGGAAGCCGCCCCGGACAAAACCGCGATGCCCACGCCCAACGTCCGTATGAAGCCTGCCTTGACGTTCATCATACTGCCTCCTGATTCATAAGCCCCCTCTTGGGGAGTCTCTGCCCTTGTTCATTGCCCTTGCCATCCCATGACAGCAACCGTTCGAAGACCATCGACATCACGGCCCGCGACTGATAATCGGGATTCCGCTCGGTGAAGGCGAAACGGCACCCGGCCATGAAGCCCAGCGCATGCAGGCGATCAAGCGCTCCGCTGGCGTTCTTCATGAACGCCTCCTGCCACTTCGTCGGAATGCCATCCAGAATGATGAGTTCCGGATTGTAGTAGAGCATCAGGTTCAAGACGATCTGTCCGGCCAGATGCGCGAGCTTCGTCATCTTCCCGTTCAGCTTGTCCTGTTCGATCCGGCCGATGAAGGCTTCGATCGATTCGAGATCCAGGGCGGGCTTGGTGCGCGGCGCCGTCGACTCGGCAGCCGCAAGCTTGGTCGATATTTCCGGCGTGCCGAACAAGTCGTGATCGATGCGGTCGCACAGATATTCCGGTTCGCCAAAACCCATCTTGGACAACGACCCCCCGATTTCGCCGGCGATGAAATCGGCGCCCAGGTAGATCTCGCCATTGATGAAAACCACGGCGCGAAGAAAAGGGAGCATCCGGAGCAGGATGAAGTTGCGCCGGCCGGCGGCGGCCCCGAACCAGTATTCGTGAAAGGCGCAGACAATCGGATAGTCGGCGACATACACCGGGACCTTGACCCGATCTTGAACCCGACGCCCGAGCGGAAAATCCCGCATGTTGTAGTTGCGGGAGAGGCGCACCGTCCCATCGCGGGGATCGGCGACGCCCGACAGGGCGATCCCCACGCCCAGCAGATCGGCCCCGGGACGCAACCGCTGCAGGTTCCTCCGCATCGCCAGGGCTTCGCGCGAAACCGTCGCTGCGATCTGATCCGGGGTGTGGTTCTGCGCGATCCGGACTTCCCCGGCGGCGATGACGTTGCCGGTCAGGTCGAGGAGCGAACTCTTGATCCGGACACCTTCGATCCAGACGGCCAGCACGTGCGCCTGCTTCTCGTTGACGCCGAGTATCGACGGTGGCTTCCCGCCACGCTTCGTCGAGCGCCCGACGGTCGTCTCCGCAACCAACCCCCGCGCCTTCAGATCGGCAACAACGGCGGAGACTGTCGGGCGTCCCAGCCGCAACCTGCGGGCAATCTGAGCCTGGGAGATCCGCTCGCCCCTCAAGATCAAACGCAACACCTCGGCGCGCTTGATCACACGCAACGCCGTGCCGTTTCTGGGGAACGCTACAGTGGCCTCCGGTTTGTTCACGCGGGCAACATACCAAGGCG
>CAZQKI010000159.1:3122-10932 GCA_964592855.1 uncultured Lentisphaerales bacterium
CTGGGGAACGCTACAGTGGCCTCCGGTTTGTTCACGCGGGCAACATACCAAGGCGCCCAAGGTTCGTCAAGCGGGCTCGCATCCGGTGTTGACGGAGCGCACGCCTGAGTGCTAATCTCACCCCGGTTACATGAACAATCATCCATCTATGATGGATAGGATTAAACGGAAAGGCAAGCTCCATGGCGATCATGAGCAGGGATTTCAATGCGGTTGATCTGGGCGATCCCGTCCGGGCCGCCGATTATGTCAAACGCCAGGCCTTGGCGTTCGGCGCCGACGCCGTCGGCATCGGGAGCATCGACCGCTGGGCCAACTCGCCCTTGCAGATGGATCCCCGGCAGATCATGCCCGAGTGCAAATCCATCATCGGCATGGTCTTCCGCGTGGAGCGCGGCAGCCTGCGCGGCATCGAAGAGGGGACCTACTTCAGCAACTACTCCTCCATGGGCTATGGCGGCATCACCTATCTCTATATGCCCATGACCGTCATCAACCTGACGAAGTCGATCGAGGACCAGGGCTACGAGGCCATCCCGATGGGGCACCAGAGCGACTGGCGCGCGATCGACAACCTGGGCTACGCCAAGAAGGACTTCAGCCGTCCCGTCCGTCCCGGTCAGGCGACCCCCGACATCATGATCCACCTCCGCATCGCCGCCTACCTCTGCGGCCTGGGCGAAATCGGTTACAGCAAAATGTTCCTCTCCCCGCAGTTCGGCCCCCGCAACCGCGTCGGCATCGTCCTGACCGACGTCGCGCTCGAGCCGGATCCCATCTACGACGGCCCCCGGCTCTGCAACCGTTGCAAGGCCTGCATCCGCGACTGCCCCGGACAGTGCTTCGACACGGAGCTTCCGGTCAAGGTCAATCTGGCGGGACATGAAGTCGAATGGGCCGAGATCGACACGGGCAAATGCAACATCGCCTTCCGCGGCGCCGAGCTGTCCGACGCCCCTCAGGCCAAGCCTTATCTAGACGGCACGCCCAACTCCAAGCCCGGCGAATGGAGTCCGTTCAATCACAAGCCGAGCAACCTCTACAACACCGGGCAGGCCGTCTGCGGCGCGCGCGGCTGCACCCGGGCCTGCATGATCAGCCTGGAACAGCGCGGCGTGCTCCAGAACAGCTTCAAGGAGAGGTTCCGCCGCCGCCCACCCTGGTCGGTCGACTGGTCGGCGGAGGCGTCCTATGCGCCCGGAACGGTGTTCCGCCAGGAGAAGCGCAACGAAGCCGACTGACGGAGCACGCGACATGCCCAAGTCGGAGATGGTCCAATCGGTTCTGAAAGCGCTCGACCTGCTGCGGGCGGCGACGGAAGCGCCCAACGGCATGCGCCTGAATGAACTGGCCGCGGCGGTGGATCTTAAAAAGACCACCGCGCACAACCTGGTCCGGACGTTGTGCGCGCGCGGATTCCTGGTGAAGGACGCCGCTAACCGCTTCGTCCCGGGCGTCGCGATCCGGGAACTGGCCAGACACGGCAAGAACAACGCCGTCCTGGCGGAGGCCTCCCGGCAGATGCGCGAGCTCGGACTCTGCTTCCCCGCGGCGGTCATCACCTTCACCGAACTCACTCCCGCGGCGATCGCCTGCCGTCTGCGCCTTTCGCCGGACCGCCCGGGCGAGCTGCAACATCCGCTTGAGCGGCTGCATGCCCCCTACGTCTCCGTGACGGCCGTCTGTCTGCAGGCGACCGGCTCCAACGCCGCCGAGTTCGAGCGGACCTTCCCGTTCCAGGAGTACGGCGTCGCCCGCTGGAAGACGAACGACAGTTTCCTGAAGGAAAAGGCGGCCGTGCGCAGGCGGGGCTACTGCATGCAGCGGCATCTGGCGCGCCTGGCCATCGCCTTCCCTGTTCCCGAAAACTACGCCCTGGGGTTCAGCATGGAAAACCCGCCAGATGATTTTCCGAAAGCCGTGAAGGCGCGCGTCGCCGTCTTTCTAGCCGCGATCAGCAAGCTCGCACCCGGAACCGCGTAGACGCGGCCAGGCACCCCACCCCATCGCAATCCAACGGCCAAGATTCATCATGAAATTTGCAATCGGTTATCAGCAGCCTGAAAACGGAGAGGCGTTCAGCGGCATCGTCGCCGATTACCTGCCTCACGTCGCCGAGGTTTATTTCCCCTGGCCGGGCCTGGCCACCGGACGGGCGGCGCTGGGCCGCCAGCGGGGCGCGGTGGACTGGTCCGCCCAAGGCGAGTTGGAGAAGGAGCTTCACGCCATCCGGAAGCTCGGCGTCAAGCTGGATCTCCTGTTCAACGCGAACTGCCACGGCACCTATGCCGTCAGCGACAAGCTGATGAACGAAGTCTGCTCGGTCGTCGATTACCTGGGGACGGTCGGACTGCTTCCCGAAATCGTGACCACCGCCAGCCCCTTCGTGGCCACCCTCGTCAAGCGCCATTTCCCCGCCGTGGAGACGCGCGCCTCCGTCAACATGCGCATCGACTCCACGCTGGCCATGGGGTATCTGGCCGACAGCTTCGATTCCTTCCACATCCGGCGCGATCTGCAACGCGACCTGGCCTGCGTCGAACGGTTCCACGCCTGGTGCCGGTCGAACGGAAAGACGCTCTGCATGCTGGCCAACAGCGGCTGCCTGCGCAATTGCCCTTCACAGATATTTCACGACAATCTGGTGGCGCACGACGCCGAGATCGACGAAGTCAAGAATGCCGCCGGGTACATGCCGCACCTGTGCTGGAAACTCTATGGCAAGCGGGAGAACCTCGTCGAGTTCCTTCGCGGCTCCTGGATCAGGCCGGAGGATCTGCACCGGTACGACGCGTTCTTCCCCGTGGTGAAACTCGCTACACGGCAGCATTCCCATCCCCGCATGGTCATCGGCGCCTATTCGGAAGGCCGCCACCGGGGAAATCTGCTGGATCTGATGGAGCCCTGCTTCTCGCCGATCTTCGCCCCCTACGCCATCGACAACACGCGCTTCCCGCCGAACTGGCCGGAGATCGCCGGCGCCTGTGCCACCGACTGCCGGCATTGCGGTCAATGCGAGGCGGTGTTCAGACAGGTGGTCGTGGAAGCTGCTGTTGATTGAGTGAACGGGCTGCGCTACACTATCGGCACAACCCCATGAAAGCCACACTTATCCGATGCTTCCGTCGGCTGGCGGCGGCCGGCTGCAGCACCACCGCGATGAAGGGAACCCCCTCTTGAACCTTCCAAGCAAACGCTATCTTTCCGGCAACGAAGTCCTGCGCGACAGCTTCCGCCTGGCCAGGATGATCCTCGACTCGCGCTGGGACCCCGATGTCATGGTCGTCCTGTGGCGCGGGGGCGCGCCGATCGGCATCGCGGTACATGAATTCTTCGTCTACAAAGGACTGCGCAAGGAGCACATCGCCATACAGTGCGCCTCCTATTCGGGGCTGCAGCAGACGGGCACGCTCGAAATCAATCTTTCCGAGAAGCAGCTTGAGCCGATCCGGCCGGGACGCCGCATCCTCATCATCGACGACATCTTCGACACCGGCAAGACGGCCATGCGGGTGCGGGAAATCCTGGAAGCCCGCGGCGCGGAGGTCCGGATCGCAACCCTCTTCTGGAAGCCCGCGAACAACTGCACAACCGGAAGGCCCGACTACTACCTGCACGAAACGGACCAGTGGATTGTCTTCCCGCACGAACTCGACGGCCTTGCGCCCGTCGAAGTGCGGCAGAAAGACGCGGAGCTCTACGCGCTCCTGCATGAATAGCGCACGGCCCGCTTACTTTTTCTCGCGGACATCGTAGGCGGCCAGCGCGCCGCCATGCCGGATGTAGAGACGTCCGTTGGCGATGATCGGCGTCGCCCAGTGCTGATTGGTGCCATATTCGACACGGAACTTGCCGACCACTTCACAGGCGGCATCGTCCATCCGCACGAGCAGGACCGTTCCGTTGCCGCTGTAGGCGAGCAGGCCGGCCTCGGTCATTGTGATCTGCGCCTTGCCAACCTCACGGGACTCATAGTGGAGACTGCCGTCGTTGGGATTGACGACCTGCAACCCCTTGCCACTGCAAGTGTAGATGCGGCCACCCTTCAGGACCATCCCCTGGAAATGGTTTTCATAGCGCTTGTCCAGCCACAGGCGCTTGACCTCGCCGCCCTGAATTTCGAGTGACTCGCCGCCGTAGCCATATCCCGAGGCGACATAAACCCGGTTTTCGGCGAACTGGAGGGGGATGTTCGGGTGGACTTTGCACGCATTGCTGTGCCCGTGCTTCCAGAGCACCGCCCCCGTGCCGACGTCGATGCCGACCACATTCATGGCCGTCTGCGTGAGCAGCACGTTGCGTCCGCCCATCTTGGCGACGATCGGCGAACAGTAGGCGCTGGCATCATCCAACGTCGTCGTCTGCCAACGAACCTTTCCCGTCATCGCATCCAGCGCGACCACGGCGGTTCCTTTTCCGCCGGGATGGCAGATCACCAGGCCCTCGTAAACCAAGGGAGATTCCGCAATGCCCCAGCCAATGTTCCTTCCGCCGAATTCCGTGAGCGTGTTGACCTTCCAGAGGATCTTGCCCGTGAGGTCGAAACAGGCGACGCCGCCCACGCCGCTGATGACGAAAATGCGGTCTTTCGTGACCGTAGGCGTGCAACGGACGCCGGGATACTGGCCCGACCATTCCGGCCCATAGGCTGTTTCCCAAAGCCGCTTGCCGTCCGCAACGGCGATCGCCTGCAGATAGCCCGTGCGGTCCTTCCCCTCCTCCTTGGCAACGGTCAGGTAGAGCACCTCGCCGACGATCACCGGAGAGCCATAGCCGTCGCCCTCGACATCGGCCAGCCAGAGACGCACAGGGCCGCCTTCCGGCCAGGCCTTCAGCAACCCCTGCTCCGTGCTGATGCCATCGCGCTTGGCACCGCGCCATTGCGGCCAATCGTCGGCCATAGCCGCAACGGACACGAGCATCAGGAAAATCAGACTACGAGCGAGTTTATTCATAGGTATCTCCAGAAGGTTCGCGAAGTGTAGCATATTCTACAAGGCGCTGAAAGTGTTCAGGAAACAACACGGAGCACTTCCGCCACAGTCGTCTCGCCGGCGGCCGCACGCTGGAGTCCGTCAAGCACCAAGGGCACCAGGCCTTGCTGGACCGCCAGTCCGGTCAGTTCCTCCGGCGGGGCGTTGCGCCCCAAAGCACGTGCGAGTTCGGGCGACATCTCCAGCGCCTCGGCAATCACCAGGCGGCCGCGATAGCCCGTCTGGTTGCAGGCGGCGCAGCCCACGGGATCCCGGAAACGCTTCACGAGGGCCGCCCAATCCATCCCGCCCCGGCGAACGATCTGCTCCGCCCGTTCCAGGATGTGCTCGGGGGGAATACCCGGCTTGCTGCACGCGGGACAGAGTCTGCGGACCAGGCGCTGCGCCACGACGAGTCGGGTGGAGTCGCCGACCAGGAAGGCGGGGGTGCCGATAGCCACCATGCGGATCAGGGCGCCGACGGCATCCTCGGTGTGGAGCGCAGACAACACCAAGTGGCCGGTCAGGGCGCAGTTCTGCGCCACGGCGAGCGTCTCCTTATCCCGGATCTCGCCGATCAGGAGCACGTTCGGAGCCGCGCGGAGACTCGCGCGCAATGCGGCGGCAAAGCTCAATCCGATCGCCGGCAGGATCTGGACTTGCGCGACGCCCGGCATCAGGTATTCGACCGGATCCTCGATGGCGATGATCTTGACGGCCGGCGATGTCAGCCGTTTCACGCAGGCATACAGCGTGGTCGTCTTGCCGCACCCCATCGGCCCCGTCACCAGAACCAGGCCCGCATGCGCCTGCAAGGCCCGATCGATCTTCGTCCGAACCGTCGCCGAATATCCGAAGCCATCCAGATCCAGGGACACCGTGCCATGCGAGAGCACACGCGCCGTAACCGATTCGCCCTTGCAGAGCGGCAGGAAGCTGATCCGCAGATCATATTCTTTCTGCCGGATATTGACCTGTATCCGCCCGTCCTGCGGCAGCCGGTTCTCGAGCGTGTTGCAGTTGGCCATCCTTTTCCATCGCTCGACGACCGGCGCCAGAAGGCGCGGATCCAGCGTAGCCATCGTGTGCAATACGCCGTCGACGCGATACCGGAGTTCCACGACATTTCGACCGGCGCTGTCGAGCGTCGGGATGATGTGCAGATCGCTCGCTTTCATCGCCACCCCCAGGAGGATCATGGAACTGACCGCCTGCAGCACACCGTCTGCATCCTGGGGTGGCTTGTCGATACCGCACGCGGCCAGACACTCGCTCAGCGTCTGCAGCAGCGGCTTGATGTCCGCCGTCACCGCCACCACCGGATCCTGCCCTTTCAGAAAACGGTCGAGCTCCTGCCGGGTGAAGCGCCATTGCCGCCCGACCTTGGCTCCCTTGATCCTCCCGGCGCGCACCCAGCGGTAGAACGAGGGACGGCTCGTTTTCAGCAGTTCAATTGCCTGATTCATGTCCAGCAGCCCAGTGTCTGCTGCCACCACGCGCTTCCCCTGCCCTTCAATCCCTTCCGCCCGATTCTTTTTTCCGCTCATGTCACACCCCTTCCATGCCTGCTTTCAATGACCGCAATCCCTGGGCAAGACACAGTCCCACCCATTGAAACGATCATAGGTTATCATGAACGTCATGATATGTAAAGATAGCTTTGGCAAGACGCCGATCACCGATTACTGATGCCCGGTCACATCTGGGAAATGGAGAGGATCAACTGCAGGTTAGGGGCTCAATCGCCCACCGCTAGCGTCGCCCGCTATCGTCCTTGTCCTCGTCCTCGCCCGTTGTGAAACGGAGGTCGGAGCGGCTTGCTCTTTTCGCTTACCGCCGAGGACGGCGGGGTCCAGTGCTGCTCGTTTCGCCGGGCGCGCCAAAGAACGAAATGGACCCGGGCGTCCTCGCCCGTTGTGAAAAAGGTGGAGAGCACGCGTTGTCGCGCTTCGTCGACAAAGCTCAAGACAAAGCTCGCGACAAAGATTGTTGGGAAAACCTAGCGGCAGCGACAAGGCTGCGCCGCAAGTCTCATCCTCGATCCAACTGGCGGCCTCTGACCGCCAGAGGCCTCACTGAACCCTGAACCCTTTCACCTGAACCCTCGGTGCGCGGCAACGCAGTTGACGCGCACCCGCGCCTAGATTCCGCGGAGGTCGGCAACCACCAGTTTCTCCTCGGCCTCGTAGAGCTTCCAGATGACCTGGAGGCTCCGCAACGAGGCCGCGGCGCTGATGTCCGGCTTGCGTTCATGCTCGATGCAGTCCAGGAAGGTCTCCATCTGCTGCACCACCGCCTTGCCGCCTTCGCCGGGTCGACGATAGACGACCGCCTGCGAGGGGTTGTCCAGGGTCTCGCCCGGCGCCGCCAGCGCGCTCAGCGCCGGAAGGTCGCCGCCCGACTTGCTGCGGTGCAGCACGATGGTTCCGCCGGCATGGTCGAGTTCCAGCATCCCTTCCGTGCAATGCGCGTGCACGGAATAGCGGAGGCGCGAGCCGCGAGCGCCCCACGTGCCGAAGTGGTAGGCCGTTGCGCCGCTGGCGAACTTCAGGCTGACGTCGCTCGTCCCTTCGCGCTCCATCCAGGGTGTGCCGAGGTTGGTGCCGATATGCGTGCCGCAGACGGGGTCCCCCATCCAATGCAGCAGCAGGTCGATGTAGTGGCACCCGTGGCTGAAGAGCTGTCCTCCCCCGACGCGCTTGGCCTGTCCCAGCCAGGCGCCGCGCGAGGTGTCGGTGTACTGCTCGGTCCAGATCGAAACATGGAACACCTTGCCAAAAGACTCCTCGCGGAGGAATTCGCCCATTTTCTTCCACATCGGATCGTGCCGCATGACG
>CAZQKI010000160.1:0-4561 GCA_964592855.1 uncultured Lentisphaerales bacterium
TGGCCCTGGGTGTCGTGGGCATGTTCATGCCCGTCCTGCCCACGACGCCCTTCCTCCTGCTGGCGGCCGTCTGCTACTCGCGCAGTTCCCGGCGGTTCTATGAATGGCTCCTCACGAACCGTTGGTGCGGCGCGTACATCCGGAACTACCGGGAAGGCAGGGGCATCCCCCGCCGGCAGAAGCTCCTGACCATCGCGTTGTTGTGGTTGTCGATCGGCAGCACGGCGGGGTTTGCCGTTTCGCTCGGGTGGGTGAGACTCGGCCTGCTCGGCATCGCCGTCGGCGTCACCATCCACCTGTTGCGGATCAAGACGTTTACGCCAGATACTCCCCCGTCCGCCGGTTCGGGCGCGCCGGTGAAGCGGGTGCTGGCACGGGAACCGGTCTGAAAACGAAAGGCATCAAATGACAGACGCGAAGACACGCACATCGCACAACCTGATTCCAACCGCACCGCTGCTGCTGGCGGCGCTGCTGCTCGCGAGTCCCGCCACTTACGCCCAGGATGAACTTCCGCCTCCGGGGGATCAGGGCGTGATGTGGATCGTCAGCCCCCTGTTCGGATACAACCGCGACGAACTGAAGCAGCGGGATCGAACCGGACGGGTTCAGACCTCAACCAAAACCGCCCCGGAATACGGCTTGTTTGCGATGATGGCGCACCCCCGTCTCGTCGTGAACGATTTCCTGTTCTTCACCGAAGCCGCGGGCGACACGGAGGTCATGGGCAATTTCTTTCATATCAACCTGTACGGCGATCCGGACGCATCCGTCACCTGGAACATCGGCGCGGGGCATCTGTATCACAAGATCGAGCCGCAGAACGAGGAAATCGAGGTGAATGTGCCGATGGCCAAGGCAGGGCCCGTGCTACGGTTTAGGCCGTGGCGGCTCACCTTCAATCCCTACATCGGCTATGCCTGGGAGCGGATCGACACGCGGCACGGGGACATCGACAACGATTCGCATCTCTACGGCATCACGATGGACTGGCGGTGGCGCATGGTCGGCCTGAACGTGAAATACTACCGTCAGGACAGCCGGGAACTGGATGACGACTTCGACAACGTGCATGTGCGCCTGACCACGGGCATCAACCGACACTGGGGCGCGGCCCTTCGGCTGGACTACATGGAGCACGCCACCACGGACGACACGTCGGTTCTGCTGGGCCCGGTATGCCTGTTTTAAATCAGAAAGGGATTTGACTTTCCTCGCGCCATCCCTAATATTCGTCATGGCACGGTCTTGAAAGCGCAAGCGGGCCTGGAACGGAGCGAGGCTGGTAATCATGCGACTGCGTACACGGTTTCTGCTGATCCTGGGTTTTCTTTCGGTCGTCATGATCGTGGCGGCCATCATGACCGCGCGATGGGTCCTGACCGCAGCGGCTTTTCGAGCCGACGGGGAGCGGGCCCGGGTGCTTCTGGCGCGTGGCGAGGCGATTCTCGCGGAAGAGGCGCAGACCCTGGCCGGAACGCTGACCGACTGGGCGTCCTGGAGCGACGCCTACGTTTTCATGACCAATCGCGACCCGCGCTTCGTCGAGGTCAACCTGGTGTCCGGAACGTTCGACAGCCTGCGCGTGGACGCGATCGTTTGCTACACCACCAACCGGCAGCGTGCGGCGGGCATGGCGCTGGACGCCGACGGGCGGATGTCAAACGCGATTCCCGCCGACCTGTGCAATCTCATGGAGCGCCAGGGCGGACTGCTCGATCTCGTGGGCGCAGCGGTGCGGTCGGGGTACGCGGTTGCCGATGGCCGGATCTGGCTGGTCGCGGTGGCCCCGATCCTGACGAGCGATGCCGGGGGACCATCGCATGGCGCGATGATCATGGGCCGCCGAGTGGACGAAGCCGAACTGGGCCGGTTGCGCCGCCTCATCGCCCCTTCGCTGAAACTGATCCCATCCGCCCGGGGGTGGCTGCCCGGGAACGTGGATATCCAGGCGTTCGGTCTGGAGAAACTGCAGGCGCGCGTCACGCTCGCCGACATTTTCGCGTGCGGGAGTCTGGCGCTCGATCTGTCCGTGCCCCGCGTGGCGTTCGGCCAGGTCACGGTCAGCCTGTCGTATCTTGCCGTGTGGATGCTGGTCTGCGGCGCCGGGATCTGGCTGCTGGCGGTCTGGATGCTGAACCGGTGGGTGCTGCGCAGCGTGAGCGAATCGGTGACGGCGCTCCGCAGCAGTCTGACCACAGCGGTGACACCCGACGGCAAACGGCCCGCGCTGAAGAAAGTGCGGGATGACGAAATCGGCGATCTGGTCGACGCGGTCGAAGCGGTGATCGGCCTGATCGAGGCGTCGGCGCGCGAGGCGGACAAGCGGCGCGTCGATGCCATGCACACGCAGCGCCTGGCGGCACTCGGAACGATGGCTGCGGGCGTCGCCCACGAAATCAACAACCCGAACGGCGTCGTCAGTCTCAATCTCCATGTGCTGCAGCGCGAACTGGACCGTTTCTTCGCCGCGCTTCAGCCGGGGACCGGGGCGGCGTCCGGGGGCGGGACCGGGGCGGTCGATCCGGGTCAGTCCGCCCGGGAATGGCGGGACATCATCGGGGAGGCGCTGCGCGCCTCGGAACGGATTGCGGGGATTGTCGCCTCGCTCAAGAGCTTTGCCCGGCCCGCGAACGAAACGGAGAAGGAACGCTTTGCGTTGCCGGAGGTGATCGAGGAGGCCGGCCGCTGGCTCCGGCACGATTACAAAGTTGCGCAGTGCCGGTTGGAATGCGCCTTCGAGCCGAACCTGCCGCACGTCTGGGCCAACCGGCAGCAGGTGCTGCAGGTGTTCGTGAACCTGATGCAGAACGCCTGTCAGGCCGTGACCGGACCGGACCAGGTCGTGAAGGTGTCCGGTTCCTATGCGCGGGAGGAGGGCGCGGTCAAGATTGCCGTGGCCGATGAAGGCCGAGGCATGCCCGCCGAGGTCATCGAGCACGCGTTGGATCCCTTTTTCACCACGCGACGCAGCGAAGGGGGGCTCGGGCTGGGCCTGTCGATTTCGGCAGCCATCCTGCGCGCGCACGGCGGCCGCCTTCGGATCGAGCCCCGCGAAGACGCAGGCACCATTGCGACCGTCACCCTGCCGGTCCGGGAGGAAGCTGCCCATGGCGAATAGTCCCACGGCCGTCCCGGCCAAGCCGTGCATTCTGGTGATCGACGACGATGCGGCGATGCGGCAGAGTCTGGCGCGCGTGCTGCGCACGGAGGGTTTCGGGGAAGCCCTGCTGTGCGGCGATCCCCGCGAGGCGGTGGGCCTTCTGGAGCGCCACGCAGTGGGCGTCATCCTGCTCGATTTGATCATGCCGCACCTGTCGGGCGAGGAACTGCTCACCGCGATCCTGGCCGATCATCCCGAGACCACCGTGATTGTCGTGACCGCCACCAACGAGGTCGATACGGCGGTGCGCTGCGTCAAGGCCGGCGCGTTCGACTATCTGGTGAAGCCCGTCGATTTCGCCCGCCTGGTCACCGTGCTCGTGCGGGCCCTGCGGCAACACGCATTGAGCGATGAAAACCGACGGTTGCAGCAGTTGATCCACGACCCGCGCCTGCGGCATGCCGAGGCGTTCGCGGCCATGGTCACCCAATCGCCGGCCATGCTGGCGCTCTTTCGGCATGTCGAGGCCATCGCGCCTTCGCCCGAGCCCGTGCTGATCGTGGGCGAGACGGGCGTCGGCAAGGAAGGGGTGGCCCAGGCGATCCACCGCGTCAGCGGGCGCACGGGCGAACTGGTTGCGGTGAATGTGGCCGGAATCGACGACACGGCGTTCGCCGACACGCTCTTCGGCCATGCCCGGGGCGCATTCACCGGCGCGGACCATCACCGGGAGGGGCTGATCGAGCGGGCGGGAGAAGGCACACTGCTGCTCGACGAGATCGGCGACCTGGGACTCGAGATGCAGTCCAAACTGTTGCGCCTGCTGCAGGAGCGGGAGTTTTTTCCGCTGGGAACGGATCAGTGCCGGCGCAGTCGCTGTCGCATCATCGCCGCCACCAACCGGGACCTGCGCGTCCGCATGCGGGAAAACCGTTTTCGAGAAGATCTCTACTACCGGCTGCACGGCCACCTGATCCGCGTCCCCCCGCTCAGGGAGCGGCTGGGCGACATTCCGCTCCTGGTCGACCGTTTTCTCCGGGATGCGTCAGCGTCGCTGGGCAAGCCCGTCCCCACGATCCCGAAGGAACTGTTCGTTCATCTGGAGGCCTACCGCTTTCCAGGGAATGTGCGCGAATTGCGCGCCATGGTCATGGACGCCGTCTCGAGGCACGATAAAGGGGTCCTCTCGCTGGCCTCCTTCCACGAGCACATGGACCAAGCCTTGCGTCCGGCGGAGGGCGTCAGGCCGGCGCATCCAACCGCCGACGTGCCGCCCGTTTCGTTCGGCAGCGAACTGCCGACGCTGGCGGAGGCGACAGGCGCATTGATCGACGAAGCGCTGAAACGGACCGAGGGCAATCAGGGCGCCGCGGGGCGGCTGCTGAACGTATCCCGCCGGACGGTTAATCGCTATGCCAACCGCTCGCCCGGGCGTCAACCCTGACCCCGAAAAACCCC
>CAZQKI010000160.1:4661-9272 GCA_964592855.1 uncultured Lentisphaerales bacterium
TCCCAGGGGTACGCCCCCCTGCGCGAATCTCCAGCCACCGACGCATCACCAGACACACCCGGAAAATAGCATTCGTCCGGCGGAACTTTTTTGGCGAAACAGGCTCAACACCGTTGCAAGCGCGGGTTTTGCGCCTGATTCCGCCTGTTTCACGCAACGCAGGATCGGCAAGCGCGTAGGAATCCGGCCAGCGGGATGGTTCGGCACGGACCTTGCGATGTCATCCGGCAGAATGAATGCACCGCTTCAATTCGGTAAAGGCATCCGTACGGGTCATGCCAGCTTTCCCGGGGGGCGACTCCCGGCGCGCGAGGGTCTGTTTCGAACGCGGGGGGCGCGGGTTTGCGGCAGGCGCGGGCGGAGCGGAATGTCATTGATCGAGGTTATGGTCGCCACGGCCCTGCTGGCGGTCGTTGTGACGGCGTCGGTGGCGGCCCTTTACCAGGTGTCGAGCGCATCCAATTCCGTTCGTACGCGGACGATCGCGGCTGCGCTTGCGTGGAGCCGGGTCGAGCGGGCGCGCCACATGAGTTTCGAAGACATCGATCTGCTCGTTGAGGAGGGTTCGGGGACCATTCTTGACGAGGACGGACTTCCATCGATCGACGGTTTGTACAAGCGCCAGACGTCCGTGGAGCTTATCGAGAACGGCCTGCCCATGAAACGCATCAGCGTGGATGTGTGGCCCATGGATCGACAGTCCAACACCTTCAAGGGAGATCCGGAATGCGTAGAAACGGTGATAGCCGACATACCGATCCGCGGGATCGACGAATAACGGCGCGTGCGCCAGCCGCCTTCCCGCCCTTCCGTCGGATCGTTTCCGACGGGCGCCCGTCTCAACTGCACCCCGGCTGTGGCGCAGGCGCCCGCAGACGCGGGCTCTCGATGATCGAGATCCTGGTGGCAATATTCGTCTTCGCCCTGGTGATGGCTGGCACGCTCTCCGGATACATGTTCATCGTGCGAGGCCGGGCGCGTCAGATGCTCCAAATGGATTTGATCACCGACGCCCAGCAGATCACCACGCTCCTGCGCACGTCCTTCCGCATCAGCGCCAAGGGCGAAATGCTGACATACCCGGCCAATGGTCCATACAGCGCGATCAGCTACCCGGCTCCGGGATCGACCAACGCGGCGGGAGATGCGGTTCTGGACGCGACCGGCAACCTGGTCTGGCGGGAGACGATCATCCTGCACGCCTGGCCCCCCGACGCCCCCACGGAGCTTCGCATGACGCGCTTCAACCCGCGCGACAACACGCTGAGCGGTGCGGAGCGCGCGGAACAGCTTGAGACCGTTGTGCAGGATGGACACGGGGCGAACGCCGTAAACGGCGCGAACAGCACGACACGGGTGTTGTCTGCGCTTCAGCCACGGTTCGACGCCCGGTTGGACGGCCGGACCTACAATTTCTACGCCCCCGAGGATACGAAGGAGGCAAACGTGGTTCTGGGGGGCGTGCGGGTGCTTCCCGGGCTCAACTCGATCCGGTTCCGCGCCGAGGACCAGGTGGACGAAAGCGGCGGTTACGGGTTCCGCCTCGACCAGATCCGCCTGTCGCCCGCCGGTCTTCCCATCGAGGCGGAGGCGCTGTCCATCGTCTCGCAGAGCGGCACCAGCGCCACGATCATCGAGGACGCGGCCGGCGGGTGGAGCGACTACCGGGCGCTGGAGTTTCCCGCCACGTCAGCCGATGACGAAATCGAATTCTCGTACTACAACGACACCTGGCACGAGACGCGGTTCCAGAGCGCGGGCGGCACCTTCGACAAGTGCATGGCTGTGACGGACGTGCTGCCGGGAAACATGGGGACGGTGCTGCGGCCCACCGGGCGCGACCTCGCCTGGGCGGCCGAATTCCAGAGCGGAGCCGTCGGCTCGGGCGCAAGCCTCAATCCGATCCAGGGCGCCGCCGTCCG
This sequence comes from uncultured Lentisphaerales bacterium, assembly GCA_964592855.1. Lineage (GTDB taxonomy): Bacteria > Verrucomicrobiota > Kiritimatiellia > RFP12 > JAAYLN01 > JAAYLN01. Next base: position 6,584 of record CAZQKI010000160.1, read on the forward strand.
CGTGATCGTCCGCGGCGGAAACGCTCAATTCGGGCCGCACGTGCTGGCCGCCGGCGATGGATGCCGGGTGACGTTTCGTGCCTCGGACCATCCCGGCACGGCGTTCTATATCCTCGATGCGTTCATCGCTGAAGCCGCGAATCAGACTGCCCCCGGAGCCGATGTCATCGGATCCACGACGACCCGGCTCCGGTTCGGAACGCCGGATAGCCAGAGGAACTGGGCGCTGATCATGAACGGGGAGATCGCGCAGACGGTGCCGGCGACGTTCCCCGTCGAGCTGCTGAAGAGTTATGTCGTCAGCTACCGTGTCTCCCCGCTTCTGGCTGGGAACCCATGGATGTGGGCCGGAACTGGGGCGACCAACCGGTTCGATTCCTACATGATTCCCGGCTCCTCGTGGCCGAATACGACGGCCACCAGCGCCGCGCAGTGGAGCGGGCGCACCGACCTCGTCGCCATGCCCGCGATCCTGGGCGTGTCGGCGATCGATACGACGTATCCCAATGTCGCCACCTACAGTTCCCGCATCGTCGATACCTGCCTGACGGCTCCGGACTACCAGGATCTCGCGTGGCTCGCAACACAGCCTTCGGCCGACACGTCCGTGACACTCAAGGTGCGCACGGGCAACCAGGCGGATTTGACGGATGCCCAGAACTGGGACCAGATCGCGGCGCTGACCACGTCCGGGACAGCGATTCCCGCCGCGGCCGGGAACGGCCGCTATGTGCAGGTCCAGGTCATTCTGGGCCGAGACCGCACCCGGGACCTGGTCCCCGACTTTAGTCATTTTACAATGCGCTGGCTGGGCGAACCGGCCTACCTGGATTTCGGCGGCGCCTTCGGGCGGAGTGCCGATGGCGGAATTGTGGAGGTCCTGGTGAATGGCGAGCCACCCTTATCGTCCGTGCGGACGGATCTGACCGTCAGCGGATCGCACCCAACCGGATTCCGTTCATCGTGGGCGCTCGGCATCGAGATCTCACCCCGCAATTGACCAGCGAACGGCGCCCGGCATCGCTCACGAATCGCCCGGGCCGACAACGACACGACAGACACAACGCAGGAAAGCCTATGAACATCTGGGTCGCGAGCGGCGAACACGAAAAAGAAGCAGGCCGGGGCGAGGTTGGCCGCGGTGGCCCCGCGCATGGCACGCGGCGGTATGATCGGCGGGGTGGCGCGCTGATCGCAGTAGTCATGGTTTCCGCCATGATGACGATGATCCTGGGCAGCCTGGCCTCCGCCTCGTATCAGCGGATGAACATCATGCGCAGGGAAAGCGATCGGGCGAAAGCCCTGTCGATCGCGGAGGCGGGCGTTGCCGTGACCTTCGGACTGCTGGTCAACGACACGGCGCTGACCGCGACGGAGGCGGACTTCGGCGGCGGCTCCTACACGGTCGCGATCACAACTCCGGCCACCGACGTGCGGCTGGTCACGGCCAACGGGGTCTACCGCGGCCAGACGGCCACGGCCGCGGCGACCGTGGAAGTGATACCTGAACCGACCATAGTGATTCCGCCAACGATCCTGGGGCCGCTGGGGGATGTGATGCTGGTTGCCGGCGGCAACCTCACGCTCAGCGGCGGCATCAATGTGAACCTGGGACAGTTCGGGGCGCACTGCAACGGCAACATGTTATTGAGCGGCGGACCGAACCTGACGGCTCATCACGTCTCGGCGATCGGGACACTGACCTATTCGGGCAACCCGCGCGTCCATCTCGCCGGCGGCGCAGGACGGTCGCATGGCAACGGCCTGACCGCACTGAATGGCTTGATCAACGCGGCGCAGATCACATCATCGACGCGGATCAACGGGGCCTGGGGCACCACGACCTCCGCCATCAACATGGCCCCTCAGGTGGTGTGGCCCAACTATTTCAGCCCCCTGCCCCCCATCAGCATCCAGGCTGTTCCGGCGGTGCTACCCTTGTCCCTGCCGGAATTGAACACGGACGCCTTTCGCACCTTCGCCGAGCAAAACACCTATTACTACGCGGGAAATCAGAACATCACCCGCTCCTGGCTGACGGCGGACATCCTGCGGCGTACGGGCGTGAACGTGAATAACAACCAGACGGTCGTCGCGCCGCAAGGCGGCGTGCTCTATGTCAACGGCACCGTCAGCATTGCGTCGGATATGCGGGTCGAAGGCATGGTGATCGCAACCGGCACCATCACCATCGGCGGCGCGGCCAGGCTCAACAACACAACCCCGTACCCCGGCCTGGTCTCGGTGAACGGGAACATTGTCCTCGGGGGAGGCTCCAGCGGTCCCACCTTGAACGGATGGATCTACGCCGTGAATGGAAGTGTGACAGCCGGTGGCGGGGCCTCGGGTTGCGGCATCGTGGCGAAGCAGAACATCACCGTCACCGCCGGCTACGCGATCGGCAGTTTCCAGGGAAGTCCCTTCATGTGGCCGGGTCGGGAGACGGGGGGCGACGACGACGGTGACGGCGCCGACCTGGCGCTCATCTCCTGGACACGGTGAGGCGTACACCCAACGGCTTCCGTTTCTTCCGGAGCAAGCACCAGGTGACACTGGCAGGCCAGAACAGCGCCCCGGCAATGCCGAACGTATAATAAACAACAAAATTTGTGCGGGCTCTCAGTTCTGAGGCCAGCCCGATGAAGTAGATCACGCCAGCGACGAGCGGAATCAGGAATAGCAACAAGCA
>CAZQKI010000160.1:9372-10821 GCA_964592855.1 uncultured Lentisphaerales bacterium
AGAAGTGCACGAACACAACATCGGGGCGGCCTGCGGCGAAATGGGATTGCATGGCTGCAGGAGGCTCTGTCCACCAGAAAATCGCCCATAAGCCGTAGAATAAGCCAATCATGACCGCAACGCCGGCGATCTCGGTCATCTTCCCGCGATGCAGCACCCTCCGTACGAGCAGCCATCCGACGCAAACGTCGATGATGGCATGCCAGGCCAGACCGGTGAACGAAATGGACATCGGAAACGGCCCGTCGGGGGAGCCGTACATCGTTTGCACGAATATCCCTTCCTCGTACCAGCCAAAGAACGCGCCAGCCAGAAAAACCGCCCACAGGGTGCGGACGCGAAAAACGCTGACGACGCAGAGAAAGACGTAGGCAAAAAAGGAATACGCCAGCCAGGTCAACATCATATCCGGGATCGTCATGCCCTCGCGGCAGGGAGTCGCCCAGAACATCAGTTCGCCAAAATAATAGAGGATATAGCCCGTCAATAGGCTTAGCGATATGCGCTTCAGGAAGTCTTTCATTGCCCGCTGGTTGTCAAGAGCGGGCGATTAAGAGCATGGTGTCGCGAGCACCTTGATCTGACACTCCCGCTCCCGCCAGTACCTGACGGTATCGGCAACCAGCTTGTCCAGGAGTTCGCCGCTGGGCTTGCCGAACATCGCCGGGTAGGGATCGCCGCCCGGCCCGAGGGGTTCGGGGGTCGCAAAGCGGAGGCCGTCCGGGTAGTCGAGAACATAGAGCGCCATGAGGACGGCGTCCACATCCAGCGAGCCGTCCCCCAGGGCGCAGCGGTTGGAGTCGGCCAGGTGGAGGTTGACCAGCCGGTCGCCGGCCTCCAGGAGCGCTTCGGCGATGTTGCTCTCCTCCGACTGCATGTGATAGACGTCGCCGTTGATGTGCTGGATGCCGGGATGGTCCACGGCGGCGATGTACTTACGGGCCTCCGCAATCGTGTGGACGATGGAGACCTCGGCGGAACGGATCGGCTCGATGGCGGCGCGGACTCCGGCTTGCCGGAAGTCATCGGCGACCACCCGCAGCGTCTCGACCGACCGGTCGAATTCGCCGTCATCGCAGGCGTGGGGACGACCGACCGCCGCCGGAACCACCAACAGGTAGGAAGCCCCCACCCCATGGGCCAGATCCAACTGACGCCGGATGTAGTCGATGGCCGCCTGCCTCGTCAGGCCGGAATTGCTCGACAGGTCGTTCTCCGCGCTGAACATCCCGCAGATGCCGGCCACCTGGATGTCGTGCGGCTTCAGGGTTTGCAGCACATCCGCGGCGCGGTATCCGAGATCGTCGCCATACCGGTTGCCATGCAATTCGATCCAGCGGATGCCGTTGGCGCCGAGCCTCCGGGCGGACTGCTCCAGCGATTCACGCCCGAATCCCCAATTGCTCCAGGAGAGCTTGATCGTCTGCTCCCTGAACTCCGGCCGCTCCG
>CAZQKI010000161.1:0-10719 GCA_964592855.1 uncultured Lentisphaerales bacterium
CGGAAGGTGATCGTCCCCCCGCCCCATTCGGTGAAGGGGATGCCGGCCGCGCGGGTGAGCGTCGCGAAGGGGGTCGCATCGATCACCACACGGGCCGTCACGGCGAACAACCCGGTTCTCGAAGTCAGCACCACGCCCGCCACGCGGTCGGCGGCATCCACCAGCAGGTCGGCCGGGGCGCACCCGAAAAGGACGCGGACGCCGGCCTCCAGGAGTTCGGAATCCAGGCGCCGTTTCACGTCCAGCAGCCCAACCGGCACCCGGCGTTTACCCGTTTCGTCCGCAAACATCTCACGCGCGAGAGGCGTGGAGAGCGGCACGTCCGGGTCCAGCCAGAGGCGGGCGGTCGCGCAGATGTCCTCTCCCAGATAGGTCTCCTGAGCAACCAGCAGCACGCGCGCGCCGGCACGGGCGGCGGCCGCCGCCGCGGCTACGCCGCCGCTGGCCCCGCCCACCACCACCACATCCATCGCCGCAATTACGGGAATCTGTTGCCGGGTCACATCGTTCTCCCTTCGCCGGTCTCACGTCGGCAGGTATACCGTTTATTTATCCGTCGCCGCGACAGCGGCACTGACGGTCATGCGGGCGGTTCCCCATGCGCCGCAGCCCCAGTCTCCCTGTACATAGACATCATGCAATCCCGCAGGTACCTCAAAGGCCGCCTCGATCTGCGCCGCGCCGTCGGGAATCTCCAGCTTGTCGCTCGCGCGGGAGCCGAACCAGATGGTCACCGGCCGCGGCGGCTTGTCGAAGCCGTTCGTCGCAAACCGCACGGTGTAGCGGCCGGCTTCACGGACGCGGATCCACTCGCCGACGCGGCGATCATGGTAGAGGATGACAGATAGGGGATCGCCGCGTGTCGGCGGATGAATGCGGCTTTGCATCAGGTCGATCTGGAGCGGTTCGTCGGCGGGGCCGACGGAGGGAAAGTCGGCGGCTTCGGCCAGGTCGTTGGTGCGCAGACCCTTGGCTTCGAGCAGCGCGTGGAATCCTTGCGCGGCCTCGTCGACGCGTGTACGCACCGTCCAGTGAGCGGCGGCGGCCGCCGTCCTGGCCTGCTCGATGTACCCGTACAACTCGCGCAACAAGGCATAGGGAAACGCGCGTTGGGGAACACCGCTCGCATAGCCGCGGACGCGCAGGCTGATGTCGTTCGTCACATGATAGCGGTCCATGGCTGTGATGTAGCGGTACATAGACTCCGACGCCTCCTGATAGAACCCGTCGGTGAAGGCCCTCAGCTCGGCCTGTTCGTCCCGCGTGACATCCCACATCAGACGCGCGTAGACATAGGCGTTCCAAGGGCTTCGTGGCAGATTCTCCAGAGTGGCCTGCGTGCCGCCGTCGAGGGCGCCGATGCCGTGCAGGAAGCGGGCGCGGTCGGCCAGGGCGCCCACCAGCGGCCGGGGCACGTCCGCGTGACTCTCCTGGAGCAGAACATAGTCATAGTGTTCGAGCCGGCCGCATTTCGCGTTCCAGGCTTCCATGCGTTTTCTGAACGCCGCGTTGCGCGGGGAGGCCATGGGGAGGTTCTGCTCGCCGTAGATACAGACCTGCACGACGACATTGTCCTCAAAGCGGGCGATGCGCTCCGGCGGCGCATGGACCTCGGCATACGCCAGCGCGGCGATGGTCACACGCGGCGCGGCGGCTTTCACCCGTTTGGCCACTTCGTTGACGAGGTGGTAGTAGGCATCGGAGGCGACGAAACGCGCGGGCGCGACCCAGGCGACGGTTTCCGGACGCGGCGGCGCGTTCAGTTCCCGGCAGTCCTCGCAGGCACAGTAGCGGGTCGCATCCATAGGCAGCAGCCAGTAGCGCGGCGCGGGATCGCCGTCGTGTCCGGCCACGGCGACGGCCTTGTCCGCGATCCAGGTGATCGCCTCAGGGTTGCTCGTGCAGAAGGCGGGCGCGCCGTTGCCGGGCGGCACACGCTTGCCCGCCTCCTCGGAAAAACCCCACCACGTCGGATGTTCGCGCAGGATGCGCTCGGGCAGCACTGTGCTAAAGTTGTGTGGCCAGCCCTCGAAACGTTCCCGGTAGTCCTCCGGCAACGCATCGAACGTGCTCGGATTTCGCGGCACTTCGCTGCCGCCCAGCGCCACGGATTGCGCATTGCCCCACGTGTGGGTCCAGCGGTTGCGCCACCAATACAGGAAACCGTCTGTCAGTTGCTGCGCTTCCCACCGGTCGGCTGTCAGGAACTGATCGACATCGAAGTTGGCGTAGACGCTCGCGGCGGCAGGTGTCTGCGTCAGCGGCAACCGGCTCAGATCCACCGCCTCGCGGCGCGGGACGAACTCGCCGTACGGATCGGGGTACAGCCATCGCACGCCTTGCGCCTCAAGGAACGCCCACACGCTCCAGAGTGTGTGTCGATAGGGGAAGCCGATGAAGAGCACCTCGCGCCCCTTCCGCTCGACATGTACCGGCGTGGCCGGTATCCGCCCGGACTCAAGGTTCGCGCGCATGGACTCGACCGTCGCGGCCAAGGGTTTGAGATCCTCCACACGGTAGAGCGTGCCGGGATAACGCTCCGCCGCATCGGGGGCGATCACCGGAATGGGGCGGTCCAGCATCATCCCGAGGTAGTGACTCAACTCACTGGCGGCCAGCGCCAGGGGCGCCGGGGCGTTCGTCGGCAGGACAACCGCGTCTGTGGGCGTCGGCACGTCAGCGGCCCGCCATCCGCACAGCTCGACCTCCGCGATGACCCACGGATACGCGTGCGCCTTTTCCCCAAGCTGAAGGCGCACATAGCGTCCCCGCACGGGCGGAAAACGGAGGCTGAACGACGAGCGGACCTCTTTGCCGTAGACGGGCCGCAGCAGCGCCTGGGCGATCCGCTTTTTTGGATAAGGTTCGTCCCCTACGAAGACCATGACCTTGCCCGGCCAGTCCGGGGGTGGTGCGGTTTTTTTGCCACGCAAGGTGAGACCGGTCGTGCCGTCGTTCACCAGGAGCTGGATCAGCACATGGGGTGCCCCGAGATCGATCAGCACCGAAATATCCGCTGCCAGCTCGAAAGGCTCGAGCGTGACGCGGGTCGCCGGGTTGCCGTCCGTGAGCCCGGCGACCGGGAGGCCGTCCGGCCCGGTAACCGTCCATCCTTGCGACGCCAATGGTGCGCCGTGCAGCAACCCGCACACACCTACCGACGCCAGTGCCGCCAAAACGTTCTTTCGCATAAAACACCCCTACCGTTTGAAGACCTCGATCCGCTTCACCATGCCCATCTGACTCCACCCTTCGAGATCCGCCCAGACCGTCATCCGCAGGCGACGGGCCTTGACCGGCGCGAACTCGTGGAGCGAGACCTCCGCATCGTTGTCCCGGCGATCCTCGATCAGGCGGTAGCGCTCGCCATCCCAGTACTCCAGGCTGTACCAGCGCCGGACCATCCGCCGGTCGCTCCAGACGATGCGCACGGCGTCAAAGGTGGGCGATTCCTTGTCCCATACGATCTCGAAATCGCGCCGCCCGGCATTCTTGCCGTCGCCGGGGAAGCCGATCAGGGCCGCCCCCTTGTCCTTGGCGGCCATATTCTCCTTGCCCTGCACATTCGCGTCGAACGCCGCCAGAAGCTGGCGCTGCTGGTCATAGGCCTTGCCTGCCTGCGCAAACGGCGCGTTGATCGCCCGGCTCACGGCCGCGGCATCCTTCGCACTCAGGGTGGCTTCGCGGAACTGGATCAGGCTCCAGGCACCCAGGTTGTACTGGTGGAAATGATAGCGCGGCAGATCCGACCAGGAGGAGAACTGCTCACCAATACCTCTGCCCTCGTTCGCCACGCGGACGAGGTTCGCGGGCCAGCAGACGCCGTCCCTGGGCGGCGTCGAGGCGAGCATGTCCAGCGGGAAGCGCACTTCCATCGTCCAGCCGTCGGCGGTGTAGGCGGTCTTGCAGACGAAGTCAGCATGGGTCAGCACCTCGTGCGAGTTGACCTGCCGGATCTTCAGCGGCCCGAACGCATGCCCGGAGGAGCTCACCATGGCCTGCCGGTAATAGGGCGGTGCCTCGGGCGCGAAGAACATCTCCACGACGTCCCGGTATTCGAATTTCGTATCCTTGGCATCCGCCGCCTTGATCTTCTCAATGGCCAGGTCCTGACAGGCGACGCCGAGGTAGAGGAATCTGCTGTCCCAACCCATGCGGAAGCGGGTGGCGTTCTCCATCGCAAACCGCCCCGGATGCTTGTCGCTGACGCGCGTGGCGGCAATGCGGAAGCCCGCGAACTCCGGCGCCGTCTGCCAGACGGCGTCGTCCAACTTGCCGTCGATGGTCGGCGCCTCGTTGAACGCATGGCAAGGATACGGACGATCCGTCTTCGTCTTCCACTGGCCGCGGACTGCGGTCCACTCGGTATCGGTGCGGGCCTGTGCTACGCGCTCCTTCTCGTACCACCGGAGGGCTTTTCCTGCCGCCTCGTCGAGCAGGCCGCGCAGTTCCACAATCGTGTCGGCGCCAATCAGGCGCGGGTCGGGAACGCTCGTGTCGATGTTCTTCTCGATCGCGATCCGCTCCAGCGTCTCGTACCACTTGAGCATCGGCTCCCACGCCGCGCCGTAGTAGCCGCGGAAGAACTCCTGCAGGATGGTTTCGGCGGCCTCGTCCGGGCGCCATGTGGTGCGCGAGAAAGCGTATAGGCCCCAAGGCCAGTGATCCTGGGGACCCATGAGTTGGGAGGAAACCAACCGTATGCCCACGTCCTTGTAGAACTTGTTCTGGCTCACGAGGGCACGGACATTGGGGACGGTCAGGTTCTTCTCCCCGGCCGGATAGCCGAACGTGGTGTCCGAGTAGATCAGCACATAGCTCCAGATGCCGAGCGAGTTGCACTTGGGGCCCCAGGCCTTGATGTTGTCGCGGTAATAGACGTTCTGGGGGGCGTCCACCGGCAGGGGTGCCCACCAGGGACAGATATCCACCATCGTGTTGCCCGGGAGCTTCCCGATGGCTTTGGGCGGACGCTCGTGGTTGGCGTAGGCTAGCGTCTTCAGGAAGAGTTCCGGGTGCGTCTTCTGCAACCGTGCCGCCAGGGCGTTGATCAGGTGGAAGTGGCGGTCGGCATAGTTCCATGTGCCGCAGGACTCCTCGGCACCTTCCGGCTCGGCCCGCTCCGGCTTGCCGAACCGCTTCTCGCACTCCGGACACTCGCAGAAACAAGGCGAGTCGTTCGGATGGACACTGAAGCCTTGGAAAGGCGGCAGCTTTTTCACGATCCGCTCTTTGACGGTGTCCTCGATTTTTTGAAAGATGAACTCAAGGACTTCCGGATTCGAGAGGCACGGCACCTTGCTCCAACCTTGCCGGTAGGGCCCCGGCCACCACTCGGGGTGAATCTTTTCCTGCCCGTCGAACAACCCGCCCATGGTGTGCGCCCAGCCGAAGCCGCAGTTGAAGCGCGGGATGGTCCCGATCGGGCAACCGGTCCAGTTCCACCCCATGGTCATGCGGTGGCGCATGAGATAGGCTTCATACTCCTCTTGCGGGACGCCGGTCATGCCGCTGGCCATGAACCCGCGCGCGCTGAACGGCGGGCGATAGGCGAGCGGCAGAACCGACAGGTCAAGCCCGTTGCGCTGCGGCACGACCTCGCCGTGGGGCTCGGGATACAGCCAGCGCACGCCCTGGCTGTGCAGGAACTCGTAGGCCGCGAACAGCACCGCCCGCTGCGTCGGCCCGGAGATCCGGATCTCGCCGCCTTCGCGCACGACCGACACATCGTCCAGATGCTTCGGGTCCGGTTCGGGCGACGGGATCTCCTCCGCGGGCGGGGTGACCAGGCGGATGCGGAGCCCGGTGCGGCTGGCGGCCTCCTCGGCGGCGACCACGTCCACGGGGGCGTCGAGCAGGCGCGTGAGGTAGTGCTGCAGATCCTCCGCCGCGACCTTGATCGGACTGAAGGGCGCGGGTTGGCCGTCCGCGGCCTGGATGAACCGGCCGTCTGCGACCACGACGGTGCGCTTGGCCGGTTCGACATCCTGCGAAGCGGCCAGGATCTCCATCTCGGCGATGGCCCACGGCAATCCAGCGCCATTCGGCCCGATCTCCAGTTTCACGAAGCGGCCCTGGGTCGGGGCGAAGCGGATGCACGCGTACTCCTGGATCGCCATCGGCGCATCCCCGGTCCCCGCACCGTCATCCTGGGACAGGGAACGAACGCCTCCCACCCGCCGCAACGTCTCTGCTGTTTCGCCAACATAGACGTTCAGCGACCGTGGGAATTTTGAAATCTCCCTGCCGGGCGTGAGATAAATCCGGCAAAGGTACGCGCTTTTCCCGAGGTCGATCAGCACCGCCATGCCGGGCACCTGCGGTCCGTCACTTTCCCATGCGGTATCCAGGTTGTTGTCGACCGCCTGCCGCAGAGCCGCGGCGTTGGGGCCAGTCAGTGTCCAGGCCGCGGGATCGAGTGCGCCGGCGCGAGTCTGCGATGCCCCCAACATCACCACTGCCGATCCTAGCCGAACCATACGATTCCTCCAATTCATGCTGACACCTTTCATTTTTCTCTATTTCGTCCTTACCCCTGCAATCGACTGCGGTGCGAATGCCGGGATGCTCATGTTTTCAGCGTCGTGAATATTGCAGTACGCATCCAGGTCATACCCGTAGGACAACCTGTAGCCTTCCATTGAAAAATCGGGATACGTATAGGGGACGACCACCAGGCGCCCGCCGCCTTTGAACAGCACCTTGTGGATGCGCTTCAGGACAGTCCCGTCCGGCTTGATCAGGCGGAAGCCCGTCGGAACCCCGTCCGATTGCAGATTGCCGACGACATTCGCAAACGTGACTTCAATCGCCGGACACTGACCCCAGTTTCCGGGACAGGGAACCAGGCGCAGGCGTTTCAACTCGATCGCATCGTTTGCCTCCGGTACGCCAAGCCGATACGCGGCGGCACGCGCGAGCCGCTCGCCCAGGATATTCTGACCCTCCGTGGCAATGTGGATGCCGTCTTCCATGGGCAGGTCGATGGCGGGCACCACCGACAGGTTGCGTATATGCCGGGGCAGAAGACGCTGCTGGTCGCGAAGAGAGAGGAACGACGCCTGTTCTGACTCCTCCGGACTGAAAAGGTGTGACTTGCCCAGTTGTACCATGATCCAGGGAAGAGACGGCTTTCTGAAATCCCGGCGGGCCGATGCAACCAGCTTGCGCATGCGGGCCGTGTAGGTGCTGGTGTCGCCGGAGACCTCCGCCTCGCCCTGGTACCAGAGAACCCCGGCCACGGGTTGTCCCTGGCGGCGGAATCGGCGCAGCATGGCGCCATACAGGGAGCGGCCTTCAAGCTTCTTGAGGCTTGGATTCCACTGTTCCATGCTCGTTCCTCCGGCGGCGCAGGGAATGAGTCCTTGAGGGACGCCGGTGTGCCTCAGCAGCGCGCGCGCAAAGGCGATTCCGGGGCCGGCTCCCTTGATGGCGGCCTTGTGCGCACGGAGGATGTCCGTACGGTTCGAGAGCGGCTTGTCGCAGTGGCACGGATCCGTTGAGGCGGCTGGGACGTGCACGGGCTCGACCGCCAGGCGCCATTCGTCCCACGAGTAGAACGCATGCACAAGCTGATGCGGCCGCAAGGCCTGAGCGATCTGTCCGTCGCCGACCATGTTGGACTGACCCGCCATGACCCAGACATCGCCCACCAGGATGCGGCGGACCGTGACGCTTTCGCTGCCCACCCTCAAAACGATGTCGTAAGGACCGCCCACCGGAAGGCGGTCGAGTATCCCCTGCCAGAGTCCCCGGCGACAACGTCCAACCGGCGTGTCCAAAAAGCCCCTGAGAGGGGTTCCTTTCGTCAGAACAGTCGCACGCAGTTCGCCCTCGGCACGCGAGGTGGACTGCCCGCGCAGGCGTGCCGAGCCGAAGCCCTGTCGATTCCGTTGGAGAACTTGATACGGTATCAGTCCCGAAGTGATAATCATGGGGCAGGCATTTCGTTTCCGTTGCGCGTCAGTTCCAAATCGAGCCAGTCTGCGTGGGGTGCGCGGCTGACAGGAGCGGCGTCGTCTGGCTGTTCAACGCGAAGCTCGAGGGCCGTCACGCCGGTCACGTCCACATCGAACATCTGCGCGTGCTCGCCGTAGACTTTGAGCGACGGCGGCAGCAGCATGCGTCCGTCGGCCAGGATCGAAAACCGGGCGCGTCCGCTTTCGGCGGGCGGCACGCCCGGCGGGATTCCGTTCTGGTCTTCGATGCCGAAGGCGCCGCGCAATCGGCTGAACAAGCCGCCGAGGGAATAGACCACCGCAGAGAAGGGGTGGGTTCCGATCCCCTTGCGATGGCGCTGTCCGCCGACGCTCAGGCCCGCCCCGCCGACGCTCTGATCCCGCCGCGCATGCAGATAGCCGGAGGAGGCCGAGGCCCATTCCAAGTCGGACAGGTGCAGGACGCGGGGCAGCGTCTCCCCCGCGACCGTCTCGATCCGGCCGGTCTTCGCGCCCTTGCGTCCGTCGCAATCGGCGACGCCAACCTCGAACACCTGACGGCTGCCGGATGCCAGACCCCCGATGCGACAGCGCGTGCTGAACGTATACCCGATCAACCGGTTGTTCTGCCGGACATAGAAACCGGCCGGCGAGCTGAAACTGGTCCAGAAGATTTCGACCGTCCAGGGGTCGATATCGCGGACTCCCATCATGTAAGGGTACCCGCCGAGCCGCGTCGGCTGCGTCATCGGCACGCGCCGGAAGCGAACCTCCCAAGCGACGGCACCGCTCTTCCCTGGCGTCCAGCCGAGGCGCACCGCGCCGCGCCGCGGTGTGACGCGCGCCTCCGGCTGGCCTTCGACCGTGGCGCCGGCCAACGCAAAGGTGTGCGTTCCGTCGTTGGGCAGGCCGAACAGAAGCGCGTAGGGCTCGCCGCCAATAACCTGGCTGCACCCGCGCAACACCGGTTCTTCCCCTGCATCGACCGTGAACGCCGTGAGATCCGGCCAGCCCTGTACGATGTGCCGGTTGGTCGAGAGCAAAACAGGCCAGGGTTCCTCGGGACAGAGCGTCACCACGCGGCAGGCCGCAGGCGGCACCTCCAGGAACAGGCCGGCGTCGTAGAGCCCCAGATAATCGTCGTTCCAGAAGTCGTAGACGTGGTGACGCCGAACCGGATCAAGACCGAGTGACGCAAAGTCCAGGCGTGCCACGCGCCCTTGGGCTTCGCCGTAGTTGAACGCCGCCACCACGTCGTAGGCGCGTCCCAACCGGTTGACTTTCAGGGTGAAGATCGTTTTTGCGCGGTTCGCGGGGAAGAGGTCGAACGGACGGATATCGGCCGCAGGCGAAATTTTCCTGGCCATGCGCACCCGCTCCGGCTCCAGGTCGGCCAGGCGGCCGTCGAACATCAGCATCTGCCCGGTGAGGCCGTACAACGTGGCCCAGGCCCGCGCCATGTCGGCCGACAGCGGCGCACCCAGGAGGCAGCAGTCGGGATCGGTGTAGACCGCGATATTGTGGAGAAAATACCCGTTCATGGTCGCGGTCACGGCGCGCAGGAAGCCGCCGACCCACTCCGGGTTCGTGTCGGCGCCCGTGCGCATGCCATCGCAAAGCCCGATGATTTCGGGGCAGACGCCGACGGAACAGGCGTTGATGAAGACGCGTGATCCGACGCTTTCGCGGACGACCTCGAAAAAGCGGCGGTAGGCCGCTTCGGCGGAGACCGAGGGATCGGCAAAGGACGACTGTTTCTCACGGTATCCTGCCAACAGGCCGTACCCCGGCTTTTCGCTGATCCCGTCGAATTTCAGGAAGCCGTATCCCCACTCCTGCGTCATACGGCGCATGAGTGAACGCAGGATGTCCAGTCCGCGCGGGTCGCTCGCGTCCAGAGTGAAGGGCCCGCCGAATGTGTTGCAGTCGATGATTTCGCCTGTGCCCGCCTCCGCCCTGGCGTGATCCTGCCCGTGCGGACAGGACCAGAGTCCGGGCGTCAGCCCAAGCTCGCGGATCTCGTCGGCCAGCCAGCGCATCCCCCGCGAAAAGGCCGGACTCGTCTCGTTCCAGTTCCGGCGCTTCTGCCATCCGTCGTCGATCTGAATGATCGTGACGCCGTATTCTTTCAGATTTTCGGCCAGCCAGCGGGCATTGACCAGCACCTCTTCGGGGGTCACGTCATGTCCATAACCCATCCAGGATAGCCAGCCGGTCGGCGGCGTCTTGAAAGCGCGCTTGTCGATCGGCTTGAAATACGGGAACCCCAGTCGTTGCCGGTAATAGGCCTCGATGGTTGTGCCTGCATCGAGGATCACCTGGTCGCTGGCACGGTCGTAGACCGCCTGGCGCAGGGGCGTGTCGACGTCTCCGAAGGCCGCGACCAGCAGTTCGGGCGTGGCGGTGTCGTCGATGCGGCAAGGGAGCGGGGCATGAATGTGTGATGTCATAGCGAATGCGGGCGGAGCCCGCAACCCTCACCCCGCCCCTCTCCCAAAGGGAGAGGGAGGGGGATGTTATAGATTGTCGTTGTCGAGCAAGGGACTAGAGACCGGCCGGCACGGGGCGCGCAAGAGTCCTTCATCCTACCGATGCGGTTTCGTTCATCGGACCATGAATAGGGTTCCTTTCGCCGGAAACACCCAGTTCGTGTTGTTGCCGAGGTTGTCCGATCCTCTGTCGGCATATAGCGTCTGCCCGCCGCTGGCATCGCTGTCGCGCACGGCTACGGCGCCGATGCTCTGGATTCCGCCGGGATCCGCGAGCACCAGGGACCAAGGCT
>CAZQKI010000162.1:0-10646 GCA_964592855.1 uncultured Lentisphaerales bacterium
TCGACAAAGCTCAAGACAAAGCTCGCGACAAAGATTGTTCTCCTCCCTTGATCCAACTGGCGGCATCTGGCCACCAGCGGCGCAGTGGGACAGATTGACATTGCAGGTTATGGGAATCGACCTTGTCATCCGATGTGACACCGCGAACCTCGACTGGCGTGTCATGACGCTGGGGCAGGATGAAGTCGAGAAGGCTTCATGTGCCACAGCCGTCAGAGCAGGTCGTCCCGGGTTCCCATCCGCCCGTCTTGACCAGACGAGCGCAACACGAAGTTGGTCTCGCTGGTTTTCCTGTACTGGAATGGCCGTCCCCACGAATCCTGCAGATTCCCTTCCCTAAAAAGGGCAGGCTGGGTTTCAGAGCCGACCGTCAGTTCCGCCAGCGTATTTGGCGGCGGTTCTTGAGTTGTCAGCGTGGTGCGGATGCAGGCAAGCGAGGCAACCGTGGCGGCTTGCCTGACCTGATCTCCAGCCGAAACACGCTGGCAGGATGGCATCACCGTGGCAGCAGCAGCAATCAGGACGATCAACGACGCTGTAATCGCCGACCCCTTCATCATGATTCTCGCTTGCCGAGACAGTTTCTTTCGAACAACCATGCAGAGAATCTTACACCATCCTGCGGCGGAAGCAACCCCGCCTTCAGTTCAGCCATTTCACTTTCATGTACCGCCGTAGCGCCGCCGGTGTCGAAAAAGGTTTTTGTGTCGGCATCGGATATGTGCTACAAAGGTGCCTCTTTGTTGGATAATTTCGCCCGCAATGCGATCTATTGAATTTGGAAATGAGAGGTCTGTTCATGGATGCCAAGCAGTCTGTTCGCAGTGGACATCATCCGCTTTATCTGGGGATCGACGCCAGCACGCAGGGCGTCAAAGTGCTGGTCATCGATGCGGAGGACGGCAAAGTCGTCGGCGAGAGCGCCGTGAACTTCGGCGCCGATTTGCCGCAGTTCGGCGCGCCGCAGGGGTTCCTGCCCCATGCTGATTCCCGCCTGCGGCACGCCGACCCCGCGATGTGGGTGGCCGGGCTGGAGTTGGCGCTGGAGCGCCTGGCCGATGGCGGCGTGCCGATGGCGGCCGTGGCCGGAATATCCGGGTCGGGGCAGCAGCACGGCTCGGTCTATTGCCTCCCGGCGTTCGAGACGCTGTTGCAGGAGTTGAAGCCGGGGGATTCCCTGGTCGAGATGCTGCCGTCGCGGCTGAGTCGTCCGACGTCGCCGATCTGGATGGACCGTTCGACGGAACGGATGTGCGCTGAATTGCAGGCCGAATTCGGGGGCCGCCTTCAGACCGATACGGGGAGCCCGGCGATCGAACGGTTCACCGGACCGCAGATCCGTAAATTCGCCGCCGAAGAGCCCGGGGCCTATGGACGTACGCAGGTCATCCACCTCGTGAGTTCCTTCCTGTGCTCGCTCCTCATCGGCCGGAATGCGCCGATCGACTTCGGCGACGGCGCCGGGATGAACCTCCTCAACTTGAAGACCCTGGCCTGGGACCCGGAGATCGCGGCCTTCACGGCGCCGGGGCTGCGGGGCCGGCTCCCCGCTTGCGTGGCCTCGGACCGCGTGGCGGGGCCGCTGTCGGCCTATTGGACGAAGTTCGGCATGCGGGCCGGAACGCCCGTCGCCGTCTGGTCGGGCGACAATCCGAGCAGTCTGATCGGCGTTGGCGCGGGCACCCCGGGGACGGCGGTCATCAGCCTCGGCACGAGCGACACCTTCTTCGCCGCGATGCGCGATTTCAGGACCGATCCCGATGGATGTGGTCACGTCTTCGGCAACCCGGCCGGCGGCTTCATGAGCCTGATCTGCTTCACGAACGGCTCCCTCGCCCGCGAGGCGGTCAAGGCCCAGGCGAAGGTCGACTGGGCGTTCTTCGACCAGGACGCCTGCGACCAGACTCCTGCGGGGAACCAGGGCAGGCTGATGCTCCCCTATTACGCGCCGGAAAGCACCCCGCTTGTGCTCCGTCCGCAGGTGAGGACGAATTTCGATTCCGCCACTCCGGCTGAATGGGTTCGTGCCGTGCTGGAATCGCAGGCGCTCAGCATGCGGCTCCATTCGGCCTGGCAGGGCGAGGCGTTCAAGCGGATCCGCGTCACGGGCGGGGCGTCGAAGAGCCCGGTCTTCCGGCAGATCCTCGCGGACGTGTTTCAGGCGCAGATCGAGACGATCGCCGTCAGCGGTTCCGCCGCGCTCGGCGCGGCCCTGCGCGCGGCGAACGCCGTCGGCGGCTGCGCGTTCGCCGACTTGTACGCCCGCTTCTGCCAAACCGTGTCGACGGTCGCGCCCCGCCCCGAACTGCGCCCGCTCTACGACGGCCTGCTCGACCGGTATGCGGCGCTGGAAACGAGCGACGGCGCAGCGGCATTCCGCTGATGGGCGAGGCGCATGCAAACCTTCGCTTGGTGCAAGCGGAGGGTTCAGGGTTCGGGGTTCAGTGAGGCCTCTGGCGGCCAGAGACCGCCAGTTGGATCGAGTAGGAGACTTGCTTCATCGTCCTCGTCCTCGATTCGATATTTCGAGAACGAGGACGAGGACGACGACGAGGACGAGGGTGCCACTTCGCCCTTCATCGTGCCCCCGACTCAGCGTCTGAAGCCGCACTGGACCCCGTCGTCCCCGGCGGTAAGCGAAAAGACCAGGCCGTCCCGTCGCCTCATTTCACTACGGCGGGGTCCAGTTCATCCCTTGTCGCCTGGATCTTACCGACAGCCTTCCTGGCGTACGAATCGAAAAGATCAACCGCACTCGGGCCTGCCGGCGACCGCCGATCACGCGGGCTTCCGGACGGCGATCTGCATGGCGCAGAAGGAATTGGCGATGGCCAGG
Organism: uncultured Lentisphaerales bacterium; assembly: GCA_964592855.1. GTDB lineage: Bacteria > Verrucomicrobiota > Kiritimatiellia > RFP12 > JAAYLN01 > JAAYLN01. Next base: position 2,837 of record CAZQKI010000162.1, read on the forward strand.
AGCGCGGCCAGGCTGAAGAGGGTTCCCACCCCCCAGCGCATCCAGACCCAGCCGCCCAGGGGTGCGGCCAGGACCGAGATCAGGTGGTTGATGGAGATTCCCGTCGACAGCGTCGAGGTGACCTCGTCCGGGTTCGCCGCGACATCGCGCACATACATGTTCGTCGCCAGCGCCGTGGTGCTGATGAGCGCGTCGAGCAGAAAGTTGGCGCAGACGATCCAAAGCGCCACGGATCGCGGGAACCAGTCGCCGGCGTAGCCGTAGAAGAGGCAGACGAAGACGAGGATGAACGTGTCGTAGACCATGACCGTGCGGTAGCCGATCCGGTCGGTGAGCATGCCGACCCAGGGGCCTGCGAACATGTTAATGCTGGCGCTGACGCCCATCAGAAGCGCCATGTGCGTGGTGTCGATGCCATAGATCCGGATCAGGACGAAGGGGCCGAACGTCAGGAAGATCTGCTTCCGCGCGCCATAGAACAGCTCGAGCGCGTAGAAGATGGTGAACTTCCGTCGCAGCAGGAGCCGGGGCCGCTTGGAGGGAATGCGCGGCGCCCGCCGCGACAGGGTGCACAGCACGCTGGCGGCCGTCAGCAGGAAGATGAGGCCCCAGACAACGTTGTAGAGCGCCGCCTGGTGGGTGATGCCGATCACGGCGGTGCCGACCAGAAAGATGGCGGCGACCAGCAGATTTCCGAGGACGTGCCCCGCATTCTGCGCGCTGCTGACAAAGCCCAGGGAGGCGCCGGTCTTGCCGTCGCGGGCAATCTGCATGGCGATGGCGCTGCGGACCGGCATGGCGAGGTGTTCCCCCGTGCTCCAGATCATGATCAGAAGGGAGACGGCCAGTTGATTGGCGGGGATGCACAGGGCGATCACGCCGACCATCGAGGTGAGCGTGCCGATCCGGAGGATCTGCCAGTCGCTGGTCCGGTGCAGCAGCGCCAGCAGGAAGACCAGCAGCAGCCCCGGCAGTTCCCTGAAGAACTCGAGGAGTCCCCGCTGAAGCTGGTTCAGATCGTAGACGTCCACGAGGAAGTTGTTGAGGGAGGCGCTGAAGCAGCCGATGCCGATGCTCCAGACAATCACGCTCGTGAAAAAGGGGGCCGCTCCGGAATTGGACCGGAAGGTGGCAGCGAATGTCTGTCGTATGTCTTGAAGAATCATGGGGCGGGGGAAGGGCGGATTCAGCGGGCGGGCACTCCGGGCGTCTGGTTCGGGCTGTTGGCAGGATTCGGTTGCTTCGGATGGGAGGGGATGATAACAGGCGCCGGGCACCCCCGCAAGATTCGGCAGTGCCCTTGTCGGGCTTGGGCACGCCTTCTGTGCAAACGAAGATGCCTCGCGCAACCTCCACGTGCTCATGCAGGTGGCCAGCGTGCTGGGGCAGGTGCTGATCCGCGGCATGCTCAAGCGCCTCCCTTCCAACTCCGCTTCGACAACTCCGCCTGACACCCCCGCGCAGCAGGAACTCCGCCCGAACCCGCCTGCCTTGCCAAGACACCCTCCGATAGCAGAGACTCACCGTCCCTGCACGATCCAGCGTGCCCGGAAACGTCCCCCTTCCGCTTCTCCTCGCTCTCCTCCTGCCGCTTCCCCCGAAAACCCAAATGATTTGGAACCGTTGTTCTCGTTGCTTCTCGTTTGACTTTTCATGTTGTGAACGTTACACTGCCCTCCTTTGGGGTTTCCAACTGGTTATTAATCCGAGGCGAATATGCCGCTAAAACCGATTCATGCCATCGCACAGGCGCTCAATGCCGATCTGACCACTGGAGGGAGTGTCGTCCCCTCGCTGCTGTCGAAGAAGGGGATGCGTGCGTTTTTCCCTTCGCAGGGAATTCTCGGACAAAGCGCCGAGGCCAAGCAGACGAAGATCAATGCCACAATAGGAACGGCCTTCGAGAACGATGGTTCGCCGCTGACCCTGGAATGTCTGGAGGCGCTCCTGAACGTCTCGCCGACCTCCTTCCTCTATGCGCCGAGTCACGGCTTGCCGGCGCTGCGTGAGCGGTGGAGCGCCATGCTGGCGGAGAAGAATCCCTCGCTTGCGGGTTGCCCCCACAGCCTGCCCATCGTGACCAGCGCGCTCACGCATGCGCTTTACGTCGTGGGGCAGATGTTCCTCGATGCGGGCGACAAGGTGATTCTCCCCGACCTCTATTGGGACAACTACGAGTTGATTTTCGAAGAGGCAGCCGGTGCGGTCCTCAAGACCTACAAGACCTTCCGCGGCCGCCGGTTCAACGTCAAGGGGCTGGAGAAGCTGGTGATGGCCAAGGGCGACAAGAAGGTCGTCCTCCTCAACTTCCCCAACAACCCCACTGGCTATACCGCTACGGAAGAGGAGGCTGCGGCCATCCGCGACGTCCTGCTGCGGGCCGCCGAATCGGGCAAGCGCGTGCTCGTCATCCTGGACGATGCCTATTTCGGCCTCGTCTATGAAAAAGGCGTTTACCGCGAGTCGCTTTTCGCGTTGCTGGCCAACCTCCACACGAACATCCTGACGATCAAGCTCGACGGGCCGACCAAGGAGGATTACGTCTGGGGCTTCCGCGTGGGCTTCGTCACCTATGGCATCAAGGGGGGAACGCCGGCGCAGTACAAGGCGCTCGAGGCGAAAACCGCCGGCCTGGTCCGCGCGACGATCTCCAACAGCAGCAACATCGGCCAGCAGATGCTGATCCAGGCCTACGGCCACCCCGACTACGCCACGCAGAAGCAGGCGAAATTCGAGACGCTTCAGGCACGTTACCGGTGCATCAAGCAGATTCTCCGCAAGCATCCCGAATACAAGGACTCCTTCGTCGCGCAGCCCTTCAACTCCGGCTATTTCATGTGCGTAAAACCGGTTGGCGTGGAGGCCGACCGGGTGCGCCGAGCCCTGATCGCCGACTATCAGACGGGGACGATCATGCTGGCCGGGTTGATCCGCCTCGCCTTCTCGAGCGTCTCTCTGGAGCAGCTTGAACCCCTCTTCGCCAACGTGGATGCCGCCATTCGGAAACTAAAGAACGGTCAATGAAAAGCACAAGCACGGAAATGACGACGCAAGGATGCGCCACCCTGACCCTTCAGGGAAAGACCGCGGAATTCCCCGTTGTGGTGGGGAGCGAGGGCGAAACCGCGGTTGACATCACCACGCTGCGCAAGGCGACGGGCGCCATCACGCTGGACTATGGCTACCTGAACACGGGGTCTTGCGCCAGCGCCATCACCTTCTTGGACGGCGAGAAGGGCGTGCTGCGCTATCGCGGCTATCCCGTGGAGGAACTGGCGGAGAAGTCGCGTTTCGTCGAAGTCGCCTACCTGCTGATCAACGGCAAGTTCCCCGACACGAAGGAGCGCGAGGAGTGGTCGCTGCTGCTGAACCGCCATTCGATGTTTCATGAGGACATGCGCCATTTCTTCTACCGCTTTCCCGACCGCGCGCATCCCATGGCCATCCTCTCGGCCATGGTGGTCTCCCTCTCGGCCTTCTATCCCGAGCTGTCGCAGCAACGCGACGACCACTGCGAGGAGGCCATCAACATCGCGGCGACGCGTCTGCTTTCGAAGGTGAGAACCATTGCCGCGTTTTCCTACAAGAAGTCGATTGGCGAACCCTTTGTCTATCCGCGTCACGATCTGCGCTACTGCGCGAACTTCCTCAACATGATGTTCAGCTCGCCGGTGCATCCCTACGAGATCAACCCGGAGGTCGTCAAGGCGCTGAACGTGCTGCTGATCCTGCATGCCGATCACGAGCAGAACTGCTCGACGTCGGCGGTCCGCCTGGTCGGCAGCGCCCGTGTCAATCTCTACGCCGCAGTTTCGGCCGGCATCTGCGCGTTGTGGGGCCCGCTGCATGGCGGAGCCAACCAGATGGCGATCGAGATGCTCGAGGATCTGCTCGCGAGCGGCGAAACGCCCCGGCAGTTGATCGAGCGGGTGAAGAATTCAAAGGGACAGACGCTCCTGTACGGCTTTGGCCACCGCGTCTACAAGAATTACGACCCGCGCGCCAAGGTCATCAAAGCCTCCTGCGACCGCGTGTTGAAGGCGTTGAAAATCAAGGATCCGCTGCTGGAACTCGCCCTTGAACTCGAGGAACTCGCGATGAAGGACGAGTACTTCGTCGCGCGCAATCTCTATCCGAATGTCGATTTCTACAGCGGCATCATCTACCGCGCCATCGGCATTCCCAAGGAGATGTTCACGGTGATGTTTGCGCTGGGACGCATGCCGGGCTGGATTGCGCACTGGAAAGAGGCGCATGAGGATCCCCGGTTCAAGCTGCAGCGGCCGCGCCAGATCTACGTGGGCCCGGCGCTGCGCCACCTGAAGCCGTCCCAGTGCAGCTCCGAGCTGACGCGCGCGCAGCCCCCTTCGCACTGAACGCGTCAGCCGCCGGCGCGGGCTCTGTCGCTCTCCTGAAATGGGGCAAGATGTGAGTGTACGAGCATGGGGTGGCGGTTCACCCGAAGGGAACGAGGAAGCGGGGGAGCGGTCGACGTAGGACGGTCCTCCGGGCCGTCCCGGCGGATGCGCAGAGACCGGACGGCGCGGGAGCACCGTCCTACTTCGGGCCGCCATGCATGGGCGATTCTCGCTGCCCCAATTCGGAAAACGGCGGTTTCAACGGGAGGGGAACGCGGTTATTCGAGGGTGGCTCCCTCGTCCTCGTCCTGGATGCAAGATCTCGAGAACGAGGACGAGGACGATGCGGCAAGTCTCCCACTCGATCCACCTGGCTCGGCGCAGCCGGGCCAGCGGCTTCACTAAAACCCGAACCCTGAACCCTCTGCTTGCACAAACCGGAGGTTTTGCAAGCACCTCCTGGCCTACTGTTCGGAGAGCCAGTCGCCGAAGGGAATGGCCACTTCGAACGGCGAGGCGGGCAGTCCGGTTCCACCTTGAAGATTGCAGCGGGGATTGTCGGCCCAGGCATAGCGGATCCAGTGCGGATCGGGGACTTGGGCACAACGCAGGGTCAGCCCGTCGCTGCCCTTGATGGCCCCCTCGGCCCAGTGGAAGAGGCGGTCGGGGCCGGCCAGCGCGAAACCCTCCAGACGGGCGTTGTCGCGAACGGCGAGTCCGGCGCCCACGGCGGCGAACCGCATCCAGACCTTGTCGCCGCAGCGCCAGGCCCGAAGGGGCTGGGGACTCGATCCCACGATGTCGGTGCGCCCATAGTCGCTGGCCAGGGCGCAGGCGGCCAGACGGCGGCCGACGTCCTGCTTGTTCTTGGGATGGATGTCACCCGCCTCGCCGATGTCGATGATGACGGCCATGCCGGTTTTGGCCACGGTGCCGAGCGTCAGCCGCTGTGCTTCACGCAGCAGCGCCCAGTTGCTTTCCATGGGTTGTTCGCGGGCGCCCATGTAGTTGGCCAGTTGGACGAAGTAGAAGGCGAGGTCGCCCTGTCCGAAATGGCGCCGCCAGTCGCGGATCATGTTGGGGAAAAGCGTCCGGTACTCGATCGCTCGCGAGGCGTTCGATTCGCCCTGGTACCAGATGAAGCCCCGCAGGGCGTAGGGGATGAGGGGGGCCATCATCGCGTTGAAGAGGACGGTCGGCGTATTGGGATTGGTTGCGCCGTACACGGAGGGGGGCGGAATCGCCTCGACCTTGCCGAAATTCTGCTCGATGGTGTAGCGCCAGGCACCATGCAGAGGAATCCGCTCGCTGCGGTCGGCATCGACGGGCGCGACCCACATCTCAGTCTTGGGGCCGGTCATGCCGCCCTGGTAGATGTTGCTGAAGACCCGCACGGCGACGACGCGGCGCCCCGCCTTGACGTCGCTGCCGGGCACGCGGTAGACACGGGGCGTGCTCCAGGCGGCGAGGTTGTCTTCCTGTCCCAGGCTGCCCAGGAAACGGCCATCGTAGTAGGTGTGGTCGCGCTTGTCGCAGGCGCCGACGCGCACTTCCAGGTCGCGTCCCGCCCAGGCGGCCGGGATCTCGACCTCCCGGCGGAACCAGAAGACGCCGCTGATGTCGTGGCCGGCAACCTGCCAGCCGGTCGGCAGCTCCATGCGCTTCCACGCGGCGTCCGCCAGTTCCGGCAGGTGCCAGCCATTGGCCTCGCCGGCATTCCCGGCGTCCTGCGGGATGGACGCCTGCCAGTCGGCCTGCGCCTTGGCGAAGGCCTGGCGCTCGACCGTGCCGTCCGGTCCGAGTACGCGGTCGAGCCGTTCGATGTAGCCGGCGTGTGCGGGTTCACCCAGCAGCCCTTCGCGGCTGGTCCAGGTTTCGGCCACGGTGCCGCCCCAGGAACTATCCATCACGCCCACGGCCACGCCCAGTTCGCGGTGCAGTTCGCGGGCGAAGAAATAGCCGGCGGCCGTGAAGCTGCCGACGGTTTCCGGGGAGCAGACCTGCCATTGGCCCTGGACCTCGTCCCGGGGGGCAAGGGCGATCACGCGCGCGGTCGTCCAGACGCGGATGCCGGGATAGTTGGCTTCGGCCACTTCGCGGACGACGTCGAGGCACGACGAGACCTTCATCTCCATGTTGGATTGACCCGAGGCCAGCCAGACTTCGCCGATCCAGACGTCCTGAAGCTGCGTCTCGGCGCCCCCGGCCGTGACGGTCATCGTCAACGGCCCGGCGGCCGGCTGCGGCGGCAGCAGGGCCTGCCAGCGTCCGCCGGCGTCCGCGGTCGCGACGGACCGGGCCTTGCCCAGCGTGACGATCACCGAGCGGCCGGGCTCGGTCCAGCCCCAAACCGGGACGGTGCAGTCGCGCTGCAAGACCATGTGATCCTGAAAGGGGGAGCCAAGACGATTCTGCATAATGGTAATTTCCTGAGTGGTCCTGAATCAGCCATACCGCTTCGGCGTCGGCTTCAGCGTGCCGTCCACCCATTTCCGGGCAGTGGTGTCGAGGTCGACAAACGACGCGAGCGCCGGCTGGTTGAGATGGCCCGTGTAGTCGTAGTTCTGGATGATCTTCTGAGCGGTGATCATCCGTACGAAACGCTGCGCCATGAAGCGGGTCGAGACTTCGATCGGGTAGTTGATCAGTCGGTAGTCGGCGAAGTAGGTGCCGTAGTTCTTGATCATGGCCGAGTCGTATTCGGGCTTGCAGCGGAGCGGTAGCGTGGGGTCCTTGTGGATGTCCCAGCAGTTGACAAGTCGGCCGTCCGCTTCCTCCAGAAACGCGAAGGGGGTGCAGGGGCTGGGGTCGAAGATCGCCCAGTGTCCGTCGACGTAGATCTCGGTCAGGGTGTGTCCGCCGCCGCGCGCTTCGTTCAGGCCGATCACCAGGCGGGCGCCGAGTCCCGCGACCTGGCAGAGGATCACCAGCGTCCGCGAGGCATCGTGGCACATGCTGTAGCCGCCGAGCAGGATCTCCTCCTCGGTGCCCAGACCGCACACGCCGATGTGCTGGATGTTGGCGCGCCGCCAGCGGACGAGGGTCTTGGCGATTTCGACATCGTTGCGGCAATCTTTGCAGACGGTGTCGACAATCATCTCGAGCAGGGGGCGGCTGCCGCGCACATAGTTCACCTGGGTGGGGGTGTAGCTGCCGTAGAGGAAGTCGACCGTGGCGTCGCAGGCCAGAATCGAGCGGTCAAGCTGCGCACGCTCGAGGGCCCGCTCCATGTAGGAGGGATAGCCGTGGGCATGCGGGTCGACATTCTTCACATAGTCGGGACAGCCCATGTAAGGGCGGATGGCCGCCGGGACCTTCTCCAAACCATCCACGTTGCCAAATACCTGTTTCTGCTTGGACATAACTGTTCCTGTTCCATTGGTGATGCGGAGACTCCCGGTGCGGGCCGCCCCGCACATCCGGCTTTTGCCGGACCGGGGGGCGACGGGGGG
>CAZQKI010000163.1:0-10397 GCA_964592855.1 uncultured Lentisphaerales bacterium
CCCGGCACGCTGATCGTCGTGGCCCGTGAGCGGTGAGCGGTGAGCGGTGAGCGGTAACCGATTACTGATTACTGATTACTGTTTACCGGTCACTTTGTCGGCGGCGGGCCTATTCCTTCTCGGCCCACTGCGCGGCACGGGCGATGGCTTTGCGCCAGCCCGCCAGCAGCTGGTCCCGCCGCGCGTCGTCCATGGCAGGGATAAAACTCCGTTCCGCCGGACAGGCGACCAGGGTCTCCTGCGTCTGCCACCCCAGCGCAAGCACGGCCAGCGCGGCGGCGCCCGAAGCCGTGGTCTCCCGGCAGGCGGGACGGTCGATGCGGCAGTTGAGCATGTCGGCCTGAAACTGCATCAGAAAGTCGTCGGACGCTGCGCCGCCGTCCACGCGCACGCACGTGATCGGTTGTCCGGCATCGGCCTGCATCGCGGAGACGAGATCGCAGCATTGGTAGGCGATGGCCTCCTCCGCCGCGCGGATGATCTGACTCCGCCCCGTGCCGCGCGTCATGCCGACCAGCGCGCCGCGCGCGTACATATCCCAGTGCGGCGCCCCCAGCCCGGCGAAGGCGGGAACCAGATAGACGCCGCCCGTGTCGGGAACCGACGCCGCGATGATTCCGGCATCGGAGGCGCGCGGCAGGATCTGCATTTCGTCGCGGAGCCACTGCATGACCGCGCCGCCCATGAAGACGCTCCCCTCCAAGGCGTAGGCGGGCGCGCCCGGCCGGGTCTGCGCCGTGAGCGTGGTCAAGAGCCCCTGTTGGGACAGGACAGGCCGCCTGCCGATGTTCATGAGGAGAAAACAGCCGGTGCCGTAGGTGTTCTTCACGTCGCCGGCGTTGAAGCACCCCTGGCCGAAGAGGGCCGCCTGCTGGTCGCCCGCAATGCCCATGACCGGCACCTCGCGTTTCTCGCACCCGGGGAGGCGGACGTGCGCCGCGAGGCCGGAGGAGGGAACGACCGACGGAAGCATGGCGGCGGGGATGTCGAACAGCGCGAGGAGTTCCTCGTCCCAGCGCAGCGTATGGATGTTGAAAAGCAGGGTGCGCGAGGCGTTGGTGAAGTCCGTGACATGCGCGGCGCCTCCGGAGAGTTTCCAGATCAGCCACGTATCGATCGTGCCGCAGAGCAGGTCGCCGCGCCGTGCGGCGGCGCGTGCGCCCGCGACATGATCCAGTATCCACGCGATCTTGGACGCGGAGAAATAGGCGTCCAGGACCAGCCCCGTCTTTTCGCGGATGACCGGTTCGGCGCCGTCCCGCTTCAGCTTCGCGCAGAAGTCGGCCGTGCGGCGGCATTGCCAGACGATGGCGTTGTGGATGGGTTCTCCGGTCCGGCGCTGCCAGACCACGACCGTTTCGCGCTGGTTGGCGAGGGCCAGTGCCGCCACGTCGGCAGGCCGGCATCCGGCCTGCTCGAGCACCTCCTGCATGACGTCCCGCTGCGAGGCCCAGAGCACTTCCGGATCGTGCTCGACCCATCCGGGGCGGGGATAGCGCTGCGGGAACTCCTGCTGGGCCGCGGCCACGCTCCGCAAGTTCCGATCGAAGAGGATGGCGCGCGAACTGGTCGTGCCCTGGTCCAGTGCGAGAATGAGCGGGTTCTGCGGCATAGCGGTCTCCAGACCATGCAATGGGTAAATCAGAAAATCACTGTTCAGGCGCAGCGCCATCTGCGCCGCCGGCAGGATCAGCCTGGCATGCGCCGCCTCCCGCTTTCCTGTAGAAAATGAGCTTTGCGGCGCGCGGCGCGGGCAAGGCGATCTCCAGATTGATCAGCGACGCGCCGTGCATGCGGGCCGTGCTGCCGCGGAAGACTTCGACGTCGTACTCGGCATTGGCGTCGATGGCCTCCGCATGCAGCACCGTTTCGCCGATTGAAGATCCGGGCCGACGGAAGGCCATGATGAAGCCGTCGCCCGCCGCCGGGTTGTGGCACTGGTAGGCGCAGATATTCATCCGGTCCTCGACCGCCGCCGTCAGCGGGTAGAAGTCCTGCAGAAACCAGGGGGAGAGGCGTTTGGCAAGGGCGCGCATCTCGGCCCGCCAGCGCCCATCCGCTTCGTCGGCATAGAGTGGATAGTCGAGGGCGGGCGAAATGGCGGGGCCGATGCCGCTGAGTACGGCGTATTCGTCGCGGTTGACGATGTTGACGCCGCCCGCGTGGAGCGGAACCCATTGGGTCAGCGACTGGATCTGCAGCTGGTTGACTTCGCTGTCGTCGAACCACGGGCGCCCCAGCAGGTCGGCGCGCCAGAGGCAGATGCTCCGCGACATCGTCTCGAAATCGATCCGGCGTCCGCCGCTGGCGCAGTTGTCGATCAGCATGTCGGGGAAGCGGAGGCGCAAGGCGTCCCAGAAGCGGTAGAGTCCATCGACGAACTTGGCCTCGCAGATGCCCTGGCGGTCTTCGGCATCGGCCTCCCGCCAGAACGGAACGGTGTTGAAGTTGAAATCCTGGCGGTAGTAATCGATGTGCTCCTCCCGTACGAGCCGTTCGACCGTTTCGATAGCCCAGTCGCGCGCCTGCGGGTCTCCCAGGTTGAGGAGCAGGTTGCCGGGATTGTCCCGGGTGCGGAGCAGCCATTCCGGATGGTCGGTGGCGACCGGGGTATCGGGCATGACGCGTTCGATCTCGACCCACAGCAGGAACTTCCTGCCCTGTTTGTGGACGGCAGCGGCAAGGGGGGCGAAGCCGCCGGGGTGCGGCACCTGATTGACGCGCCAGTCGCCTACGGTCCGCGCCCAGTCGCTCTCCGTGCAATATTCGGTGTCCGCGACCGGGCGGTCCTTGCCGAACCAGCCGGCGTCGACCCAGAGGATGTCGAAGGGCATGCCGATGCGTGTGGCGTCATCCAGCAGCGTCGCCAGCTCCCGGGTCGGCCGTCCGCCCCAGCCGGAGATGGGGTGCGGAACGGGGATGAGGCGTCCCTGCCCGTCGCGCGGGGAGTGGTGCTTCAGGATGAATTGGCGAAGCTGGTTCTGGCCCTGGGCGAGGGTCTGATGGCTGCGCGCCTGCACGAAGATGGAGGGCTGGCGGATCGTTTCGCCGGGAAGGAGACGGAAGCGGGTGTGCATCATGCCTGCGGCGAGGGAGAGGTTGTCGGGGGCGAGGGCGAAGTCGGCCTGCCAGGCGCCGCTCCAGCCGATCCCGAAGTTCAACCCTTCGTCGGGAGAGAAGTCAACGCCGAAGAAGGGGAGCCAGGCGGCGGACGAGCGTCCTTCGTCCGTCTCCATGTGTACATGGTTCATGGGGGGACGCGTGCGGAGGATCACGGGGGCCGGCGCAAAGTCGTCCTGCCGGTTTTTGGAGCCCAGGTTTCGGCGCAGGGAAATCAGCCGATTCGGATAATGGCCGGAGAGGGGAGCCAGGGGGTAGTTCAGGGCGAGGGATTGGAAGTCCGCGACGATGGCGGTGGGGGTGTCGCCCGTGGCGCGCAGTTCGGGCCTCCACTCGATCACGGGGAAGTCGTGATGTACCGCGAGCTGCAGCCGCAGTTCGAGCAGGTGATCGGGCGAGAGGTGGACGATGGTATACCGGGTGAGATCGGGGGTGTCGGCCTGCTGCGTCACCTGGCGCGGCCAGGTTTCCAGCGCAAAGGGGCGGCCGTCGTAGCAGAACCGGGGGCCGAAGCGGGGGGCAGGCTTTTCAGCGGTGGTGGAATGCCGGGTGCAAAGACCGAAGCTGGCACTGACGGCGTCGAAAAAGTCTTTCTGATTCAAATCGGACATGGTGATTCCTTCTCTCCCCAATGCGGGCGGAGCCCGCAACCTTCACCCACCCCTCCCTCTCCCAAAGGGAGGGCGATGGCGAAAACAACTTGTTTGTATCGCTGTTCCTTGGTCGTAAGACACTCGTCCCAACGTCAACCCGCCTTGAGCAGGCGTGCCACCGTCTCCTTCAGCGCCTGCATTTCATACGGTTTTGTCAAACACCCGGCGAAGCCATACCTGGCATATTCAGCCAGGACGGTATCGGATGAATAGCCGCTGACCACGATCACCCTGGCCGTGGGATCGATGGCCAGCAGTTTGCGAACCGCCTCTTCTCCGCCCATGCCGCCGGGTACGGTCAAGTCCATGATGGTCAGGTCGAACGGTTTTGGACTTTGCATGGCCGCCTCGTATTTATCGATGGCTTCCCGGCCGTCGACGGCGGTCTCCGCCGTGTAGCCCATCCTGATCAGCATCCGCGCCGACACATTCCTGACGCTCTCCTCGTCGTCCATGACCAGAACATGTCCCCTGGCGCCGGGGGTCGGCGCCGGGACCGGCCTGCCGTCCGCCGGGCGCTGTTCATCGGCTGACGCGGGGGTCGGCGCGCTGGCTGCTGCGGGGAAGAACACGGTAAAGGTTGTTCCCTGGTCGGGGACGGATTCCACAAGGACATGGCCTTTGTGCTTGTGAACGATCCCGTGCGTGATTGCGAGGCCCAGACCGACTCCGGTGCGTTTCGTGGAGAAATAGGGATCGAAGATCTTGTCGATGATCCGCGCGGGGATCCCATTGCCTTCGTCGGCGAAGCTGATCTTGACGTAGTCGCCGTGAAGTTCCGGGGCGGAGATCAGGCCCGGGTCATGAACATTCTGCGCCTGAACGGTGAGGGAGCCGCCGTTCGGCATGGCCTCCCTGGCGTTGACGGTCAGGTTCACGACAACCTGCACGAACTGGTCGGCATCGGCTTGAACGGGCCACAGGTCGTCGGCCACGAGAAACCGCACGGCGACGCGGCTGCCCGTCACGTTGGACCGGACCGTGTCGCGGAGCCGCTGGCGTATATCCAGCGTTTGCAGAACCGGCTGCCCCCCCTTGGCGAACGTCAGGAGACGGGAGGTGAGCTGCCGGGCGCGTTCTACCGCCTGATGCGCAACCTGCAGGAAGGCGCCGGCGGAATGCCCCGGCGGAAGCTCCATCTGCGCCAGTTCAATGTTGCCGAAGAGGCTGGTCAGCATGTTGTTGAAGTCATGCGCGATACCTCCGGCGACGGTGCCGAGGCTCTCGATGGTCTGCATCCGCTGGCGCTCGTCCTCCATTCTCCTGAGCTCGGTGATGTCGAGCTCGATGCCGTCCCAGACCAGGCGGCTGTCGGGCAGGCGCCGCGGAGCCGACGCGAACAAGATCCATTTCGTCTTTCCGGACGGGAGGCTGATCCGGAACTCGGCATTGAACAAGGACATGTTCGTCAGCGCGGCCTTCTCATGCGCGGTGAAGGCCGCACGGTCCTCAGCGAAAAGCTGCATGAAAATGGCATCCGGCGATTGCATCACCTCCGCCACGGACAATTCATGAAGCTGCTCGACGCCGCGGCTGACATAGGTGAAGCGCCGCTCCTTTCCGTCGACGCCGCAGTCGAGCTGGTAGAGCAGCCCCCCGGGGAGGTTGTCGCTCAGAAACCGCAGCTGTTCTTCGCGTTCGCGCATCCGGGCCGCCGCCTCTTCGGCGCGGATCAACGAGGCGCGCAATTCGGCTTCGGCCTTCCGGCGCTGCTCGATCTGGTCTTCCGCTTCGAGGCGCAAGCGGTTCAGGCTTTCAAACATACTTTGGAGCTTCCAGACGCCGGCCAGCATCAGCAGTGAAATCGCCAGCGCAATGACCTCGGCGACCGGGTTGATTGTGGCGACACCGCCAACAACATCCGCAAGCACAACGATCCGGCGGGCGCCCATGAGAAAAAGGGCGGCAACGACCAGGCTCCAGGCGCCCACGTGGCGGTTCTTCCGAATCATGAAAAGGGCCAGAAACGCCGTGAAGAATTGAGCAACGACGGATAGAATCAGCATGGCCAGCGGCAACATAAAGCCTCCGTTTCATCCACGTCCTGCAATCTGACACGTTCTGCAATCCGACATCAGCAGGGGCACCGATGCCCATGGCCCGCACCACTTCTTCCAACAGTTTGATCTTACGCCGTAAAACCCGGCCAGGTCAATTGCTTTGTCAATGGCCTTTCGCGTCCAAAAAAGATCACACTTGCATCGAATGCCCCCGTTTCGCTATAGTCACCCCCTCACCTGCGGCGTGCTTGGAGCTGGTCTCCCCGTTGCGGCTTTGGACTCTCGGTGTTGCGCCAGCCACCTTGCGGAGCTCGAACTCGCTTGACTTTTACGGACGGGAAAGCCATAGTTCACGCCGTAAACAACGAAAACGAGCAACGACAAAGCAAAGCTGGGCAAGGACTCCGAGCCACTATGAGCCAAATCGACAAGAATGCGATTCGCCAAGCCTTTCAGCGCCACCCGGGCGACACAGGTTCGAGCGAAGTGCAGATCGCGATGCTGACCAAGAAGGTCGAGGCGCTTACCGAGCACCTCAAGACCCATCCGAAGGATGTCAGCTCCCGCTACGGCCTGATCCGAATGGTCAGCGCCCGCCGCCGCCTCCTCGACTACCTGAAGCGCGAGAATGAAGCGCGCTATCAGAGCTTGATCAAGGAACTCGGCATTCGCCGCTAGGCGATTCTGGCTCATGCCGTTCTCCCCTTTTTCGCCCAGCGTTGGGCAAGTCCGCGTCGGAGCGGGCTTTTCAGAGGAGAACGGGAGAACTGCGGTCTTGGACCGTGAACTTGCAGTACCTTCCCGGCGCGCTCTGTCCTAAGAAAGGACACCCATGCATCAAGTAACATCCGTTTCCGCCGAAGTCGGCGGAAAAGCGATCACCATCGAGACCGGTTTGCTCGCCCTTCAGGCGGCAGGCTCCGTCACCGTCCGTCTGGCCGATACGATCCTGTTTTCGGCCGTGTGCAACACCGACTCGCCCCGCGAAGGCATCGACTACTTCCCCCTGCAGGTCGACTACCGCGAGAAGTACTACGCCGCAGGCCGTTTCCCCGGCGGCTACTTCAAGCGTGAACAGCGCCCGAGCGACCGCGAGACGCTCATCGCGCGTCTGACGGACCGCCCGATCCGCCCGCTTTTCCCCGAAGGCTACTGCAACGAAGTTCAGATCATGAACATGCTGCTCTCGTCCGACGGCGAGAACGATCCCGACGTCCTGAGCGTCATCGCCGCGAGCGCGTCGCTGCATCTCTCGGAGATCCCCTTCTACGGCCCGATCGCCGCCGTCCGCATCGGCCGCATCGCCGGGGCCTGGGTGATCAACCCGACCCATGAACAGCGGCTCAAGAGCGACCTGGATCTGATGTATGCCGGCACGCGCGACCGCTTCCTGATGATGGAAGGCGGAGCCGACGAGATCGCCGACGAAGATTTCCTGGCCGCCATGCGGGCCGCCCAGGCGGAAGTCGTCAAGCTCGTCGACATGCAGATCGAACTTCGCCGCAAGCTCGGGAAGGCCGACAAGGTCATCGTCGAAGTCCCGCCGAACAACGCCAAGATGGAGTTCCTCCGTCAGGCCGGCGGCGCGCTTCGCGACGCCCTCTGCATCGCCGGCAAGCTCGAACGCCAGGCGAAGGTCTCCGCCATCAAGGCGGAACTCAAGGAGAAGACGATCGCGCAGTTTCCCGAGGTCGCCGAAAACGACTTCGCGCGCCTCTTCGACGCCTTTGAGATCGATACCGTCCGCAGCAATGTCCTGGAGCATGGCCGGCGCATCGACGGACGCGGCGCGCAGGAGCTCCGTCCCCTCTCGGCGCAGGTCGGTCTGCTGCCCCGCACACACGGCTCGGCCGTCTTCAACCGCGGCGAGACGCAGTCGCTCGGAACCGTCACCCTCGGCACGAAGAAGGATGCACAGGAACTGGATGCGATCGTCGGCGGCGAGAAGGAGAAGCCCTTCATGCTGCACTACAACTTCCCGCCCTATTCGGTCGGCGAAGTGCGCCGCATCATGGGCGTCGGCCGCCGCGAGGTCGGCCATGGCGCCCTGGCGGAACGCTCCCTGCGCCCCGTCATTCCGGCCGACTACCCCTACACGGTGCGCGTCGTCTCGGACATCATGGGCTCGAACGGCTCCTCCTCGATGGCCAGCGTCTGCGTGGGAACCCTGGCGCTGATGGATGCCGGCGTGCCGATCACCGCCCCCGTGGCGGGCATCTCGGCCGGCCTCTTCACCAGCCCCGACGCTTCGCGCAAGATCGTCGTCACCGACATCCTCGGCGCCGAAGACCACTGCGGCGACATGGACTTCAAGGTCTGCGGCACCCGCAAGGGAATCACGGGCTTCCAGGTCGACCTGAAGGTCCGCGGCCTGACCTGGGACATCGTCGAAGAGGCGCTGCGCCAGACCCGCGTGGCCCGCATGGCCATCCTGGACTTCATGCAGAGCGTGATCGCGGAGCCCCGCAAGGAGCTCTCGCAGCACGCCCCCCGCATCACCACGATCATGATTCCGGTTGACAAGATCGGCGGACTGATCGGCCCCGGCGGCAAGAACATCCGCCGCATCACCGAACTCTCCGGTGCGCAGATCGACATCGCCGAGGACGGCACGGTCTCGATCTTCGCCAGCAACGGCGAGTCGATGGCGACGGCGGTCCGCGAAGTCGCGTCCATCTCGGCGGAGGCCGAAGAGGGCCGCATCTACGAAGGCACCGTCACGGGCATCAAGGAATTCGGCGCCTTCGTCGAGATTCTCCCCGGGATGGACGGCCTCTGCCACATCAGCGAACTCGCCGATGCCCGCATCCGCACCGTCGAGGACGTCTGCAAGATCGGCGACAAGATGTGGGTCAAGGTCATCGCCGTCGACGACCGCGGCCGCATCAAGCTGAGCCGCCGCGAAGCGATGCATGACCGCGACAAGGCCGCCGAAGCCCCCCAGGCCTGAGCCGCCGCAGCAACGCAGTGCCTTACGGCCGGGGAAGAGCAATTAAAAAAAGTTGTTCAATAACTGGACCCGGTACGAACCGCAGATTGACGAATCATGAGGTCCGAATCATGAAGGAAAGAGTCTTTTCAGAATAAGTGATGCGCCCGAGTCGCTTCCCTGCTAAGAAACGGAATTGATTTCGACATTCTGCGGTTCAGTATTCGTAAATCTGCGGTTAAATTGGGTTGCGAACCCTGCCGCATTAGTTGATTCAAGGGGTGTCGGCTTAACCGCCGGCATCCCTATTTTTTTTGTAACTGCTCACGAGGGAACAGTTCTATTTCGGGAACCGGTTGACGCTTACGGTGCACGACTTGGAAATGTGATCCCCTGCACGCTAGGTGGGCCTGCAACGAAAAAAGTGAAATGGACCCCATGATTAGTGCCAAAGATCTGGGATTGACTTCGACATTCTGCGGTTCAGTATTCGTAAATCTGCGGTTTTATTGGGTTGCGGGCGCTGCCCGCATTAGGTAATGGGTTATGAATACATCTGATCGTCAGGCATCCACCCGCATCGCGCGAATTGACATCATCCCCCTGCGGATCAAGCTCAATAAGCCCTTTGTGATTTCGCTGGGCCGCATCGATTACGCCGAGAACGTGGCGGTTCGCATCGAAACGCACGCGGGGGCGTCGGGCTTCGGCGAATGCAGTCCCTTCCGGACGATCAACGGCGAGAGCGGCGAAACCGCCCGGGTGGTCGGGGAATACCTGAAGGCGAGCCTGCTGGATCAGGACCCGCTGGATATCGACACCTGTCTGCAACGGATGGATGCCGCCATCTATGGCAACAGTTCCATCAAAAGCGCTTTCGACATCGCCCTGCATGACCTGGCGGCCCGTTCGGCGGGTCTGCCGCTCTTTGCCTTTCTCGGCGGCCGGGAACGCAAAGCCCTCGTCACCGACTACACGGTTAGCCTGGGCTGCGTGGCGGACATGGTCGCCGATGCCGTGGACATCATGCATCGTGGGTTCCCCTCCATCAAGATCAAGCTGGGGGGGACGCTGGACGACGACCTGTGCCGGATCCGTGAAATCAGGAAGGCTGTGCGTCCCGGCATTCCGCTCCGGCTGGATGCCAACCAGGGCTGGAGCCTGAAGACCGCGATCCAACTGCTCTCGCAGCTTGACGGTCTGAACATCGAATTCTGCGAGGAACCGATCCCGCGATGGGATTTCATGAATCTTGCGAAAGTCAGGGAGGCGAGCGCCGTCTCGATCATGGCCGACGAGTCCTGCTGCGACCCCCACGACATGGAACGGCTGATCGACCTGGGCGCCTGCGACTGCATGAACATCAAGCTGGGCAAGTCGGGCGGTTTGCACCGGGCCATGAAGATGCTGCGGCTGGCGGAGCAGGCCGGCCTGAAGGTTCAAATCGGCGGTTTTGTCGAATCCCGGCTCGGGCTCACCGCTTCGGCCCATCTGGCGCTGTCATCCGATTGTGTCGCCTGGTGTGATTTCGACACGGCGCTGATGCTGGAGGACGACCCGGTCAGCGGCGGCGTGGTCTACGGCGCAAACGGGACGTTGGAGCTCCCCGACGGCATCGGGCTCGGGGCCTCCATCGCATGTTCATGAATCACGGCTGGACCTATAGCGATCGCATCAACGGCGCAGAAGCCGGCC
>CAZQKI010000164.1:0-10319 GCA_964592855.1 uncultured Lentisphaerales bacterium
GGACGGTGCTCACGCGCCGTCCTGTCTCTGCGCGGCTGCCGGGACGGCCCGGAGGGCCGTCCTACGTCGAGAGTTCCCCCGATTTCTCGTTCCCTGCGGGTGAACCGCCACCCCATGCTCGTACACCTGCTCGTACACTCAAATCTTGCCCCTTCTCAGGAGATTCGCGTGTACGAGTAGGTGCCTGTGCGTCACTTCAGCGTGCAGCCATCCTGCTCGGCGCGGCACCAGAACCCCCAGGCCTTCCCCCCGTTGGAATGGAGGGCGACTAGGAGGCGGTTGTCGCCGGGGAGGAAATCGGCATAGAGGACCAGTTGATCGGCAACGGCGGGATTTTTCCCGGGGCCATGGAAGATCTCGCGGTCGTTCAGCCTTCAACGAAAAAGGGCTGCGTCCAGGCCATCGCTTCGCCGCGCCCCCAGCATTCGAAACGGATGTACTTGGCGCCTTCCGGAACCTCGGCCTCGATCCAGCTCTGGTCGACGACCTGGACGCGCTTGCCGATGTCCCGCAGGGCGACGATCCGATCCGCATTTTCCGTCTCGATGCGGATGCGGGTGCCCTGGACGTCGATCGAACGGATCGTGACGCCGGTGGAGGCGTAGCAGCACCCGCTCTGCAGCGCGTCGGCCACGCCTTTGGCCGTCCGCTCCTGCACGTAAGCCATGTTCCATCCCAGTCCCGATTCGGTGGCGCCGCGGTGGCTGTCGTCGTTGGCGTAGCCCCAGATCCGGCGGCCCGCGCTCAGCAGCATATCCCATTTGTCCAGGGCGTAGGAGCTGCCGTCCAGACGGCCGATCACGCCGTTGTAGATCTCGATGCCGGCGTAGCCGACCCACTCCTGCAGTTGCGCCAGAGTGGCGTGGTCGAACCGCGACTGCCAATTGGGATGATTCATGATGGCGAAGCCACGTCCACTTTCCCGCGCGAGGGCCGTGATCCGGTTGAGAATATCCTGCCGGCACTGCTGCGGGGGAATCGCGCACGCTGCGTCCACATAGAGCAGGTGCGGGCCGCCGGCGATCTCGACCCCGGGGATCAGGATCAGGCCGCGGGGGTCCCATTGACGGTAGTGTTCCTCCGAAGTGAGGACTTCGTGGTCAGACAGCATCAGGAAGTCGTGCCCCAGGGCCGCGTAGTTGCCGATCACGTTTTGCGGATCGGCGGAGCCATCGCTTTGCGTCGAGTGGGCGTGCAGGTTTCCCTTCAACCACGCGCCACCGGTCAAGCTTCCATAAGGATGCGTCAACTTCATCTTGTCCCCTCGGCCAATCACATCTGGGCCGAACGCCACCACGCATAATACTTGCCGAGCAGTTCGTCCTTCGTCGGCATCGGGTAATAGACCAGCTCCGGCCCCCGGCCGAAATAGAAGCCGGTCTGGACCGTGCGGTAGGGGAAGACAACCGGATGGTTGCGGTCGACCATCTTCGTGGCCACCTGCTTCGTGCGGATGTCCACCAGGCATTGGCGCAGATGGTCCATGTTGCCATAGGGCAGTTCGTCGCCGTCGCCACGCTCGGGATCCACGGCCAGCTCGCCGAGCTTGAGATCGGCGAAGTAGAGCGCCGGCAGCGCGAAGAGCGTTGCCGACGGGTCCGTCATGAACCGGTAGAACGGCACCGGCCCCTTGTTGCTGACAACCAGGGGATTGACGGGGCAGATCTCCTGGTAGAGATGCAGTCCCTCGGCACAGGACTCCGGGGCCTTCTCCTTTTTGAGGCTGGCGACGCGGCCGTCGTGCGTCACCAGATGGAGCGTTCCCAGCACCGTGATCGGCAGATGCTCGAACACGCGGTAGATGGAGACGTAGACTGAACACTTGGGCTCGCCGCTCGCGTGCGGCACGCAGCGCTTGATCCCCTCGTCGATGCGAAAGAAGGGGTCGCGGAAGGCGGGGTCGATTTCGACGAACATCGCCTGCCCTTGGGACTTCTTCATCGTGCCTACGGCATAGTAGGCGCCGAACGCCTCCGGATCAAGCATCGATACGATCAATGCTTCGGGAACCAAGGATGCGTAGAGATGAATGGCCATAGCTGATCCTCCGTGTTGGGCTTCAGGGTACCTTGATCGTTACTTCAGAAAATTCGAGACCGTAAGGGCGGCAATGACCGGCGCGAACAGGGAGCTGACGAGCGACATCACCGTGATAAGCGTGTTGATGGAGGGACCCGCCGTATCCTTGAAGGGGTCGCCGACGGTGTCGCCGACGACGGCGGCCTTGTGGGCGTCCGAGCCCGGACCGCCATGGTGGCCGGATTCGATGTACTTCTTGCCGTTGTCCCAGAGTCCGCCCGCGTTGGACATGAACAGGGCGAAGATGACGCCGGTGAAAATGGAGCCGCCGAGGAAGCCGCCCAGGGCGTCCGTTCCGAGCAGCAGGCCGATGACCAGCGGCACGATGACGGCAATGACGGCCGGCAGAACCAGCGACGACAGCGCCCCCGCGGAGGCGATCGACACGCAGCGGGCGTAGTCGGGCAGTTCGGTCCCCTTCAGGATGCCCGGCTTGGCGCGGAACTGCGCGCGGATCTCCTCGATCATGAGGAAGGCGTTCTTCGTCACCGCCAGCATCAGCAGGGCCGAGAAGACCGGCGGGCAGGTTGCGCCCAGCAGCACGCCCGACAGCACCATGGGATTCTGGAGATCGATGTTCAGCGGGATGTCCAGCGCGGCGAGGATCTCGCCGTAGGCGGCAAAGAGCGCCAGCACCGTGAGCGCCGCGGCGCTGATGGCGAAGCCCTTGGTGATGGCCTTCGCCGTGTTGCCGGCCGAGTCGAGCGTGTCGCAGCGTTCAACCACCTCGTGGCCCATGTTCGACATCTCCGCGATCCCCTTCGCATTGTCGACGATCGGCCCGTAGGCGTCGGCGGAGACGATCACGCTCGTGATGGAGAGCATGCCGACGGCGGCGATGCCGATGCCGTAGATGCCGCTGATGCCGAACGCCTCGGCGGAGTAATAGGAGGCCAGGGTGGCGCCGACGATGCCGAGGATGCTCGGCAGGATCGAGATCAGGCCGTAGCTGAGGCCGGTGATGATGGTGATCGCCGACCCCGACTTGGACATGGCGGCGACATGCTGCACGGGATGGCGCTCGTCGTTCGTGAAGTAGTCGGTGCAGAAGCCGATGAGCACGGCGATCACGAGGCCCGAAACCGTGGCGATCAGCACGCCGTAAATGCCCCGGCCAATGGCCGTCATCCCCGCCAGCGCCAGCACCAGCAAAGTCGCCAGGATGCCGAAGATGACGCAGGTGATGACCGTGCCGTTGTTGAGGGCGGCGCCGGGCTTGCCGTTCCTGCCGACGCGGACGAACTGGATGCCGATGAAGCTGGCCACCATGCCGACGGCGCAGAGCACCAGCGGAAAGATCACATAGAACTCGGGGGTGTCCGTGCCGCGGCCGACGCCCAGCCCCAGAATCATCGCCGCCACGGTCGAGGCGACATAGGAGTCGAAGATGTCCGCACCCATGCCGGCCACGTCGCCGACGTTGTCGCCGACGTTGTCCGCGATCACGGCGGGGTTGCGCGGGTCGTCCTCGGGTATGCCCACCTCGACCTTGCCGACCAGGTCCGCGGCGATGTCCGCCGTCTTGGTGAAGATGCCGCCGCCGGCCTTGGCCAGCAGGGCCATGGCGGAGGCCCCGAGCGAGAAGCCGAGGACGACCTCGGGATCGCGCGTGAACAGGTAGATGACCGAGATGCCGATGACCGCCGAGCCGACCATGGCCATTCCGAGCACCGCCCCCGCGTAGAACGCCACCTTGAAGGCCGGGTTGAGGCCCAGCTTGGCCGCAACGGCCGCCCGGAGATTCGCCCGGACGGCGATACTCATCCCCAGATAGCCGGCGAGTCCCGAACAGAGCGCACCCGCGGCGAACGCGATGGCCGTCCAGACGCCCTCCATCCGGTTCGCGGCGGCGACCAGTTGCTGGGCCTTGACCGAGGCGAGCATGTCCAGGCTGAAGATCAGGGCAATGGCCACGCCCAGCACCAACACGAGCACGGCCAGCGTTCCGTAGAGTTTGGACAGATAGGCGCGGGCGCCCTCTTGAATGTAACCGGCGATCTCCTGCTCGCGGGGGCCGCCGGGGTCCTGACGGTTGACCCACGCATACAGATAGAAGGCGTATCCCAGAGACACGATACCCAAGCCGATGGCAAAGAAGAGCCACATGTTGATGGTCATAGATGCTCCTGCATGCTGCCGCTGCGTGGTGGTGTGCGCCTGATCGCCTGCCCCGGAAGAGGAGCCTGTGAACCCCCGCGCGCGTATCCGAATTACCTGACGGGCGCCATGCGTTGAAATTATGACGGATTGGCGCAGAGCGTGCAAGCACTTTGCACAGCCTTGCGGCGGAGCAGTCCGTAGCGCGCGGTGTAGCGCGGCCCGAGCTGCGCTTCGCGCAGATCGAAACCGAAGGCGCGGCGGCTGACCGCCAGGATGGGCGGCGCCTGCATCCGCTTGGCGATCGCCAGCCCCTGATGCAGATTCCACCACCGTTCCAGGTCGGCGATGAAGTGCGCCGCATCGGGAAAGAGCGTCTGGACATTTCCCGCATAGCCGATCTGTTTTTCAAGCACGCCGTCCAGGTACCACTCCAGAATCTCCTCGGGCGTCGCCCGCTCCCAGCGCTCGACCCACGCGCGGAACAGACAGTCGTGATAGGGGTAGATCAGGGGATCGCCCAATCCCTGGTCGACCGACTGCGCCTGGCTCAGCTCGGCCGACGGCACGATGTCGAAGATCCCCTGCGGAATCACTTCGCGGCCATAGACCGCCTCGTTCAGGTGGCGCCCGAGTTCGTAGACTTCGCCCTTCCACAAATCGCCGATCGCCGCCAGCCAGCCGAGAATGTCGCCATAGAGCGTTCCATAGCCCACCGTGATCTCGCTCTTGTTGGCATTGCAGGCGATCACGCCGCCGAAGGCCGCCGCCGCCGCCGCCAGGATCCGGCCGCCCCGGTCGCGCGACTGGACATTCTCCATCGCCGCGCCGTCGAGCGACAGGGCGCCGCCGCCCGGCGCGGGGCCCGAGGTCTTCAGTTCGGCGAATTGTTTTTCGGTCCACGCCACGCTGGCGTCGATCGGGATCGTGACCGACCGGCTCCCGAGGTTTTCCGCCAACCGGCCGGCAAGCCCGCGCGTCGTCCGCGACGTGAAGGGGCCCGGCATGTTCACCAGCAGCAGATTCTCCGGCGGCACCAGGCGGGCGTAAATCGCCGCCGCAACCGCCGAGTCGATGCCGCCCGATACTCCGATGACGACGCGCCTGATGCCCAGCCTCCGCATGAACGTCGCCGTCCCGTAGAGAATCGCCTGCGCAACATCGGCCACGCCATCGCCGCTGGCCGTCGTCACCGCCTGCGCGAAAGGGACCGCCCCGCCCGGGACCGCCTGCGTCAGAACGCCCGCCTCGAAACCGGGGAGGCCCTCGATCACCTTCCCCGTGCAGTCATAGAAGCCGCTGCCGCCGTCGAAGGTGTAGACGGTCTTGCCGATGTCCTGCACGCCGATGTTGTTCACGTAGAGCACCGGCAGCTGCGTCGCCTGCGCCAGCGCGCGGCAGACGCGAAAGCGCTTGGAGAGCTTGCCGCGCGTGAAAGGCGAGCAGCTGGCGATGATCAGCCGTTCGGCCCCCTTCCCCGCGAGCATCCGCCCCGGCGAGGTGGCATAGTCGCCATCCCAGGCATCTTCGCAAAGCATCCCGCCCAGCCGCCCCGCGCGCTGGGTGGCCACGGGGGCGATCAGCGTTTCGACCGGCACGCCCCGTTCCGTCGCCAGCCGCCGCGTATCGAAGAAGTGGCGCGTATCGTCAAACTCGCGGTAGTTCGGCTGAAGCGTCTTCACCACGTAGGGAAGCCCGCATCCCTCCGGCGTCAGCCACCGTCCATCCTCGGCAAAGAACAGGGCGTTGTACTTGCGGACGCGGCCGTCCTCGTTCCGCCGCGTCCAGTCGACGGCGATGTTCCCGAAGACCGCCACGATCCCCGCCGAGGCCGCCCGGACCTCCTCGCCGCAGGCCTCGCACTCCCGCAGAAAGGCCGAGCGCTCCCACTCGTCACCCATCAGGCAGCCGGGAATCGCCAGTTCGGGAAAGACAACCAGGGCCACGCCGTCCGCGCGCGCCTGCTCCAGCGCCGCCAGCATCTGCTGCGTATTCGCCCGGGGCCTCCCGGGAACGACTTCCATCTGCACCAGACGCGTGCAAACCGAAGTCATCTGGATGCTCCCGAGGCCGGCGCGCCTTCGGGCGCAAGCTCACGGTACATCGCATCGATCAGGGCCAGTTCCCGCGCGAAGGCTACGGGATCCAGTTTCGCATGCTCCGACAGAAAGCCGACAACCCCCAGCTCCGCAACCTTCGCGCGCACCGCGTCGTCCGGCGCGAAACGCTGGCCGTGCTCGTCCGCCGCCGCGAAATGGAGCGCCGCGGCGATGCCCCGGCAAATGGAACGGGTGTCGCCGCCGGTTTCGGCAACCAGCCGCAGTGCCCCCGCGAAACGATCATCGCCCGCGAGCTTGCGCGGCAGATCGCGCCCCACGCGGAAGACGGTGTCGCCCAACGCCAGGTTGCGGAAGCGGCGCAGCAGGTCGGCGACATGCTCGGCCTGGTTCTCCGGCGTGAACTCATCGGGATAGCGCACGGTGAGCGCCTTCGCACTGGCCTCCATCGCCTGTCGCACGGCCTCGGCCACGTCGGGAATCGCCATGGCCTCCGCGATCCGCGCGCAGCCCTGCAGGCAGCCGAGACAGGCGCAGACGGCGTGGCCCAGATTGTGAACGTAGAGCTTGCGGTCCACGTAGGCCTGGAAGTTCGCCTTGAGTTCCAGCCCCGCCACCGCGGGCACAGGACCGACAAAGGCCTGGCCGTCGGCGATGATGATGTTGTAGGCCTCGCCCCAGACCTCCAGCGGATCGCGCGCGCGCACCTCGGCGGGCATGATCGGCACCATCTTGCCGATGCTGGTCGCCACGAGCCCCACGCGCCCCTTCAGATCGAAGCCGGCCGGCAGGCTGGCGGCAAGCGTGGTGCGGGCGAGGTCGATCACGCCATGCAGATTCTCGCAGAAGACGATCGATACGGGACGCGTCCGGCGCACCAGCCCCGGCGCCAGGGCGCGCAGGACGATGGGGAGGACGTTCGCGCCCACCGAGGTGCCGATCAGGTCGGCGCGCGCCACGGCGTCGGACACCGCCGCCGCATCGCGCGCATCGATCGCATCGACCTGGTTGACCGCCATGAAATCGGGAGCGCCGGCCGGCAGGTCGTCCTTGATGACGACGCGATAGCCGTGCCGCGCGTGCAGCGCCTGCACGATGTCCAGTGCGGCATCGACGAAGAGAATGTCGTAGCCGGCTTTTGAAAAGAGCGATCCCACCAGCGACCGGCCAATGTTGCCGGCGCCGAAATGAACCATCAGCGGACGTGAGTGCATGGAAGGGTCAAGGGTTCAGGGTTCGGGGTTCAGGGTTCGGGGTGGGCTACACAGGATTCGGGAAGGGGACGGGGGAGGGGTCGCGAGCCCAGCCTTTGCCCAGCCGCGCCGCGACCGTCTCCCAGGACGGCAGCTCGCGCGCGCCGTCGATCCGCTCGACGCTGGCCGATCCCACCGCCACGGCCATGCGCAGCGATTCGGCGGGCGACAGCCCCCGGGCGACTGCCGCGAGAAAGCCGGCGATGGTGCAATCCCCCGCTCCGGTCGTCCCCGCCACCTGCACGGTGAAGCAGGCCGCCTGCAAGGCCGCCCCGGACCAGGCCTGCGGGTCGGCGGGGCCGGCCCGTCCGCAGGCTTTCAGGCGGGCGGCATCCGTCGTCGCCTGCAGATAGGCTCCCTGCTTGCCGAGCTTCAGCATCACGGCCGCTGTTCCCATACCCAGCAACTGCGCGCAAAAGCGCTGGACATCCTCCGCGCGGCAGCCGCCCAGCGGCACGCCCTGCGCGGTGCGGTCGCGGATCTGCAGGCCCTCGACGGGATCGAGCATAAAGGCGATCTCGTCCAGGCTGGGAACAAAGAGATCGACATAGGGGAGGACGCGCTTGAGGATCGCGCGCCAATCGAGCCGGCCCGATTCCGATGCGGGGTCGGGCAGGGTCATGTCCAGGGAGGTGGTGAGTCCCGCCGCCTTGGCCCGCTTGAACAGCGCCACCAGCTCCGCGCCCTGGTTGGCATACATCCGCCGCATCAGCGGGGGATAGCCGAAGTGGAGCAGGTCGCCATCCCGCAGCAGCTCGTCGGAGAGGTCGTCCGATCCGAAGGTGTGGTTGGCGCCGGGGCAGTGCCAGAACATGCGGTCGATGCCGGGCGGCGTGATGCAGATCGAATAGGAGGTGGCGACCGTCGGGTCGATGATCATGCTGTCGGCCAGCTTCTCGCCGAGCCCGCGGTAGTTTTCCAGGACGAGGGAGCCGAAGGCATCCTGACCGATCTTCCCGGCGAGACGGACGCCGAGGCCGAGGCGGTGGAGCGCCAGGCCGGTGTTCGAGACCGCGCCGCCCGTCGTGACGCGGACGTTTCCGACTTCGACCAGCTTGCCCGGCACCAGCAGGGCCTGCAGGCCGTCCCGCAGCGGCGGAATTTCCGGATGGATGTCGATGTCGACATGCCCGGCGACGATCAGGATGGGATTTGTTGTCATCTTGTCTACTCCATCGCATCGGCCAGCGCCTGGCCGAAGGCGCTGCAGGTGATCTCCTCGGCGCCTTCCATCAGGCGCGCGAAGTCGTAGGTCACGCGCCGCCGCTCGATCGCGCGGTCCATGGCTCGGATGATGAGGTCGGCCGCCTCGTTCCAGCCCAGATAGCGGAACATCATCTCGCCGGAAAGGATGAGCGAGCCGGGATTGACCTTGTCGAGGTTGGCGTACTTCGGCGCGGTGCCGTGGGTCGCCTCGAAGATCGCCGTCCCCGTCAGGTAGTTGATGTTGCCGCCCGGCGCAATCCCGATGCCGCCGACGCAGGCCGCGAGCGCGTCGGAAATGTAGTCGCCGTTCAGGTTGAGCGTCGCCACGACATCGTAATCGCCGGGCCGCGTCAGAATCTGCTGCAGGAAGGCGTCGGCGATGCAGTCCTTGATCACGATCTCGCGGCCAGTCTTCGGGTTGGCGAAGCTGCACCAGGGGCCGCCGTCGATCAACCGCGCACCGAACTCCTCGCGCGCCAGCGCGTAGCCCCAGTCGCGGAAGCCACCCTCGGTGAACTTCATGATGTTGCCCTTGTGCACCAGCGTCACCGACCGGCGGTCGTTGTCGATGGCGTACTGGATGGCCGCGCGGATCAGCCGCCGGGAGCCTTCGCTCGAAACGGGTTTGATGCCGATCGCCGAGGTCTCGGGAAAGCGGATCTTCCTCACGCCCATCTCGTGGCGCAGGAAGTCGATGACCTTCCGGACCTGCTCGGAGCCCGACTCCCATTCGATGCCGGCATAGATGTCTTCGGTGTTCTCGCGGAAGATGACCATGTCGGTCCGCTCGGGGTGCTTCACGGGCGAAGGAACGCCCTTGAACCAGCGGACGGGGCGCAGGCAGACGTAAAGGTCGAGCTCCTGGCGCAGCGCCACGTTCAATGACCGGATGCCGCCGCCCACCGGCGTCGTCAACGGGCCCTTGATCGCGACCAGCTGCTGACGGACCGCATCGAGCGTCTCGGCGGGCAGCCAGACGTCGGGTCCGTAGACGGCCGTGGCCTTCTCGCCCGCATAGATCTCCATCCAGGCAATGCGGCGCGTCCCCCCGTAGGCCTTGGCCACGGCGGCGTTCCAGACGGTCATGGCGGCGTGCGTGATGTCCGGGCCGGTCCCGTCGCCTTCGATAAAGGGAATGATCGGGCACGCCGGCACGATCAGTTTGTCGTCTTTGCCCATCCGGATGTCCGCGCCAAAGGCGGGACGGCTGATCTTGACATATCCCACGGAAAATCTCCTCGAAAATTGGAGCGCACCTTAGCAAAGGTTCGCCCAAAATGAAAGCCGATATGAATTATTCTGAATCTCGGAAACGACGCCTACCTGGATCTTTGCCGTTGCGTGGTGAAGTCGCTTCGCGGATCCCCGCGACGCTTGCCTTCGCGCGGAGATGCCGGAGCACCTTCCGTCGTTTTCTTCGCGGCGCCAGGCCCTTGTCCACGGGGCTGGGCCGCCGGACGCGGTCCGTCCTGTCGGCGGGGCTGCGCCGATTGGCGCCCGTCCTGGCCGCGGGGCTGGGAGGGCTGGGCCGCCGAACGCGGTCCGTCCTGTCGGCGGGGTTGCGCCGATTGACGCCCGTCCTGGCCGCGGGGCTGGGAGGGCTGGGCCGCCGGACGCGGTCCGTCCT
>CAZQKI010000165.1:0-10275 GCA_964592855.1 uncultured Lentisphaerales bacterium
GCGCGTTCGGCGCTCGTGCGGCGCTCGTCGTCCAGCCTGCGGCATACCATTTTGGCGAGCGGTCGGCGTCGGATGTTGTCGCGAGCGTGTTCACGGTGCGCAACGAGGGGCGACTCCCGGTGCGGATTCTGGGAGTGTCCTCGACCTGCGGCTGCACCACCGCAAAGATCGACGGCGACGTCGTGGCGCCGGGCGCGCGCCTCGAGATCCGTGTTCAGATTACGTTGGAGGGACGCAAGGGCGATCAACGGTTCGCCCTGCATGTGAGAACCGACGATCCCGATTCCGCCGTACTGACCGTGCCGATACGCGGAACGGTGTTGGAGGATATCCGTTTGGTGCCTCCGCGTCTCCTGTTCCAGCGCGAGACCGAGGGTGCGCCCCTGCAGGCGGCCTTGAACATAACCAGTGTGGACCGGCTGCCGTTTGCCATCACTGCCGTCCGGGTCTCGGATGATCGGTTGCGGGTGGCGTGGGAACCGGCGGAGGCGGGTTCCTTCCGGCTGACCGCGAGCTTGGACGAGGAACTACTCGGAACGGGCTACGAGGGGCTGTTGACGTTGGAAACCAACCATCCGCGTAGACCGCGGATTGAAATTCCAGTGGTGGCCAAGGGGCTCAGTGGCGTGCTGGCCCGTCCGACCGTGGTGGAGTTAACCGCGTCGGCGCCCGCGCCTCAACGCCGCGTGGTCCTGTTGTTCTCGCCAACCCACACCGCGTTCACGATCACCGCGCTGTTCGCGCCACCCGGCGTGGACGCCACCGTCCGCACCATCGCGCCGCATTTCCACCAGGTGGTGCTCCAGGGCCTGACGCCCTCGTCCACCCTGGAGCGAACCCCCTTGCGTGTTGAGACCAGCAGCGGCCATACGGTGGTGATCCCGTTTCGCTTACAGGCTGGACCCACGGTCCACCCATCCGCACCGTCCGTTCAAACCCCGGGTACCGAGGAAGGCGAGCCTCTCCCGGATGCTGCGGGGCGGCCATCTTCAGCAGCTCACGCGACCGTCGCGGGAGCCGAAAGAAAGGAACAACGATGAGAAAGAGCCTATTGCGCACGAAGTGTCCATGGTTGCAGGCCGTGGTGGCTTTGGTCGTCTGGTGCGGCCACGGGCCGTTGGAGGCCGCGGGCGTCAGGGGGCCGGGTGGCTTGGGGCATCTGGCACAAGGCACTCCGTTGCTTCAGGTGGCGGCCATCGACGCCGCGAGCTTGGTGGCGCGCGATCTCGAGAAGTCGACGGGGTCCGAGAAGCGGTTGCGTTTTGCCGAGCCGTTCGAGGCCCAGGCGAACCAGCGCGACTTCGGCCAATGGGAAATGCTGGACGACGGCCTTGCACGGTGGTCCTTGTTCATCCACGCCCCCGGGGCGACGGACGTCAACGTGGGCTTCTCGGAACTCGTGCTTCCGTCGGGAGGAACCCTGCGCCTGTCGTCGGCGGACGGCGCACACACGGCCGGGCCGTATACCCGCAATGATGTTACCGACGCCGGGGAGTTCTGGACGCCGATGCTGCCGGGCGACTTCATCGTGATCGTCGTTGATGTGCCGTTGAGCCTGGCCGACCAGTTCCGCGTGACGGTGGGTTCAGTCAACAGCGGCTATCGCGACCTCTTGAGGTCACGGTCCTCGGCGGAGAAACAGGACGCGTCCAAGCAAGATGGGTGCAACATCGATGTGGTATGCCCCGTGACGGCGGGCTGGGAGAACCCGATTCGCAGCGTGGGGCGCTACACCATTTCCGGCATGTACTTGTGTACCGGAAGTTTGGTGATGAACCAGCGCGCCGACTTCAGAGCCTACTTTCTGACCGCCAACCATTGCGTGAGCACGACCGCCGAAGCCGGATCGGTCGTCGTCTATTGGAACTACCAATCGCCCACGTGCGGAGCCTTGAGCGGGGGCTCGTTGGGACAGAGCCAGAGTGGCGCCAGCCTGCGGGCGACGCATTCGGCCTCGGACTTCGCGCTGCTGGAGTTGAACAGCGTTCCCGACGCCGCGTTCAACGTGCACTATGCGGGATGGGACCGATCCGGTGGCGGCATCTCGGGCGCGGCCGGAATCCATCATCCCAGCGGGGATGAGAAGGCCTGGTCGTACGAGAACCATGCGCTGGAGAGCACCGCCTACCTCGGCAGCACGGTGGACGCTTCGGCGACGCACTGGCGAATCGTCGATTGGGATTCGGGCACCACCGAAGGCGGGTCCTCGGGGTCCGGCTTGTGGCAGGGGGCCACGCAGCGCATTGTGGGCCAATTGCATGGAGGCTATGCCGCCTGTGGCAACGATCAGTCAGACTGGTACGGCAAGCTGTCGACCAGTTGGACGGGTGGCGGGACGTCGGCCACGCGGCTGCGCGACTGGCTGGATCCGGACAACACGGGGTTGACGGCCCTGGACGGCCAGAACCCAACCTCATCTGGCCCTCCGAACGATAATTTTGCGAGCGCCATCAGCATCTCGGGTTCAAGTGGCCAGACGACCGGAAGCAATGTCGGCGCGACGCTTGAGACTGGGGAGCCGAGTTATCATGGTGGCCAATCCGTGTGGTGGCGCTGGACGGCCCCGTCGAGCAGCACGGTCACAATCGACACGTTTAGCAGCACCTTCGACACCAAGCTGGCCGCGTATACGGGCAGTTCCGTCGGCAGCCTGACGGTTCTGGCCGACAATGACGACTCGGGCGGGTATCAAAGCCAAATTGAATTCAACGTCGTTGGCGGAACGACCTACTGGATTGCCGTGGGAGGACTCAGCGCTTCAGAAGGCAACATCACGTTGAATTGGAATCAGAACATTCAACCCAGCACGCTGACGATCAGTCCGGCCAACCGCAGTCACACCAGCGCAGCTGCGAGCGGGCAGACCATCGGGGTGACGGCAAACGTGGCGTGGACGGCGACGGAGAGCCTCAATTGGGTCACGATCACGGGCGGCGCTTCGGGCAGCGGCAATGGCACGGTGACCTACAGCGTCACCGCCAACACGGGGCCGTCCCGGTCGGGGACGATCACGGTGGCCGGCGGCGGGATCACGCGGCCCTTCACGGTTGACCAGGAGGGGGTTGCACCAACCACTTACACGGTAAGCTATATTGCCAACGGGGCGACCAGCGGCACGGCGCCGGCGCCGCAGACCAAGACGCACGATGTTTCCCTGAAGCTTGCGGTCAACAGCGGGAATCTGGCGAAGAGCGGCTGCATTTTTGCCGGCTGGAACACCGCCGCGAACGGTTTCGGCACGGGTTACGCGGCAGGCGGGATCTACACCGCCAATGCGTCCGTCACGCTGTACGCGAAATGGATAACCGGTTCGTACATCAGCACCTCCCAACGCATCTATTTCACGTATGACAGTTCGTCCTACTGGGCAATGATTTATGACTATTCGAGCCGCTATCAGGAGAACAGCTCCCCCGGTTTTATTGCCTATAACAGTGATCAGACCTTCACCCTTGGCGTATGGGACGTTCAGGTGGCCTATATCTATGACGTCGCTGAAGGGCGGTATACGGAGGCGCTGGCCATCCGGGACATCGTGCTCTAATGCGGGCTACAGCAACCCGAGGCAGATTCCACTGGCGATGACGGAAGCGTCCTCGGCACACAGGAAATGCCGCGCGCGCGAGTCGAACAGGAGATCGGCAGCGGGGGGGAATTCGGTGTCGCCAGGACGGTAGACCAGCAGGGTCTCGAAAGCGCCCAGCGCCTGGATCACAGCCTGGAGTCCTCCGTCGGGCAGGGGCGTCGCCGTCGCCGAAAACCGCGCGAGGCGCTTGCGCAGCAACTCCAGATCGTTGCCCATGCGCCCGATCAGCGGCGTGATCGACCGCGACCGGAAAGGCTCCCAGTAGAACTGGCCGCCAGGGAATTCACGGAAGGTGATCCACGCATGGTCGGGCGGCAGGACCGCTTCACCCAGCAGGTAATGCAGGGCCAGCAGATGTCGGGACGGTTTTGCAGGCTGTCCGGTGCTCGCCTCCCACGCCAGAAACTCCGGCGCACGCAACTCCAGCGCCGCGCCCAGCACGGTGATCCGGATGACGCCGCCCGTTGCGGCGGGATCGGGAAGTCTCAGCCGGGAGCAGCGGGCCGTCCAATCGTCCAGCTCCGCCAGCTTGCCGATGGCCAGGCGGATCGCCGTCTGCGCCGCCTGTTGCTGATGGCTTAAGGTTTGCATGTCCGGATCAAGGCCTGCACGCTGGGAAACCGCTCGGGATCGGTATGCGGCAGGAACAGGGCGCTGGTGTACTGATCCATGTACCGTGACTCAGAGCTGAGATCGACATAGGTCATGCGCCGAGCCAGGTCAAGCTGGCGCTGCCGGTATTCCTGCGAGACCAGGGCAATGAACGAGCCCAGCAACGAGGAGTTCCCAATGTAATGGAATTTTTCGCGGGGAAGATCGGGAACCAGTCCGATGATCACCGCCTTTTCCAGGTTCAGAAACCGCCCGAACCCGCCGCCGATATAGACGTTGGCAAGATCGTCGAAGGTCATCCCGGCCTGCTCCATCAGGAGCGAACAGGCCGCGTAGATCGCCGCCTTGGCCCGGACGATGTTGTCGATGTCCTGCTCGCTGATCGTGATGGCCTTGTTCGCCCCGCTTTCGGACGCCTGTGCCAGCACATAACGGGCATGCCGTCCCTCGGCCTGGATGGCGGGAGAGGATCGTGTCCGGTTCAATTTCCCGGCCGCATCCAGCCACCCGGTTTTCAAGAGGTCCGCCAGCAGGGCGATCATGCCGGAGCCGCAGATTCCCTTCGGCCGGACATTGCCGATGGTCCAGTACAGCGGCACGCCCGTATCGGGATCGACCTCGACGCGTTCGATGGCGCCCAATGCCGCCCGCATCCCGCACTCGATCCCACCGCCCTCGAACGCCGGGCCTGCGGAACAGGCGCAGGTCAGCAGAAATTCGTTGTTGCCCACCACCAGTTCGCCGTTGGTGCCGATGTCGATGAACAGATTGACATCCGGGGTGTCGGTCGCCAGATCCGTGCACAACATCCCGGCGGTGATATCCCCGCCGACATAACTGCCGACGCTCGGGGAGAAGCAGATCCAGGACTCCGGGTTGATCGCGATGCCCACCTCCGCGGCGGAAAGATAGGGCGATTCCATTATCGTCGGGGTGTACGGAGCCAGGCGGATGTATTCCGGCGGGAGACCCAGCAGGAGATGCATCATGGTCGTATTCCCGGACACCACCGCATTGTCAACGTCGATGGGATCGACGCCCGCGGCTTCCGTCACCTGGAGGATCAGTCGGTTGATGGTCGCCAGGACGCGCTGCCGGAGATCCTCCAGCCGGTCGGCGCGCCGGGCGTAGTTGATCCGGCTGATCACGTCCAGCCCGCAGGCTATCTGATCGTTGTAATCGCTCCGCGTTCCCTCGATCGTCGCCAGCGTCAGGTTGACCAGCTGCACCGACACCGTCGTGGTGCCGATATCCACGGCAATCCCGTAGTGACGCGTCGTCTGGTCGCCGGGCTCGACGCGGATCACATGCATCCGTCCGAACGCGCGAATCAGCGTGACGGTCACCAATCCGGCCTGGGCACGCAGCGCCGCGGCAATCGCGCGCAAGACCGAGAGCGGGTAATCGGGGTCAACCGCCCCCCAATCCTTCTGAATCCGCCGTGTCAGCCGATCCAGATCCGAAAGGCCATCCTCCGGTTTCGCCTCCGGAACATCCACGCGCCACTTGACCGACAGCGGGTCGTACTCCCAATGCCGGGGGAGCAAGTCGCCGCGCACCAGGGCGGATTCGTCCCCGGCGGCAATCTGGGCGCCCTTGCGCCCGAGCGCCTCGGGAATCTCGACCGTCAGGTCCGTCTCGGGGACGACGGTCCGGCAGGCCAGCACGTACCCGTCCGCCACGGCCGTGGCGGGCAGCATGCCCAGGCTGAGTCCGGTATCCACCCGGCCGGCGACAATCCGGACGATGCACTTGCCGCAGGATCCCTTGCCGCCGCAGGGCGACTCGATCTCCACGCCGGCGGTGCGCGCCGCGTCGACCAGCTCCGTCCTGGGCGGAACCTCGATCGTCTTGCCGGAGGGCTGAAAGGTGATCCGCGGCATGATGGGGCTTGCGGCTACGGCGCGGACAGACGCGCCTTGATGAAGCTTTCCAGGTCGGCGGCGTCCTGCGGACCGACCAGGACCTTCCAGCCGGGGAGGCATTCCTCCAGTTCACCGCTGATCTGCGCGACGTAACCGGGAATCACGACCTGCCGGGTCTGGACCTGCTGCTCCAACCCGATCTCCTTGATGAACTTGCCGATGCTCGCGCCGGAGAACTTGCCGGCCGCCCAGGCGGTCAGCACGCTCATCCCCTCGCACTCCGGCACCACCAGCCAGGCGCTCGTGCCGCTGTTCTCGATTTCACCCGAGACGATGAAATAGGTCAGCGAGAAGTTGGTGGTCACGAACACCGGCGACGTCGCCGTCGGTTCGCCGATGGGATACACCTTGGGCTCGACCTGGATCGGCTTCTGCGGGTCGGTGTAGATGTTCATGCGCAAGGTCATCAGCGCCGACACCAGCGCCGGATCCAGGACCGGCAGGACGCAGATCCCGCCGTATTTGCAGATTTCCGTGATCGCCTCGGCCGCCGCGTCCAGCACGCCGTCGGCCTCGATGAACCGCAGGCTGGGATAGCCGAGCGGCTTGTATTGATCCTTGATCGCGGTCCGGCGGGCAATGGAATTGGTCTGGAACTGCTCGGCCAGGGAGTGCGTCTGGAACTGCAGCACCAGTTCGTTGAAACCGCCCGCCTTGATTGCAGCCGCGGCGGTCACGAGCCCGTTCAGGTCCGGTGCGGTCAGCGCCAGCGCATGCCCGTTCGCCTTGGCGATGGCCGCCAGGGCCTCCGCCGTCTCGGGTGTGGCGGAGGCCAGCACGCTGCCCGATCCCTGGACCGCCTCGGCGGCAGCCTTCAGGGCTTCCACCGAAGCGGCGTGCAGCACCAGCGGGCGCCCGACGGTGTCCCACGCCTGCTTCGCCAGCGCGGCGAAGGCGGCGGGATCCTTGCCCTTCTGGGTGACGGACACCAGGTCCACCACCAGCGTCTCGCCCACGCGCTCCAGAACGTAGTCCCGGATCGCCGCCAGCGTGGCCTCCACCACCGCAGGCGGGTCGGTGTCGTTGACGTTCACGGCCAGCGCCGTCTGGTGGACAAAGGTCTTTTCGTGACGGTACAGGAC
This sequence comes from uncultured Lentisphaerales bacterium, assembly GCA_964592855.1. Classification (GTDB taxonomy): domain Bacteria; phylum Verrucomicrobiota; class Kiritimatiellia; order RFP12; family JAAYLN01; genus JAAYLN01. Next base: position 7,206 of record CAZQKI010000165.1, read on the forward strand.
CGTTTCCGCGCCGACCTTGAGGGTGCCTTTCCCGCCCAGCTTGATTTCCTTGACGGGTGGCTCGCTGGCCGCGCCCAGCACCTGTTTGGCCTCGTCCGAGGCGTAGGGGCACGCCGAAAGCTCCGCCTTCTTCGCCGCGAGTTTCATCGCGAACGCCAGGCAGGTGTTCGAACCGCATTCCTTGCAGTTCGTCTTCGGCAGTAGTTTCTGAATCTGTAATCCGCTTAAGGCCATATGATCCCTGTTCTTGGTTCGGGGTTCTTTGTTCTTGGTTCTTGGTTCTTGGTTAGGGTTCTTGGTTCGGGGTTCGGGGTGATCACGCATCGGGATGAGGGTGGGCCAAAAGGTATTTGATGAATCCTCCTAAAAGCGCACGGGTTGCCTTGGCCTGCTTGTACAAAGTAGTAAACTCGGTTTCGGAGATATACTCCTGGTCGAGGGCGACGTAAAGGGCGCTCTGGACCTCGGTGCAAGATCGCTGACCATAGCGCAAGAACTTGACGAACTCGGCATTGCTGCCACCATCAAAACCCTCGGCAACATTGAGCATAACCGAGACACTCGCGCGCTGGATCTGATCCTTCAAGCCAAAATCGCGAGCAAAGCGTTGCTTCCGTGTGGCGGCATAGACCATCTTGGTCAACACCCGTCCCTGCTTCCACCCCTCAACATCTTCAAACCGTTCGATTTTCATGCGATTACTTCCTTGGTGTTTTGATCTTATGATGATGCCCCATAGAACAAAGAACTAAGAACAAAGAACAAAGAACAAAGAACTAAGTAAGCCCCATCATCTTTCCATTAACTTCCCGATCGTCTTCTTCAGCGTTCTCACCGCGTCGGGATGGGACATGATGAGGAGATCGGCGCCGGCGTAAAGCATGCCCATCGCCGTGGTCAACTCCCACAGCGCCGCCCGCTTGGCCAGGTCGCCCCACGCCGGGAAGTCCTTCTCCGTCGCCTTGAACTCCTTGACCTTCAGGCACTCCTGGCCCGGCGCTCCGATCATCGGGCCGGCCAGCATCTTGTCGCCGCCCAGCCCGGTCTGGCGAATCCGTTCCATGACCGAGTAGGTGTACTCGATGCCGTAGCCCAGGGCGCCGGTCATCGGGTCCATCACGATCTGCTCCTGCTTCATGTCCATGTTCGTCAGCAGAATGTTCAGCTGCTTGGCGATGTTGACGTCGATCGGGGCCTGCGACACGACCGTGTGCCCGTAGGCGATCGCCACGCCGGCGATCGTCCGGTAGTTGTCCTGCTCCACCCAGTTCAGCAGCAGATTCTCGCCCGCGCAGGCTTGCGCCACCGCCTTCATCACGTCGTTGATCCGGTCGAAGTAGTTGTGGCCGGTGATGATCAGCGGGACATCGACGGCCTGCAGGACGGCCTTCACGACCGCGACGGCCTGTTCCGGCGTGCGATTGCCGCGTTCGGGATGCGTTCCGTCGAGCCGCACGCTGATCAACTCCGCCCCGTACTTCTCGACGCACAGCCGGGCCATCTCCGCCGGCTTGTCGAGCACGTCGCCGAACGTCTCCCGCAGGATGGCGGGATACTTCGGGCTGACCGCGTCGTAGACTTCCATCGCCACGCGCGGCCGGTTCGGGATGCTACCCTCCCAGAGATGGAACGGCATGGCCGTCGCCCCGCCGATGGTGTAGGAGCAGCCGCGCGTGCCGCCCTCCGCCTTCGTAGCGCCGAGTTTCACCGTCCAGATCGGAACTTCGCACTTCTCCTGCTTGACCTCGAAAGCCGTCACCGCCTCGATCCGCTCCGACGCCTTGGGTCCGGTCGGCGCGGGTGCCGCCGCCGGCACCGGCACTGCGGCCACGGCCCCTGCGGGTGTCTCGACACCCAGGAACGTCCGGCTCAGGGTGCCGATGATCTCCCGTACCACCTCCTGGGTGATGGTCGACTTCACCTCCTGCGCCACCTGGGCCTTGATCTGGGCAATCAGTTCGTCCGTCAGCATCGGCGCCGCCGCTGCTGCCGGGGCCGCCTCGGCCTTCGCCGCGGGAGCCGGGGCCTTGGTTTCCACCGCTGCCGATGCCGACTGGCTCCCGGAGACCGTCGCGGGCTCCGAGACCGACTCGGCGAAACTCCCCATGTCCTCCATCGTCACCGCCGGGTGCCCGACCTTCTCCAGGTAGGCGCGGACGACGGCCGCTTCGCTACCCACGGTTTCGTCGGCGATCTGATCGAGCAGGTCGGGGACGCCCTGCTCCGTGAAGCGCCGCTTGAGGTCATCGGCCAGCAGGGTCTTGAGCTCCTTCGGCATCCAGACCACCCGCTTGTGTCCGCCCTCGGCAAAAAGGAACTTGCGCGAAGTCAGGAAGACCTTGCCGCAACCCATGAATCCCGGGGTTTGCTGGCCGCCGCCGACACTGCCGGCCAGCGAGGAGAACGTCATTCCCGCCGGCGTCTCGCCCTGGAATTCGCGGTTCACCACCATGACGCCGTTGCATTCCGGCACATAGGCTACGATCGCCTCGAAGCATCCGCAGCTGGTCATCGGGCGATCCATGATGGAATACGCGCAGAAGGACGGCACCGCCTTGTGGCTGTTCGAGAAGACGTAATCGTTGACGCCCTGCCACACGCCGCGCACCGGGTCCAGGCACTCGCCTTTCTGCACGGGCTGGTTCGGTCCGGTCTCGTCGATTTCGTAGGCCGCCTTGCCGTCGAGCCAGTTGTACGCGCCGCACAAACCCAGCCGCTCCGGCGTGATCATGCAGACATGGTTCGGCGCAAAGGACTGGCAGAGCAGGCAGGAATAGAAGGTCTCCACCGAATCGTCGGTCATGGATTCCAGGCGGCGGTTCCGCTCGTCGTAGACCTTGCGCGCCACCGCCAGCCTTTTCTCGACCTCCGCCGCATCGGTGATCAGCGTCACCTTGACCTTGTCGACAATGGCGGGATAGCTGGAGAGGAGCTTGGCGTGCAGAATGTCGCCGTAATGGCGCAGGCGCAGCCCCTTGGCGAAGCCGGCCTTGGAGACGCGCGTCCAGACGATGTCGCGCTGGCCCATGTGCCAGATGCCCTCGGCGCCGTTCACCAGGTGATGGATCTG
>CAZQKI010000166.1:0-10166 GCA_964592855.1 uncultured Lentisphaerales bacterium
AGCCGGGCAAAGCCGAGGTCGGCCTCGGCTTCGGCTTCGGCGGGCAGGACGGTGTGTCGGGGTTGCTTGCGCTTCATCAGGTGCTTGTTGTAGTCGGTTAAGTGTCACTCACGGGGTGCCAAGCTCTTAGCTTAACCTAATGCGGGCTGCGCCCGCAACTCTATAAAACCGCAGATTGACGAATACTGAACCGCAGAATGTCGAAGTGATTCTCTACCGCCGGGGACGGCGGGGTCCAGTTCTTTCCGTGTCGCTCATCCATGCGATCCCGTTGAGGCGCTTGCAAAACCCATGCAAGCGCCGGGAATCAGGGTTCAGGAAACCAGGGTTCGGGACAGCAGCGTCCCCTGAACCCCGGCCCCTGAACCCTCCGCTTGCACAAACCGGAGGTTTTGCATGCGCCTCCGTTTTCAAATATGCGGAAACGGGGGTGAATGTCGAGATGACCGCTCACGGCCGGCGAAGCAGGAAGAACATCGTCTGGTTGGTGCCGGTCCAGGTGACGATCCGGTCGCTTCCGGACGCCGCGGGGGGATTGGTGACCGCGTTCCAGGCGGCGGCCGGCAGGATCGCCGAACTTCGCAGCGTGTAACTGGTGGCACACCCCGGCCAGCGGATCTCGATCGCCCCGCCGGTTGCCCGGATGTCGACCAGCGGCGGGCCGACGGTGACGACCGGAGTGAAGTTGGTGACCGCACCGTAGCCGCCCACGACGATCGTCCCCGCCAGGCTGCCTTCCTGCTCCGGCAGCACGGTGATGGTGAGCGTGGCGTCCTCGCCGTTGACGAGTTCCTCAAAACTCCAGATGATCTGGTTGCCGTCGATGACCAGCGTGCCGACCGTCGCCGAAGCGGAGACGAGCGTGCAGCCGGTCGGGATGGTGTTCGTCACCACCAGGTTGGTGGCGCTGCCCATGCCGGCATTGCTCAGTGTCACAGAGTAGGCGAACCGGCGGCCCATCGGCCGGTCGCTGGCGAGATAGGCCAGCCGCATGCCGATCACCGGCGACAGGTCGCCGATGGTGTTGAACACGTGCGGCGTCTCGATCGCATCGTTCGTGTCGAAGACGATCGAGGCCTTGTTGTCGATGCGCGTGCCGATCGGCGCGTCGGCCTTGGGCTTGACGGAGTAGGTCAGGTACCCTTCGCCGCAGTGGTTGGTCTGGTTGGGCGGCAGGATGCCGGCCAGCGCATCCTCGGGCGCCAGGCCCGTGCCGGAATCGATCGCCTTCAGCCGCCACTCCAGGCGGCCGTTCTGCGTGTTGAAGACGGCGCGGATGTTGACGATCATGTTGCTGACCGTGATGCCGGCGATGCCGATGGAGTTGGTGGGCGGAACGTCGTTGGTCGTGTAATCGAGCGACTCGGGCGGCAGCGGGACGATGCGATCACCGTAGCCGACCTCGCCGAACCGGACGGTCGTCCAGTCGAGATCCGAATCGAGGTAGTCCACCACCACCAGTTCCTGGACGGGTGCGGTGGCGGTCTTGTAGTTCTCGAAACGGATCGTGTAAGGCAACTCCGCGGTCACCGCGACCAGGTGGTTCGTACCCACGCCCGCGGGTGCGATCTTGTCGTTGGGATCGAACGACCGGACGAGGAAGATGATCCACTCCCAGAGCCACTTCCAGAACGGATGCCAGCTTGGACCTTCCGGACTCACTTCGCCACCGGGCGCCGGTGGTTCGCCGGGCGGCGACGGGGGCGGATCATCCGGCGGGGGCGGGGATTCGGGATCGTCCGGCGGGACGGGTTCACTCGGTCCATTCGGTCCGCCCGGATCGCTCGGACCTGGCGGGATGCCCCACCCGCCGCCGGGGCCCCATCCGCCGCCGGGACCACCTGGGCCACCGGGACCGCCGGGGCCGCCGGAACCGGGCACACCGCCGCCGCCCCAGCCACCCGACCAGCCGCCACCCCAGCCGCCCGACCAGCCGCTCGTCCAGTCGCCAGTCCAACCGCCGGTCCAGCCGCCGGAGCCGCTGCCGCCCGACCCGCCGGAGCCGCTGCCGCCCGACCCGCCGGAGCCGCCGGAGCCGCCGCCACCGGGACCGCTGCCGCCGCCCGGACTGCCGCCGGGACCACCGCTCGAACCGCCACCGGCGCCTCCACCCGGCGCGCCGCCCCCGGGACCGCCGTCACCCGGTGCGCCGCCGCCTGGGCCGCCGCCGGGGCCGCCCCCGGTACCACCGTCGCCAGGGCCCCCAGGGCCGGGGCCGCCATCACCGGGGCCGCCGGGTCCGGGCTGAATGTCCGAATTCCCGAGACTATCGTTGAATGCGGTCGCGATCGCATCGGCCAGGCTCGTGCCGTACGGATTGTCGAAGCACCAGCCGCTGTTCATGGTTAGCGGACGGTTGAGGGTGGGGTCGTACGGCAGCAGCCCGACGAAGACCAGCCGGCTGTACTCGCCCAGGACGCCGAAGTAGCCCATGGTCGTGACGTCGTTGGTGGCGGCGGGGTCGGCGCCCGCGAGCCAGCCGAGGTGATCGTAGTCGTGGCTCTCGCGCAACACGCCCGCGCCGTCGGTTACCCGGCGCGCGTTGCCGCTGCCGTCGTAGGCATAGTACAGGGAGTCCGAGTCCACGCGCGAGACCAGTCCGCGCGCGTGGAGGTAGCGCGCCTGCAGCGCGCCGCCCGCGTCATACGCGGCGGCCGCGCCCAGTCGGAAGGCGGGATCGTAGACGTAGGTCACGGGAACGCCGTCGTGCGCGGCCCGCACGCGCTGCCCGAGCGCGTTGTAGGCATATTCCCATGTGCCGTCGTCCGGCGTCACGACCCGCACCAGGCGGCATTCGATGTCATACTCGTAAGTCGTGGTCTGGCCGCCCTCGGTCCGCGAGGTCAGGTTGCCGTCGTTGTCGTACCCGAAGGTGGCCGCGCCGGCCGAGGTGTACTGGTTCATGGCGTTGGCCGTGTAGACGGTCGTCGTGCCGCCGTCGGTCACGGTCCGCCAGTTGCCGGCGCCATCGTACGCGTACCGGACCGTCCGCCCCCCCGGGTAGGAGGCCTGCGTGACGTCGCCGCGCAGATTGCGTTCCATCAGGAGCGAACCGGTCTCCGTGGTCATCGCGATGCGGCGGCCGTTCGCATCGTAGGCGTAGACGAACCAGGATTCGACGGCCTGGCCGGCCGACCAGTTGATCACGCTGATGACGCGGCCCGCCCGGTCGTACGCATAGGTCGTGGCCGTGCCGTTGCCCCGGTCCTCCCGCGCCAGGCGGCCGTTGCCGTCATACTGGTAGGCCACGACTGTGCCGTTGGCGCCGTCGGCGAGACGCTGCAGCCGCCCGGCGGCGTCGTACGTGTAGTTGAGGACGAAGCCATCATGGCCGGTGCGGCGGGTGCGCGCGCCCCGGGCGTTGTGCTGGAACTCGAACCAGCGCCCGTCGGGATGGTCGACGCGTTCGAGATGGTTGGCGGCGTCGAAGCGGAGGGTGACCGCGCCGGTGACCGAATCCACGGCCGAAACCAAACTGTCGCGCGCGTTGTAGCCATAGGCGCAGGTGCGGCCATCGGACCAGGTCTTCAGGATGACGCGGCCCAGGGTGTCGCGGGTGAAGCTCACGCTCTGTCCGCGGCCGTTCGTCACGCTGAGGAGGTTGCCGTTCGTGTCGTAGGCGAAGCGCGTCGTCGCACCGTTGGCGGTCGTGGCCGCCGTCAGGCGACCCTGGCCGTCGTATGCGAAGGCGGTGGCGTTCGCGCGCCGGTCGTGCAGCGACGCCGCGCGGTCGAGCGTCGTGTAGTCCACGGTGAGCACTTCGCCGACGGGATCGATGGCCTGGACCAGGCGGTCGCTGCCGTCGTAGACGAACTGGTTGCGCTCGCCCGACGCCTTGGCGACCTGCGTCAGATTGTGGTGGCCGTCGTACTGGAAGAGCGTCTGGACGCCGAGGGCGTCCTCGACGACCAGCGGTCGGCCCCGCGGGTTGGACTGCACGCGGATGGTCTCGTTCGAGGCGTTGCCGACGGTCCGGGTGCCGTCGGCGGCGTAGGTCAGTCGGCGGCGCTCGGCGCCGCCATCGCGCCACGTCTCCGACAACCAGCCGTCGGTCCCGTAGGCGAAGTAGCGGTGGGTGCCGTCCGGGTAGGTGATCGCGCTCAGGCCGCGGTCCGCGGCCGTCCCGGGGGCGTTGGTGTAGGCGTAGGCGGTCGCGAGGTTGCCGGGCCGCGTGACCGACGCCAGCACCTGACCGCTGCCATCGTAGGCATAGGCCGTGACCGCTCCCGACGGCCCGGTCGCCTGGCTGATGCGGCCATGCGCATTATAGGCGAGGCCGATGGCGCGGCCGTCGGTGTGGGCGATGCGCGTGAGGTTGGTGGCGGCATCGTATTCGAGCGCCAGCGCGTTGCCGTTCGGGTCCTCCAGGCGGATGAGCCGGGGCCCGTCGAAGACCCAGGCGTTGCCGCCCGTCTCGCGCAGGCGGTTCGTGGCGCCGCCGACCGCCTCCAGCGCGGCGCGGTCGCCGACGTGCCCCCGCCAGGGGTCGTTGACGGTGGCGCGCGTGAAGAGGCGGACGCGGCCGTCCGGCGCGGCGATGGTAACGACCGTTCCCGCCGTGTCATTGAGCCGGTAGGCGTAGTTGTGCCGCCAGCCGCGGCCGAGCGCGCCCGCCTGGAACCGGTCCAGGAGCGAGTCCGTGATGAAGCGCTCGAACCGCAACGCGAGTCCCGGCGCGTACTCCGCCGCATCCACCTCGCGCGCCAGGATCTGCGGGTTCCCGCCATTGCAGGCGCGGGCGAGGATCGAGGCCAGGATCGTCCAGGCGTTGCAGGTGCGACGCCCCGACTGCTGCAGGAAGGTGGCTTCCTCGCCCATCGTGCGGAGGAAGTCCGCCCACGTCGTGCCGCAGATCGCGGCGAAATTGGCGTAGACGGCGGCCCAGAGGTTGGAGTCCACGCCGGGCGGGCGGAAACCGTCGGCGTACGCGTCCCAGTCCACACTCTGCGTGCTGGCGTCGAGCACGTTCAGCGAGAACGAGGTCTGGACGTTCAGCTTGACATACACCGGGATCGAGCCGCTGGTGTGCGGCGGCAGCGTGCCGGCGGGACCGTTGGGGTTGATGCCGAGCAGGTAGAGCACGTTTCGCGTGTTGAACGGGCCGTTGGGGGTGAGGGCCATCGACGTGGGCGAGGAGTTGCTGATGACCAGCAGGGGCGCGACCATGTCGACGTCGCCTTCGTTGGCATACCGGACGTTCAGCAGGTAGACCAGCCCGGGGCGGGCGGAGACGGGAGCTTTCACGCTGGCCGTCAGCACGGGGCCGCCGCCTGAGGTGACGGTGAAGGCGTCGTTCAGGGTCACGGGACTGGCGCCGGACGTGTTCAACTGCAGGTCGTAGACGCCCGTCGGCGCGCCGCGCAGGTCGAACGTCGCGTACAGGCGGGTGGGGCTGTCGAGCTGCACGACCGTTCCGGTGACGCTCCCCCCGCCGGCGAGCAGCGTCGGGTAGGTCTCGGGCGTGAAGGCCGTGCCTTCGATCCGCACGGTCACCTGCCCGGCATTGCCGCCCGACGCGGGCCGCATGTTGCTGACGTGGAAACCCACGTAGTCGGCCCGGACCGCCGCCGACACGGTGCCCGCCGACAAGAAGGGCGCGAAGACGACCACGTAGAGTGTTCCGGACGGCGCGGAGGCGAAGGGCATCTCCGCCCGCAGCGTAGAGACCGGCGCCTGGGCAAAGGCGTCGGAGGTGTAGAGCGACGGCAGGGCGTCCCGGGTGGCGGCCAGGCGCACGGCGGTAATGTCCAGCTCAGGTGGAAACGCCTGGGCGGCGAGCGCAACCAGCCTGCTGGACGCGCCGGGCAGCGGCAGCACCCCAAGGTTGGCGAAACGCGCCGCATCCTTCGCCACGGGCGAAGTCCCGCCCGTGAGCGCCAGGCGGCTCTTGGCGCCCGAACCGCCGCCGGCGGGCTGGAGGCTGACCACGAGATTGCTGCCGGCGACGACGGGCACCGCGAAGTAATGCAGGCTGTGCGACTGGAAGTCGACGGTCTGCGGCGTGCCGGGCAACAGGGGGGTCACGGCGTGCAGCGGGATGGGCGTCAGCCCCGAGTTCCAGAGCCGCACCTGGTTGTCGGTGTGCGCGGTGGCGAGCAGGGAGCGGTCCGGCGAAAATGCCAGTCCGGTCATGGTCGTGGAGTCGCCGAACGCCTGCGAGAAGGTGCGCACCAACTCGCCGGAGGTCGCGTCCCACAGGAAGATCATGCTCGGCCAGCCGTTGTCGCACGACGCGAGGTAGAGCCCGTCCCGCGAGAACGCCGCCGCCGTGACCGCGCTGCCCTGCCGCAGCAGGCTGACCTGGCTGCCGTCCGCCGTGTTCCAGAGGCGGATGTCGCCATCGCTCGACGCGGTGAGCGCGCGCGCGCCATCGGGCGAAAACGCGACGTCATTGATGATGCTGGCGTGGCCGCTCAGCGTGAAGCGCCGGACACCGGTGGCCACGGTCCAGAGCATGGCCGACCGGTCCGAGCTGCCGCTGAGCGCCAGCGTCCCGTCCGGCGACAACGCCACGGCGCCGATGGCGCCGCTGTGTCCCGTGAACGTCCGCAGCAGGTCGGTGCTGATCGCATCCCAGAGCTCCGGCGTCGCACTCCCGGCGCCCGCCAGCACGGTGGCGCCGTCGGCCGAGTAGACGACGGGGTTCAGCCCCTGGCGCTCGCTGCCGAAACGCCGGACCTCCTCGAACGTGACGGCATCCCAGATGCGGCACAGGCCATCGCCGCTGCCGCCCAGAACCTGGTCGCCGGCCGGGGAGAAGCAGACCGATCTGACCGGCCACCCCCAGTCTTCCGTGTGCCCGATGATCGCATTCGTGCCTTCCCACGGCTTCTGGACGTTCAGGAGGGCGAACCCCATGGCGATACCGACGGCCAGGCGGTCGCCGTTGGGGGAGAAACTCAGCCCCTTGAGATCGCCGAACTCGCTGCAGTCCAGCGTGCGCGCAGGCGCGCCGTTGTCGAGCACCACAAAGGACGACACGGCCGTGTCGTTCGCCGGGTTGCCGTCGAAGACCCCCATGCCGAAGGCGGGATCGTTCGCCTGAACGATCAGGTAGTAGACGCCGGGGGCGAGTTCCGGCACCCAGACGGGGTCGGTCCATCCGTAGCCGGCGCCGGCGGGCAGCGTCTGTTCGCCGTAATAGGCCGTCAGATACATCGCCGACTCGTCCAGGACGGGTTCCGTGTTCAGATACAGCGTGTCGCCCCACCAGCCGGCGGCTTCGCCCGGGCCGCGGTTGGTCACGTTGCACGTCACTTCGATCATCCGTCCGCCGATGACGATCTCCGGCCCCTGCAGCGTAGGCGCGAGGTCCGGCAGGATGCTGGCCAGCGGGAAGGCCGCGCTCGCGTTGTTGGAGTAGGTCGTCTCGAGACAGCCCAGGCCCGCCACCGGATCGTTGACCCGCGCGATCAGGAAGGACGAGGCGGAGGCATCCGGCAGCAGGTACACGGAATTCGTACACAGGTAGCTGGATCCGGCCGGGACGGCCTGCGCATGCATCGTCTGCATCATGGGCATGTCGCCGGCATCCCAGACCGCATCGCTGCTCAGGTAGATGGCGTCGAACCACGGGCCCGAGGCCAGACCCGCGCCGCGGTTGGTGACCGCGCACACCATCGGGACCTCCCAGCCAATCATGCGGTTGCCGGGCACGTAGAGCGCCACCGCGGCCAGATCCGGCAGGAACAGGGCCGACGACAGCGCCGGGCCGACGTTGTTCGTGGCGGTGACCTCGAGGAGTGGCTCGCCGGACGGATCGGCGACTCGAACGATGAGGTGCCACGTGCCGGTGGTATCCTCCGGAATGTAGACCTCGTTCGTCCAGGCGTAGCGGCCGCCTGCAGGCAACGAGCGCACCTGCATGACGGGCATGAGGGCCAAGTCCCCCTCATCCAGCACCGCGTCCTGGCTCAGGAACACCTCGTCCTGCCACATGCCGCTGGCGCGGCCCGGGCCGCGGTTCGTCACGGCGCAGGCCACCAGCACCGTCCGGCCGTCCATGCCGCCCGGTACCGCGACCTCCGCGACGGCCAGATCGGGCATGACGCCGGACAGTGCGAACGCGCTGCTGGTATTGTTGCCGCCATTGCCCTCGAGAATCATGGTGGGGTCGTTGACCCGCACGATCAGGTACCAGGCGCTCGCATTGCCATCGGGCACGTCCACGCTGTTCGTCCAGACATAGCTGCCGCCTGCAGGCACCGTCGCCGTCAGGGCGACCGCCTGGGGAACCGCCTCGTCGACCGGATCCCAGGTCGCACCCTCGCTAAGATAGACGGTGTCGGACCAGAAGCCGGTGGCGGCTCCCGTCCCCCGGTTGGTGACCAGGCAGGTCATCTCGATGGATCGGTTGACCACGCCGCCGGTCGGCACGCCAATGCTCAACGGCACGAGGTCCGGCAAGGTGGAGACGAGCGCCAGCGCGGCGCTGGTGTTGTTCGTCTCGACGAGTTCGAACAGCATCGGGGCGCCAAACCCCGGGGACTCGTTGGCGCGCACGAAGAGATACCAGGTGCCGGTCGGGTCTTCCGGCAGATCCACGTCGTTGGTCCACGCGTAGCGTCCGCCCGACGCGATCGTCGTCATCGCGGTGACCGCGACATCCCTCTTCGTGTCTTCGGCGTCCAGGACCGTGTCGCGGCTGAACCAGACCCCATCGTTCCACAGACCTGCGGCGCTGCCGAGACCGCGGTTGGTCGTCACGCAGGACACGCGGAGTTGACCGGAGGGGGCGCCGTCCAGTTTCTGGACGGCAACCGGAGCCAGATCGGGCGCGAAGAGGCCCACCGGGTACGGCGCGCTGATGTTGTTGACGTCGTTCGATTCGATGAGCGCAGGGCCGTACCCCGGCGCATTGACCCGTGCGACCAGATACCACGTGCCGGTCGTGCCATCCGGGATGTCGACCGCGTCCGTCCACGCGTACCGGCCGCCAGGCGCGACCGGATCCGTCTGCTGGTGCTGGATCAGCAGCGTGTCGCCTTCATCCCATGCCGTGTCGGCGCTCAGGCAGAGGACGTCGGTCCACGTGGTTCCGGTCGCGGCACTCGCTCCCTGGTTGGACACGATGCAGGAGACGACGACCGTGCGGTTCGTCACGCCGCCCGATGTGGAGATGCTCAGCGGCACCAGGTCCGGCAGGGAGGAACTGAGCGCCAGCGCGGCGCTGGCGTTGTTCGACTCGACGAGCTCGAACAGCATCGGGGCGCCAAACCCCGGGGACTCATTGACGCGCACGAAGAGATACCAGGTGCCGGTCGGGTCCTCCGGCAGATCCACATCGTTCGTCCACGCGTAGCGGCCGCCCGACGGGATCGGCGTCATCGAGAAGAACCACACGTCCCGCTTCGTGTCTTCGGCATCCAGGACCGTGTCGCGGCTGAACCAGACCGCGTCGTTCCACGAACCTGCGGCACTGCCGAGACCGCGGTTGGTCACCACGCAGGACACGCGGAGTTGACCGAAGGGTGCGCCGTCCAGTTTCTGGACGGCAACCGGCGCCAGGTCCGGCGCCACCTGGGCCAGCGGAAAGGCCACGCTGCGATTGTTGTCCTCGTCGTCCTCCTCGATGTTCAGCATGTCGTCGACCGACACGATCAAGTACCACGTGCCGATCGTCCCTTCCGTGACGGTCACGCCGTTCGTCCAGGCATAGCGGCCGCCCGCGGGGAGTGACATCACGTTCGGGTAGACCGTGGCCAATTGCTCGTCGCCGAGATCCCACGTTGCGTCCGCGCTGAGGTAGATGGCGTCGGCCCACCAGTTGCCGAATCCGATCTCCGCACCCCCGTTGGTTGCCGTACAGGCCACGGTGAGCATGCGTCCGTTGACGCCGCCAGCCGGCGCGCGCACCGCGCCGGGAAACAGGTCTGGATTCTGCGCGTGAACAGCGGCCGCGCACACGCCGGCGAGCACCCAGGCTGCGCCAAGATGTCGAAACTGCATGCCCCACCCCCCCCTCTATGATCGCTCTTCGTCTGGCCCCGGTCGGCCCCGGCCCACACGGGCCGAAGCCAGACCATACCCGTTTGACAAACGAGTAAGCGTCAAGAGAATGGCAGAAACGGAGATAAATGTCAATCTGAGCACCGCAACGGGCGCATCCCCATTTCACTGACTTGCTCTTGGCGCGATACGATTATGGCGTTGGCGAAAGGAGAAAG
>CAZQKI010000167.1:0-9941 GCA_964592855.1 uncultured Lentisphaerales bacterium
GATCTTGGCCGACGCATCGATCCAGCACGCCTGGTATTCTTTTGACATGGGCCAAACCGTATACCACACCCTCCCGGGGATTACAATCCTGCAACCGGAAGCCGGGCGCTAGGTCATGCCGAGTTGCTCCAGAATTTTCCGGTGGGCGGTGGCCACAGGCAGCCGTCGGCACTCGGCGCGCGAGGACCATCGGGGACTTCCTTCTCTGCCGACTTTCAGCCGACCGCCGCGCCGTTCCGCCTTCACCACCCGCAACAGCAGCGTGAAATGAGAGAAGGCATGGCGGAGCGTCGCCGCCATCGACTCCTGCGGCTCGATCTCCAGCCCCGCTTGTTCCCGGAGCCATCGCCGGGCCGCCTCCGCCGCCGTTTCGCCCGACTCGATCGCCCCGCCCGGCAGCTCCCAGAGCCCCCCCAGCAAGCCCTCCGCCGCACGCCGGACCAGCAGCAACCGGGTGCCGCGGCGCAGGACGACGGCTACGGCCTGCCGCACCGGCACCTTGCCGGCCGCCGCCTTTTTCGGATAGGCATCCTGGATTCCCCGCCGACAGGCCGCGCATCCCCTCCGCAGCGGACAGCATGGACATTCGGGATTGCGGGGGCGGCAAACCAGCGCCCCGAGTTCCATCATCGCCTGGTTGAGATCCCCGGGAGACTCCGTTTCGTCGAAGGCGGCTTGCAGCCAGACCGCCAGACCCTCCCGCGCCGCCGGCTTGCGGAAATCGTCCTCCAGCAGCAGCCGGCGGGCAAAGACGCGCGCCACGTTGCCATCGACCACCGGCACCCGCTCGCCGAAGCAGATGCTCGCGATCGCCGCCGCCGTGTAGGCGCCAATGCCGGGGAGGGCCGCCAACTCCGCGGCGGTCTCCGGGATGCGGCCGTGATGCTCCGCCACCACCCGCTGCGCGGCGCGCTGCAGGTTGCGCGCGCGCGCATAGTACCCCAATCCCTCCCACGCCTTGAGCACCGGCTCGGCCTCCGCCCGGGCCAGAGCCCGCACCGTCGGAAATTGCGCGATGAAACGGGCGAAATAGGGACGGACCGTGTCGACCTGCGTCTGTTGCAGCATGATTTCGCTGACCCATACCGCATACGGCGAAGGATGTCCACGCCACGGCATCTCGCGCCGGTTCGCACGATACCAGGCCAGCAGGGCGGCATGATCAAAGGAGGCGGGTTTCATTTCCGTTTCACGCGCTTCAGTATCGCCTATCGCATCATAAGCGGGGAATTGAAGCAGGAAAAACGCAAGGTTTTTCATCCCACATGATCGGAGAAGACGACCTTGTTCCAGCGTTCGGGAATGTGGATGTTGTCGTTGCCCATCACGCTCCAGGTCCACCCCTTGGCCCGGCGGTTGACCCGGTCGTGATGGCAGCGGTAGGCGGTCATGCAGAACACATCGCCCGGCTTCGGCGGCAGCTCCCGTCCGCCGGCGATCTCCTTCAGCCCCGACCATGGCAGCGCAATCTCGACCGTCCAGCCCCGGTCCTTGACGGCGGGGCAGTTGATGCAGCCATCCACACGCACGGCATGCTGGAAACCGGGAAGCTGGTAGCTCAGGTCGGCATGCCGCCCCAGCCGTTCGCCCTTGCGGGCGAGATAGTAGAGCACGTCGGGGATCTTGAGCAGCTGTTCCAGCTCCTCGAAACGCTGCTCGCGGACCAGCCGCTCCACCCAGGTCCAGCGGATCTGGTAGCCGTTGTTGAGGGCGTTGAGTCCCATCTCGTAGTAGTAGCCATCGCCGCCGAAGAAGAACTCCACATCCTCATCCTTCGCGTAGACATGGTCGTTGAACCCGGTCATGACGGCGCGGATGTCGGGGTCTTCCACGCGGTAGGCCACATAGAGGTTGTCGTCGTCCCAGACCATCGCCAGCCGGGTCTCATAGGGCGTGGCGCTGCCGTCGTGGATCATGCCGAAGGGCTCGGTCCAGGGGACGCGGCTCCAGACCGCCTCGTCGATGCGGCCATCGACGCAGATGCGCTCCGGCGTCCGCAGACACTCCCACGTCTTCACCGGCGGCAGGGTGGCGAGATCGACTTCGACCACCTGCGCCCAGCGCGCGCACTGCGTCAGGCGCGGGAGCGGGCCGATGGCCACGGGGCCGATGTCCGCGAGATTGTCAAAGGCCAGGCTTCCGTTCATGGTGTCGTTGGTCATGATGCAGGAGTCTGTCAGAATGCGGACGGTTGTGTCAAGGATCGGCGAGTGCTGTGTCGGCGAGTGCTGTCATGCGCTTACTTCGCCCCTTGTTTAAACGATTACATTGCGCTGCGCCCTTGATGTTGACGGCGTTGTGCCGCTATACTGACGGCATTCGGCGAGAGGGCAGGCTGATGACGGCAAAACTATTCTTTGACTGGCAGACGGATGGCGGTACCGATGATGTGATGCGCCAGGTTGTGAACCCATGATTGAAGCGTTCATCAAGCGGTGGGAACAGTCGGCGGCTTCCGAGCGGGCCAACTACCAACTCTTCCTCGCTGAGCTGTGCGCCGTACTGGGCGTCGATCCGCCGCAGCCCGCGGGAGCGGACCAAGCGCAGAATGCCTATGTCTTCGAAAAGACCGTCCACTTCCCCAACCGCGACGGCTCGTTCAGCCTCGGACGCATCGACCTCTAAGCGTATCCGAGTAAGTCCCGCGGTTATCGGAGCAAAAGCGGCGTGCCGCCGGGGGACAACCCTCGTAGCAACCAATGTCCGGCCTGCGCTCGCGGATGCGGGGGATGTCGGGGTGTCACTGAGCAAAAAGCATGTTTTGAACATGCTCCGTACGGAGTTCGCTGACGAGATAGCCGAATTCCATCCAGTCGGGCACGACCTGCTCGAACAGCATCTCGACATCGGCCGGCGTCATCTCGGGCCGGACCCGTTTGCCTAGTTCGTTGAACTGCTCAATCCGGGGCAGCAGCACCTGGTCATGAAAGTCCCGGTCCCCCTTGACTTCGTCATTCCAGAAAGTCGTGGCGGAGGCCGACGCGTTCTTGTAGTTGGCGAACGCCTTCATGACGATGGCGCGCTTGACCATCGGCAGATATTGATCAATGCCGGTAAATTTGATTTTGCCGAACCTTTCGAGGTCATGAACCTGTCCGCTGCCCCACGTGAATCCGCCGCCCCGGCTCCAGTTGATCAGTCCGAAGGTCCAGAGATCGCCGTCCCCGGGGAGCTTGTCATAAAACAGATCCCAGGTAAGCAGCATATAGACCCCGAACCCGTCATTAACCGGCGCCACTTCGGCCTTAAAATAATCATCGATTTTCCGGTAGTGCCTGTTCGGGGACGTCCATGGATAAAAACTGGTTTTCCCCGAAGGCAATTCCATGATCCACTGGTAATAGCATTCACCTTTCCCCGGACGTAGGGACATTTCCAGAGATCCGCCCCCGGTAAGCCCGGCAAGAACCTGTTCAACCTGTTCATCCTGGCAGTGGACATAAATATGCAAGCCTCTGGCATCGGCAGCCATGTAGAAGCCAATGTTGACTTTTTTCGCATCGCCGGTGCCGACATCACGGACCGCGTTGACATCATAGATCAGAAGCGCGGCGGCTTGCTTGTTGTATTCCTCGAACCGCGTTTCACGGCGGGAAGGATCCTTGACGATATCCGAATTCTGCCATCCGGACACGCCGAAGGGCGCCTTGTCCATGAATTTGCATTCGTAAACGTAACGAGGGATGGGCGGGAACATGGCTTCCGCCTTGTTGCCGAAGAATTTCGCCGCCTCGTAAAACTTGGCACGCATAAACACCTTTGCGGCATCGGTATATAGTTTGGCCTGTTTTTCCGCGTTAAGGGCTGAGACTGGAAGCGACTTGAGATCGATGACACCGTCTTTCGGAGGGTTAAAACCTGCGGTCAAGAGGGCCGCCAGGAATTTCTGCTCTTCGCTCATCCTGACATCTGCAATGGCCTCCGTGGCGAGCTTTTTAGCTTCGTCGCTTTGTTTATCCGCGGCAAGCACGCCGATTTTTCTGAATACCGCCTCTGCATACTGGGCATTGCCGATGCCGGGTATTGCCATGATCTGGGCCCAGGCGGCTTCCTCCTCCTTTGCGTCCGCTATAAACGCGGCGAGAAGGGCATAGTCGCGAAGCAAGAAATAATTAGGCGCTGGAACCAGTTCAAGAATGGCCACCATTGTTTTCTTCATATTGGCCAGGTCCACTTCGCTCTTGAAAGTTCTGGCAACCGCGGTCAATACGTTTGCCTTGCCCTTTGCGTCAAGCCCTTCAACCGCAAGGGCCTTTGAGTATTCTTTTCGTGCTTTCGCAAAATTCTTCTGGGACTCATACGTACCGGCAATGTCCATTCCAACACCCGCCTTGTCCGTCGGCCCCGTGTCAGGCAGAGAAAGTATCTTGGCATATTCAGCCCGGGCTTCATCATATTTACACGTAGCCATGAAAATCGCCGCGTTCCCTCGGATGGCCTGCGCTATCTGCAACTTCAGGGATGCGGCATCGTTATAGATTCCTGCGTAAACTCCGGCCGCCTTTTCATATTTCCATTGGAGCTCATAGGATTTCGCCGTAGCGATCTTAGCATTGAAAACGTCCGCGGGAACGACTCCGGCCAGGCCTGCGATCTTTTCGTATTCAGCGCGGGCTTCGTCCATCTTATTTTCATTTATTAGGACAGCGGCTGTCCGGAAACAAGCTGATACTTTCTGCTGAACGGTCGCCTGACCCTCGGCCGCGACTTTCGCATATTCCTCTTTGGCCTTGGCAGAGTCTTTGGACCATTCCGCAATCTGCCCCTTGAAGAAGAGCGCGTCAATTTTCGCGTTGGCGTTTGTTCCGGCCAGCGCGACGGCCTCATCCGCAGCCTTAACAGCGCCAATGTAGTCCTGGACCTGTGCTTTCTGCCGGGCCGCCTTCAAGGCATCCGCAGATATCTCGTATGCGCCGACGCTTGCCGCCAAGCCAAGAACCAGTGACGCTATCGCGAGTATGTGAGAGATCTTTTTCATGTTATATCTCCTTCAATTTGAGGATGTACGCGATCATTTCCAGTCGTGCCGCGTTCAGGTCGCATTTTTTGGCATCCAGCAGGGCCATCCACTGCAACGCCATGCGGCCCTGGTAGACATTCTCGGTCTTGCCCGTGGCGATCGCCTTGTTGGCAAGCTGCTTGAGCAGCGTGGCATACCTCACGTCGTCAAGGCCTTCGCGGAACCCTTCCCACTCCAGAGTGTCTATCGGCGCGTCGATGCCCGGGTAGATCATAGTCAGACATCGCAGATTTTCGCCGGTGATAAAATCATTCCACGGATACCCGTTCAGCATGTAGTTGCAGGTGCCGTCAAGATTGGCCATATATAAATCCATGCCATGTGTTCTGCGTGCAAAATCAGGATTCTCCGGGCCGGTGTGCGGGTCGGCGTAGGTCGTGATCCTCGCGCCAGCAGCGTGCCATTTGTCCGCGGATTCCTTGGTGTACCCGGCCCGGTTGAGAAAATCTTCATTGTATCCGCCGTAGATCAGATGCCCATCATTGCCCTCACTGAGCGTTTTCAGGCCCTTGTCATGGATATACTTTCTCGGCTTGCGCTCGGATATCAGCCGGCCCATCGCCGGCTCGCCCGCGCCCCAGGTGTAGATATTCGAATGCCCAACGGCTTTCACCATGATTTCAAGTGCGACATCAACCTTACGGTACAACTCCACGGGCGTGGGTTGTTTTTCGATGGGGTTGTTCCTGGATTCCGGTGAGCTCGAAAATTTATGATCGTAACCGGGTACGGCGCGGAAAATCGTATCCGTCCGCAACCCGGCTTTCTTATAGATCTCCACATTTTCGGCAAACAGCTTCTCATTGCCAAGTTCCAGGCCCCGGATCTGCGGATACATCATGTTGTGCTTGCGCATGTTGACATATTCATTGAAGAGACGGGTTTTGGCCTTTTCTAGGTCGCCGATATAGCGGGCCGGATACTCGCCGCCGGCGACGCTCTTCATAGTTCCGTCGCCCAGGTTGCTGTCATTATACCCAAATGTGTAGAATTCGCGGGTCAGGTCATAGCTGGTCTTCGGATCAGGAAGTTCAAAAGGCAGCACCCGGACCTGCAGAGGAATGGAGAGGCGGGCCTGGCCGTCAATTGTCAGCGCAATCGTTCCCGTGTAGGTTCCTTCGGCATTCTTCGGCGCCTCGAAGGTCAGCCACAGCTGCTTGAACTCCCCGGCTGTCAGGGAAAACGGCTGCAAGGTCTGCGCATCGCGAACCGGCTCGACATAATCATTGAAGGGTATATCAATGTTCTGCGGGGCGCTGATCAATACATATTCGGAACCTTTTGGTTGGGGATAGTCCACGCGCAGATAGTCATCCTTGCTCTTCCTGTCAACCTTGACCAGGTTCTCGTCATTAAGAAGAAGCTCGGGAACAAGTTCCCGTTCCGAGTTGTTCGCGTAATAGCTGTACCAGGCGTTGCCGGTCTGATACCAGATCTTGATTACTTTCACATCAACGGCCGAGGCCGGGATCCTGCCGTTTTTTCCGGCAAGATCGCTGACCTTGAGTTCTACCTTCGCCGCGTCGGAGAACGGATAAAGAACGAATGTCGCAGGCTCGAACTCCCCTTTTGCGGCCACAATCCGGACAGGTCCGGCCAGTTTTCCGTCCGTTGGATAGGTATGCATGAGGCGCTTGATATTGCTCATCGCGGGCACGGTGTAATGCACCAGCGCTCCGAATGCGCCCGCCGGCTGGTTCGTGCCGGCCGCCAAGTCATTCGCCACCCTGACAGCTACTCTACCTTCCCGGTCCAGTTCTTTCTTGAAATCGGCATCCGCCGACGCTTTTGCAGCGTCAATTTTTACTTTCAAAGCCGCGAGGTGCTTTTTGAACTCCAGATGCCGGCACTTGTCCGCGGCGGCCTGTACGCTTGGGTCCAACGGCAATGCGCCGCCGGCTGGCACCGTGATCGCGGCATCAAGCTCGGAAATAGTGAAATGCAGAAGCACGGCCCCCAGGACCACGGACGATTTCAACCTGATCGTCAACATGTGCATCTCCTATTACAGCACCCACGGCCAGCCGTGTCGCGGTACATGACGGGCCCAGGCGCTGGCGCCCTGATACCAGCACTTGACCACGCGCAGATCGACGGCGGAGGCGGGCAGCACGGCGGATGGCGACTGCAGCTCGCCGATCGTGCTCGAAATCACCGGCCTACTTGCCCATCTCGACGACCCGCCCCTTGCGCCGCGCCTGCTCGGCGGCGAAGACGGTCATGTGCGACTCGAACGTCGCGTCGGGACCCGACAGGATGCGCGACCGGTCGCCCGTCGACACGGCATGCAGGAAGGCGGTCAGCACGCCGCCGTCGCCGCCGCCGTGTCCGCCGAGGATGCTGGCGTCGGCGGCGTCGGTGTTGATCTCGTTCCACTGCTTCGTCGCGAAGTCGTAGTGGCGGATCACCGAGCTGTCTTGCGTTTCGAGGTAGCCCAGCGTGCCGCCGATGCGGGTCTTGCGTCCGCCGCCGGGATTGAAGGCGGTCATCGTGAAGTTCGCGGTGGAGCCGTCGGCGTACTGCAGATTCACGACCTGGTTGTCGACGACGTCGTTGTCGCAGGCGTAGACGCAGCGGCCGTAGGGGCCTTCGCGCAGCGCCTTCTCCAGCGTCGGGGCGGTCATCTCGGGATCGGCAACGTCCAGCGGCCAGCCGAGCTGCTTGCTCTCCAGCCGGTCGAAGTAAAAGCGCTTGGCGGAATAGACGCAGGTGTCGGCGAATTTGCATTCCATGCAGCGGTCGGCGGCGCCGGCGGGCTGTTCGGATTTGCGGAAGTGGCGCAGCGAGCCGAACGACGAGACGCGCGCGCACGGCTGGTCCATGATGTAGCTCAGCCAGTCGATGTCATGGCAGCTCTTGGCGAGCAGCATGTTGGAACTGGCCTTCTCGTTGCGCCAGTTGCCGCGGACGAAGGAGTGGGCCTGGTGCCAGAAGCCGACCGGTTCATAGTGGTCGATGTTGACGATGTCGCCGATCAGCCCGTCGGTCAGCATCTTCTTCAGCATCTGCGTGTACTTCGTGTAGCGCATGACATGGCAGACGGCGAAGATGACGTTCGTCTCCTTGGCGACTGCCACGATGTGCCGGCAGGCCTTGGCCGTGGGCGCCATGGGCTTCTCGAGGAGGATGGCGTAGCCAAGCCTGGCGAAGGCCTCCATCGGCTTCTCGTGCATCGCGTCCTGCGTGCAGATCAGCACGGCATCGGCCAGCTTGGGCTGCTTGGCCAGCGCCTGCCAGTTGTGGAAGGTCATCGCCTTGTCGATCGTGTGCGTCTTGACCATGCGCTTCCGGTGGAAGGCGCGGGGCTCCGCGACGCCGACGACTTTCATCAGGTCCGGGCACTTCGTCGCCAAATTGGAATAGCCCCAACCCCGCCCGCCTGCACCGACGACAATCACTGATACTGGTTTCACAATCATCTTCTCCTGATAAAAGACTCATTTGCGGAAAAACCGCCCGGGAAAGGGCTATGTTGTACTATCCAAGCCGCTGAATCAATCACAAAACCAAGCGAACCTGTCGATCACGTTCTGACGAAACTTGGCGTCAAGCGAATCGCATGCAATTTCGTGACTTCATGACCCAATGACTTCGTGACACCCGGCGTCACGAAGTCATTAAGTCACCGGGTCATCTTCTCCGCATCTTCGATCTTTCGCACGCCCTTGCATTTCGGATATGCGCCACAGCCCCAGAACGGCCCGCGCGCAGATGAACGCCGCTTCATGGCCTCGCCGCATTCCGGGCAGGCGGGTGCCGCGGGCTCGGCGCGCGCTTCGATCCGCGCGGCAAACATCTTCTCCTTGATGCCGCCTCCCTCGACAAACGCTTTCTCAAGCTGGTTCAGTTGCCGGCCCAGCAGGCCGGTTGCCCGCTGAATGAGAATGATCAGCGCGTTGGCGGCCGCAATATCGTCACGGTCCTCCAGCCAACGGTCGAACTTCTTCTTTTGTGTCAGCAGATAGGTCCAGTAGTCGTGCAACAGGTCGTCTGTATAGTCGAACTCGTCGAGCATGATCGAAAGCACGGCTACGTGATCGGGATTCCGTATGCTCCACGGGATGTTGCCCTTCTGCACAAGGTAATCCTCCAGGTCGCCTTGCAGTTCGCTGAGGCTGGCCTTAGCGACGTCCGTGAGCTTGATCTCGGTTTCCGACGAGGTCTTGGCCCGTTCGGAACCCTCGATGATGTTTTGCTTGCCCGAACGCGACGCGCCAACCATCTGACCGAAGGTCTTGCCGAGCGGGTCATCCTTCCATGGAAGATAGCGTTTACAGAAGCTGATGGTCCCCAAGTGAATGATCGTCGCAAAATTAAAGGAATGCAATTTGCGAAATCCTCCGCTCGGGTTGTAAATCTTGCTCATCGGTTGTTGCCCTTTCTCTTTGACGTTCTGACTTCGTGACTTCATGACACCCGGCGTCACGAAATCATGATGGCGCCGGGGCAAAGGCATTTCTGTTTTCCTTGCCGACTATTCTACAAGCAAACAAGAAGATGGCGCAACTTCTGCGGACCCGCGGCTTGGTGGTTACTGACTTCATGCCCCGGTGACTTCGTGACCCCCGGCGTCATGAAGTCATGAAGTCACCCGGTCAGCCTCTCCGCAACACCAGCCCGTCGGAGACAGACCGAACGCAACGCACCACGCCCCACGCTCATGTTCCGGCGACCCTGCCGGCTTCTTCACCCCCCCGCCTCTTTCCCTCCCTTGTTTAACCCACCTTGCCCTTTGCCGGATATCAATCACGGCGCAATTCGGCCCTTATGCTCTCCGTATGCTTGAAGTTCTGCCGAAGCGGACTCCGGAACCGGCTTTTTCTCTTGAAGATTACCTGGGGCCACGGCGGCTACTTACGTTCTCTAATCCTGGCCAGCAGTTTATTGGTGACCTCATCTGCCTGCTCTCCAACGCTCTCCA
>CAZQKI010000168.1:0-9801 GCA_964592855.1 uncultured Lentisphaerales bacterium
AGCGCAGACGCAGCGCGGCGCCGGGCGGCACCGTGCGGACGATGTGCGTCGGACGCTCCGCGACCGTCTCCTCCAGCAGCCCGCCGGCCGCGCCGTAGATGCGGCAGCGGACCTTGGCCGGACGGCGGCGCAGGTTCAGGCAAACCTCCTGCTCCGTGTTCCAGGGGTTGCGGAAGAGCCGGCCCAGTTGGTCCGCCAGCACCTGCTCGGCGACCTGGGCGGCGTATTCGGTCCGCCGCACCGTCCGGTAGTGGGTGCAGTCTCCGCCCGACGCCTCGACGACGCACCCCTTGGCGCCGCGGCGCACAGCATAGCCCAGCCAGGCGCAGATCGCGCCGGGATGGAAGTCGCTGCTGTGATCCACCCGGTAGAAGGCGTTGGCGCGCTGCTCGAAGAAGCGGCCCGCGAAGGCCTGGCCAATGCCGTCGAGCAGCTCGACGTGGTAGAAGGGGTCGGCGATCGTCCCCTGCTCGTCCTCGAACTGGTGGAGGAAGTTGTTGGTGCCGACATTCTCGTGGAAGTCGGCCAGCGCGACGATGCGCCCGTCCTTCCGCTCCAGCAAGCTCATCATCGCCTGGCTTTCCGGCTGCGAGCCGCCGGCCGGGCCGCGGAGCGAGATCGGGCAGAGTTCCTCGATGCTGTGCGGCGCGCCCATCGAACCCCAGTGCACGGTGCCGGGTGCGGCGTACTCCCAGCCGTCGGGGAAGTTGCGGTTGAGGTTGATGGCGCTGGGCTGCTGCTGGCGGTTGTCGAAGCCGTCGGGGCAGACGCTGGGCACCCACCAGAGCTGATGGCTGCCCAGAAGCTCGTCGGCTTCCCACCCGCCGGACGCCACGCGCTCCAGCAGGAACCGGACGTAGCGCAGCACGCCGTAGATCGGCGCCCACTCGTAGGGATGAACCGCGTTGGAGTAGGCCACCGCGGGGAGGCCGGGACGCCGGGCGATCTTCAGCAGCCAGAGGTCGCGTCCCCCGACCGACCGTCCAATCCGCTCCAGGCCGGCGTAGCCTGCATGCTTCCGGACAAGGTCGCTCAAGGCGTCGACGAAATCGCCGTAGTGCGGGTGGGGCACGACGAAGCGGCCGAAGGTGACGGGACTGCGTCCCAGCAGGGAGAGGAAAAGCTGCACGGCGGGCGTCTCGCTGCCGCACGGCTCCGGCTTCCGGTCCACCGTCAGCAAGTCCATGATCGTGACCAGGCCGCCGGCGGGCGTCGGGCAACTCAGCAGCGCGGCGCCCTGCGTCCGGCTTTCGCGACCCCAGATCGTGAAATCGTACTTCCGGATGAAGCCCTCCAGCGCCTCGCCCGGAATCATCACCCGGATGGCGGGATCGAGGGGCGAGGGGGCGTAGAGATGGACGCGATCGCCGGGGGCGAAGCCGGTGGGCACCGGCGGCGGCGCGGTGATCTCGATCAACGGTGCCTGCGGGTAGACCGTGCGGTTCTCCTGGTGGCACATCACCTCCAGCGACCCGGCCGTCGACCCGGCCGCGATCTCCATCCGCACCGCATGTCCCGCCGCCCGCGCCATGGCGGCGGCGGTTTCGATGTCCACCACCACGGTCCGCTTGCCGGCCCAGGCCAGCAACCGGTCCCACGACGGCGGATCGGACAGGGCTTGAACGACCACGGCGTCGGCCTCGCACGCCCGGTCGAGAAAGCCGTCCGCCGCCACGGACGCCACCTCGGCGACCCCGAAGGCCCGCCAGAGCAGCGCCCGCTTCAGGAAACTGGAGGGTTCGATGCCGACCGTCGCCACCTGCCGCGAAGGCGGGCGCGGCGAAGGCGCGAAACAGGCGGGGCCGGAGAAGACGTCTCCGTGCTGTCCATCGGCCGGAACGATTCCGGAACCTGCGGCAAGTTGGCTGTGTTGGCTCATGTGTGTTGTTCCTTGTTATTGTCAGGGTGTGGCGCGTTCGGCATAGACGAAGCAGCGGCGGAAGATGCCGCCGAAGTTGGCGTCGTTGAACAGTCTCACGGTCAGTTCGTTCTCACCGTCGAAGCGGACCTGGTCGGTCACGTCGATCTCGCAGTGGTAGAGCCAGCGCATGTAGCCCGCATGATAGGGGATCTGGTCGGCGATGGCGCCGTTGACCCAGCACCAGCCCTGATTGTTGATGCCGCCGATGAAGAGCTTGATGCGCCGCCCCTTGAATTTGGCGGGGACGGTGAAGCGGGTGCGGTACCAGGCGAAGCCGTCGTAGCCGCGGAGGTTCTTCTCGTCCTGGTAGCCCTGCGTCTCCCAGCAGCGCGTCGTCGCGATCATCTTCCACGCGTCGTTGCCGCCGCCACCCGCGTCGAACCAGCCGGCCAACAGCCCCTCGTCGTGCGGGTCGGTGCGGAAGGACCAGTCGACGGGGAGGGCGGCCGCCAGGTCGCCGCGGGGGCCGGCGACCATCTCCTGCTTGGCGAGGTATTGCCGCAGCTTGCCGCGGGCGGTGGCGTTCGCTCCCAGCTCGCCGTAGAGTTTGCCGGCGTCGAACTTCGCCATGACCGTGTCGACCAGCGCCGGGTTGATCGCGTCGAATTCCCGTTCCATGGCGATCATCTGCTGCGCCTTGCCGGCGGCGGTGGCGAAGTCGAGATCCGCCTCGGCGTGCCGCATGCCGCTGTAGGCGCGCAGGTGGTCGGCCTGCAGCCGTGCGAAGCGCACCCGCGTCCGCGTCGCCGCATCCGACTGCGCCGCGAGCGCCTCGATGTCGCCGAGGGCGTCGGTCAGCGCCACGATCTTCTCGTGCGGATAGATCTCGGGCAGCCGCTCCTCCTCGTGGTACTCGACCGGCGCCTGCGTCAGCAGCTCCTCGAGGCTGTCGATGAAGATGCCGACGGGGCCGGCGGCGGGTCCGTAGAAGAGGCGGTTGTGCTCGGCCAGCAGCTTGTCGACGTCGGTGTCCTGGTTCCAGAGCATGCGGCCCAGGACGTAGTAGTTGAGCAGGTCCGTCTTGAAGGCGGCGCGCCCCTCCCATTCGGCTCCCGCCATTCCCATCTCCTTGAGCTGACGGACGTTGTAGGCGTGGGCGCGGTGCATCGGCAGCGGGACGTTGCAGTGGAACTGGAAGGCCGGGTAGTACTGACGCTCGACCATGAAGGGATTGACCTTGGCCCAGCGCCGCAGCAGGGTCGCCTTCTCCTGCGTCATCCAGCCGCGGAAGTCGAGCCGGTGGTGCTGGGCATAGCCGAGGAAGGCCAGATGGAGCGAGATGTTGTCGTTCAGACGCGTCGCCATCGGCGGACGGGTTCGCCCGGAATAGGCCGTCGAGGTGATCCATTTGCCGGGGAACTCCTGCTCGACACCGACCGCCACGGCGTTGAGGAAGCGGTAGAAGCCCTCGCTGATGTCCTGGATGCGGCTGTCGTAGGGTTCCTTCTGCATCAGATTGTAGTTGTGGAAGCGGCACGCCTCGCATTCGCAGGTCGGCGCGCCGTCGGGCGGCGCGTAGCCGAAGCAGTTGGCCTGGGGATTTTCGCGGAAGAACTGCAGCGCCGCCTCGGTCGCCACGGCGACGACGCCCGTGTGGGCCAGGCAGAGGTAGTGTTCGTTGCGGGTGCCGTCCTTCCGCACCGCGAAGTACTCGGGATGGTCCAGGAACATCTGGTTGACCCGTTCCTTCTTGCCGTCGACCACCACCGGCACCATTTTTTTGAAGGGCCCCATGATCGAGCCGTCGCCCGCGCTGCTCAGCACCGAACCGTAGGGGAGGAAGCGGTTGCGCACCATCCACAGGCTCATCATCGCGTCGAAGGTCTGGGGATTGAAGTTCGTCGCCTGGCTGTGCGCGGCGGAGAGGCCGTACCAGAAGCCGCGCACCGGGAAGCTCGGGCGGACCGTCTCGTCGGTGGCGGGCATGGAAAGGGTCCGCACCTTCGGCACGACTTCGCCGAACTCGCCGGGATAATACCAGCGGCAGCCCAGGCGTTCGAGCACCTCGTAGACGGCGAAGAGCGATCCCTTGTAGACGTTCGTGAAGCTGGAGGGATCCTTGGCGCTCGGGGCGCGGTAGGGCCCGCCGTCGTTGCCGGCCAGCACCAGATCGTTGCCGGCGGTCTGGATGATGAATCCCTCCTCCTTGAGGGCGCGGGTGAAGCCGGCGGGGATCTTCATCTTCAGCGCGTCGGTCAGGCGGCTGCGGCCGATGAGGATCTTCGGACCGGCGAGGGCGGTGTTGTCGGTGGCCAGCGGCAGCTCGGCGCCCGACATGCGCCGGACGTAGGTCTGCAGCTCCTCGGCCGCGAAGCGGTTCGATTCCAGGGCGTTCTCGGCGATCACGATCGTCGCCGCAGGCTTGCCGTCGCGGACCAGCGTGAAGTCGGCCGCCTCGACGCGCGCCCCGCCCAACACCAGTGCCGCCGCCAGGATGCCGGGAGGCAGGATGCGATGCAGCCGTATGCGTTTCCGTGCCGTCATTGATTGCTCCTATCGCTTGTCCGTCACTTTGTCCGCCAGACATGAAGCAACGCCCGTGCCAACTTGCGTTGAACGTTGAGCGTTTGGGATTGAGGGCTTTCCGCGCCTGGGGTATACTCGCGACATGAATCGCTACTTCAACACCGCCGGACCCTGCGTGCCGGGCAAGCATTACTTGCTCGCCTCTGCCGACCGCCTGCGCGAGGTGGCTGAATTGATCGCCCGCGAGCAGTACTTCGTGATCCACGCCGCGCGCCAGAGCGGCAAGACGACGCTGCTGCTGGACCTGTGCCGCACGCTGGAGGCGGGCGGGACGTATCGGGCGCTGTACTGTTCGCTGGAGAGCGTGCAGGGGTTCACTGACCCCGCCGAGGGGATTCCGGCCGTTGTCGGCTGCCTGCGTTCCAATCTGCGCGCGTTAAGCTGGCCAGACCCGTTTGCGGAAGGACCGGTCAACACGGTCTTGAAGGAGGGCCTCACCCGCCTCTGCGTGGCGCTGGACAAGCCGTTGGTGCTGCTCCTCGACGAGGTGGACTGCCTGGCGGACGGGACGCTCATCACCTTCCTGCGGCAGTTGCGCGACGGCTACGTCAACCGCGCCGGCGGCCAGCCGTTCCCCAGTTCGGTGGCGCTGGTCGGCATGCGCAACATCCGCGATTACAAAGCCCGTATCCGTCCCGGCGGTTCCACCCTCGGTTCCGCCAGCCCCTTCAACATTGCCGCGGAGTCCCTGACACTGGCCAACTTCACCGAGGCGGAGGTCGGCGCGCTCTACTCCCAGCACACCGCCGACACCGGCCAGGCATTCCCGCCCGGGGCCGTCGCCCGCGCCTTCCACTGGAGCCAGGGCCAGCCGTGGCTGGTCAACGCGCTGGCGCGCGAGGTCGTCGACAAGATCCTCGGCATGGATCACGGCAAGCCCGTTTCCGCCGACCACTTCGACGAGGCGGCGGAACGTTTGATCCTGCGACGCGACACGCATCTCGACAGCCTGGTCGAGCGCCTGCGCGAGGATCGCGTGCGCAAGATCGTCGAGCCGGTGCTGCTCGGCGAGGATCGCGCGTTCGACCTGCTCGACGATGACTGCCGCTACGTCCTGGATTTGGGCATCCTGCGCGCCGACCGCCGCCGGATCGAGGCCGCCAACCCCATCTACCGCGAGGTGATCGTCCGTACGCTGAACTACTCGGATCAGTTCGCACTGCGCGACAAGATCGCCAACCGCTGGGTCGCCGACGGCCGGCTCGACATGAGCGGTCTGCTGCGCGCGTTCCAGGAGTTCTGGCGCGAGAACGCCGATGCCTGGGTGGAGAAGTACGAGTACCGCGAGGCGGCGCCGCACCTGATCCTGATGGCGTTCCTGCAACGTGTCGTCAATGGCGGGGCGCACATCGACCGCGAGTTCGCGCTCGGGCGCAAACGTCTCGATCTGTGCGTTCACATGGGGCCGCACCGCTACCCGGTTGAGTTGAAGCTGCGCGCCAACGACAGGACCGAGGTGGACGGCCTCGCGCAGCTTGGCGAATACATGGACCTCTGCGGCGCGAAGGAGGGCTGGCTGGTGATCTTCGACCGCCGTCCGAAGCGCACCTGGAAGCAGCGCATCACGTGGCGCACGGTCGAGACCGACGGCCGCACGATCCATGTTGTCGGGGCGTGAAGACGTGAGGCGTGTTTGTCGACAAAGCTCAAGACAAAGCTCGCGACAAAGATTGTTCTCCTGCTTTTTCACGACGGGCGAGGACGCCCGGTTCCATTTCTTTCTTGGCGCACCGGGCGAAAAGAGCAGTTGCGGACCCCGCCGTCCTCGGCGGTAGCGAAAAAAGCAAGCCGGTCCGACCCCCATTTCGCTTTCTGAACGGGCGATGCCGGCCGTTTCGACAACGCAGGTCGCGATCCATGCACCCGTTACCGCCGTTTGACGGCCCCGGCGCATCGTGATAACTTCTGTGCCTGTCGTTCCGTGGGAGTTTCAACATGAATCGAGTATCGAAAAAGGGGAATGGGCGGAACGCCGCCCGCCTGTGCGCCTGTGTCGTTCTTCTGCTGATCCGGATCGGCCACGCCGCGCCGGCCGCGCCCGAAATGCGCGAATGGAGCAGCCGCGCCGGGCAGACGATCACGGCCGCCATCGTCGACGTGCAGCAGGCCATGGTCTCGCTGCAGGGCACGAACGGCGTGGTTCTCCGCATCCGCATCAGCGACTTGACGCCCGCCGGACAGGCGGCCGTCACCGCCTGGGTCGAGCGGAAAAGCCAGGGCCCCGCCTACCAGGTCGAAAACATCGCCTCCAACAAGGTGCCCGTCTTTCTGGAGGGGGCCGGCGCCAAGTACCACGCCGTCTACACCCATCCGAACTTCGTCGCCCGCGTGACCGGCGACGCCCACGTGCAGATCACCCTCATGGATGGCACCAACACGGTGGGCAAGCCGATCCTGATGCGGCCGATCCACTTCTACGTTCCCTGGCGGGACCAGACGCGAGCGATCGTCGCCTTCGATGAGTATCCCAAGCCGTCGCTCAATCCGAAAGAACTCACCTTCTCGGGGTGCATGGCCAGCGGCGTGACCTTCGAGTGGAACTACGCCTTCGTCGACAACACGGTGCAGGGCTGGGGATGGATCAAGGATCCGCCCAGCATCGAACATCCCACCCGCTACCACCTGCGTCTGAACTTCCCCGCGACGCACACCTTTGAAAACAGCGTCCCGATGGATGCGCGCGTGCGGCTGCTCGCCCCCTTCAGTCTCGAGATCAAGCCGCTCAAGGGCAAGCCGGTCACCTATCCCTTCTGGAAGGGGCAGGAGGCGCTGATCGGATCGGCCGAACAGGTCTCCGTCGAAGGCCCGGTCCATGGGCCGCGGCACATCCGCGTGACGGCGTCCAATTACAAAGAGGGCAAACTGGTCCCGCACATCTACCGGGGCCTGGCGCCGTACGAGGGGTTTGCGGTCTCGCTGCTCAAGGACGAGATCGACAAGCGAACCGACCGCTTCCGCCTGGTCCTGACTATTGATTGACGCTGTAGAGGGCGGAGGGATTCCACAGGCCGCCCACGCCGTATTCGTCGTTGCCGACGATGCAGATGACGTTGGCGGCTCCCGGGCGGATGAAGTCCGTGACATCCACGGCGAAGGAGCGCTTCCAGTCCTGGTCGACCAGATGCCAGCGCCGGTGGGCCAGCTTGCCGTTCACGTAGATCGCCCCCTCGTCGTCCAGCGAACCGATGCGGAGCATGATCCGCTTCCCTTGCGGAAAGACGGGGGCTGTGAACCGGACCCGGTAGCAGTAGGCGCCGTCGTAACGGTCGTAACCCTGGCGTTCGTAGAAGTCGTAGACCGAGAGGTCGCGCCAGCCCGTGTCGTCGAGGTCCTCGGCGAACCAGTTCTTGGCTTCCGCTTCGCGGGCGATGTCGGGCTTGAACTTCCAGACGTCGGGAAGATAGAAGAGGTCGTCAACCTGCGCCGGAACCTCGAGCAGGGAATAGAGCGCCGCCAGCCGCTGGGCGGGGGTGGGCGCCTCGAATCCCTTGCGTGGCGCGGGCGTCTTGGGGGAGGCGAGCGACGTGATCAGCGTCCGGAAGGCCGCCATGTTCCGGAAGATCTGTGGCGAACAGGTCTCCTCCAATGCGTTGTCGTTCCAGTGCTTGTCGAAGGCCGCGATGCTTTTCAGCGCGGTCTCGCGCGAGGGTTCGGCCAGGTCGTCCATGGCCTGGTAGCAGGCGCGCACGGCCTCGGCCTGCCGGGCGAACAGCTCGAAGGAGTCGGCGAAGCGGTCGAGTCGGCGGGCGTGGACCCCGGCGACCTTGCGGGCCGCCGCCTTGAGCGTCGCGCGTCCCCGGGCGACGAGTTCGGGCGACAGGATCCACTGCATGACCCCCGCGCTGCCGAAAACCAGCCGGGGCAGCGAGCGCTCGCGCGCATCGATGGCCTGCAGGATCTCCAGAGCCTCGGCGCCCGCCGCGCCGTAGAGCGTGTCGCAGCATTCCTTGAGCAGCGCGGCGGGATCGCCCGCGGCGTTCCACAGCAGCTGCGCCTGGACCCACTGGACCGGCCAGCGCAGCTCGTCGCGTCCCATGCTTTCGCAATGGTAGTAGACGTAGCCGAGGCTGTGGTAGATGCGGATCTGGTCGAGAAGGACCAGCGGCTGCGGCGTCCCGGCGAACATCGTGTATTCGCGGGCCCCCAGCTCGGCGACGCCGGCCGCCTGGTGGCCGAGGATGTCGGCCATGTAGCCGACGGCGAAGGGATCATCGGGATCGTCGATGCGCGCGCCGTTGGCGCCGACGTTGGCCGTGATGCCGACGATGCCTTCGGCTGCCTGGAAGCCGGCCGGGGGCCGGCGGAGGCTGCCGTAGCTGGAGTAGAAGGCGATCCGCTTGCCGGGCTGTTCGGCACGGATGCCCCGGATCACGGCATTCATGAACTTCCAGACGACGAGATTCGGATCGAGCGGGGGGAAGCGCCCGTCGTTGGCGGCGATGCAGCGCGGGCATTCACACATGCCGCCGTGGTCGGCGAGCGACACCGTGGCGGTCAGCAGGGAGGGATCCTTTGCGAAATCATCGAGCTTGCACCGGATCGTTTCGGCGATGTTGCGGGGGTCGGTGAAGCAGATCTGGCCCCCGCGCGCCAGCCGCTGCGTCGCGCCGTCCTTCGTCACCAGCGGAAACCGCTCCGGCTCCTTCGCGAGGTCGGCCGTGTTGAGAATGGCGTTCAGCCAATGACCGGTCTGCTCCCGCGGCCGGTTGCCGGCGGGGACGTAGTCGCGCAGGATGACCCGGCTGAACATGCAGCGGTTGCGGAGGTTCCACAGGGCGTATTCCGGCAGCAGCCGGTCGAAGTCATGCGGCGCGAAATGAGCGGGGGGGTCGCCGGAAAGCCCGATTTCGCGCGTGCGGAACGACGGCCGGCTGGTGGTCTGGCCGCGGGGCAGCTTCAGATCGGCCAGGCGTGGCACATGCTCCCCGATTTCGCCGGGCAGGAACCAGCGCACGCCCTGGTCCGCAAGCAGTTGGTAGACCCCGTAGAGGACGGCCGTCTCGGAGTTGCCCGCGAGGGTGACGGTGTCGGCCGCGACCGTGAGGGTGGAGACATCCTCGGAGCCGTCGGCGGAGACCTCGCGGACGGGATCGACCCGGGGCTCCAGCCGGATCTGCACGCGCCCCTCCTGCTTGATGCGACGCTCGCTCATGACGCCGTAGGTGTCGACCGGCACGCGCGCGCCGGTTAGCTTTTCAATATAGGTGGAAAGTTCGTCCGCCGCCAGCCGCGTGGCGGCGCCACAGAGACGCGGCAGGTAGATGCGCGCTTCCGGCCGTCCCTCCCGAACCAGCCAGGTCTCCTCCTGGGCCGTCGACGTCAGCGCCAGCAGCGCCATAAGAAACAGGCTTGTC
>CAZQKI010000169.1:0-9542 GCA_964592855.1 uncultured Lentisphaerales bacterium
TCGACAACATCGCGCAGGTTGCGGAGACAGTCGCGAAAACGGGCGATCTCAACAATCCCTACGACGATACGCTTCGCGAGGAGCGCGTCGTTGAGGCTGCCGGCGGAACCGTACTCTCGCACACCATCGTCGAATCCCGCCGTTTCGGCAGCGGCGAGACTGCCGTCATGCGCGAGACCTCCCGCAGCGAAAAGGCTCACGGCGAAGACAACTGGAAGAGCGCCGAGGCCGCCTACTGGACCGACAACGCCAACCCGCGCCGCAACGGCCGCCCGAAGCTGGTTTGGGGCGACGACCGCACCTGGCGCTACCAGACCTGGGATGACCTCGGCCGCGAAAACATGCGCCTCGACCAGTGGGACGGCTCGGAATGTCCGGAGGCGACGCTCTGTGGCGGCACGCCGCTTACCGTCACGAATCTCCCTGCCGGCATCGTCTGTACCGCCACGGTCATGGACTACTCGCCCCAAGCGGGCGATTCGAGCCACTCCGACGACCTCGGCAGCCCGCGCACCGTCACGGTACAGCTCGTGCGCAACGCCGTGGCGACCGTCATCTCCCGCTCCTGGCATGTCTACACCCACGGGTTCACCAACGGCTATGCCGCCGTCACGGTACGGACGATCCGCGCCTGCTCGGCGACCGCCGCCATCGGCGACCCCGAAAACGCCGTCTCGACCGAGACCGTCTTTGACCGCGACGCCACCGGCGTGCCGCTGCTTCTGCGCGGGCGTCCTGCTTCGACTACCGGCGAAGACGACGTCACGACAACGTACGATTATGCCCTGGGCACGTTCGACACTGCCAGCCGCACCTTCACCGTCTCTTCAACCGGCCCCCATCTTCGCATGATCTCGATGC
Organism: uncultured Lentisphaerales bacterium; assembly: GCA_964592855.1. Taxonomy (GTDB): domain Bacteria; phylum Verrucomicrobiota; class Kiritimatiellia; order RFP12; family JAAYLN01; genus JAAYLN01. The sequence continues at coordinate 862 of CAZQKI010000169.1, forward strand.
GTACGACCGCCGCCGCCCCCGACGGCATCCCCGGCAAGTCCGTTAAGAATCTGACCATCCAGGACGCGACCCACGGCGTAACGCTCCACAGCGCCACGCTGCTGGCCTCGAACGACACCCCGCTAGACTGGCAGGACCATGCCTACGACGACAAGAACCGCCTGCGGAGCACCCGCTATTCTGACGGGGCCTCTTCCACCAACGCCTACTCCTGCTGCCGCCTCCTCTGGACGATGGACCGCGACGGCAACAAAATCCTCCGTTCCGCCGTCACCGGTTCCGATCACCTCTATCATGCGATGGAAGAGGTGTCGCTGGCGGGTCTGCCCCACGACGAACTCTATGTCCCTTATGCAAACTGGTATTCCGCTGATTTCTCCGCCTTCCGTGTCACGCAGCACTTCATGGACGCCCTCGGGCGTGAGACCAATACCGTGGTGCGCCCCGCAAAGGTTGAAGGTGTGGCCGTCGATCCTAACTTCGTCTACAACAAGGGCTGGCGCACGTCCGAAACGACCGACTATCCCGACGGTACTTCCGATTTCTCCGTCCACACCGACGGGCGCGGTGTCCGCACCGTCTCCCGATCCTCCGCATACGAAGACCGTTATGAGTATCAGACGCAAGTCTTCCACCCGACCAACCTCGTCACGTCCGTTTCAACCGACCTCTCCATCTCCTATCGCAACGGAGCGACCGTCACGCAGCGCGAATGGGTTGACCAATGGACACGGGATACCCGCCTGACGGAATATGACGATTCAGGCTGTCGCATCGGCATTCAGGTTTCCGAATCGAGCGACTATCCCGCCATCACGAACAGCGTGGCCCTCTCCGACTTCCTCGGACGCGCCGTCGCGATCCTCACGCCGCTTGGCGTCACCTCCAACTTCTACAACGGCGCTTCCATGCGGATTCAGACGACCACACGCACCGGGTATCCGGTTACGGAAAACCTATATGATGACCTTGGCGACCCGGTTGGCGCCGTCGTTTCCGGCATCACCAACCGCACCGACGTATCCTACGAGACCGTTGCCGGCGAAGTCTGGCGTGTCGTGGACTCCCTCGCGGGCGCCGCGCGCTCCGTCACCCGCGAACGGCTCACCGGCCTTTCCGACACCCTGCGCCGCCACAATGTTGAGGTAGGTGCGAACAACGTGACCAACGAAATGACGGCCGTCTGGAGCGAATCCGCGCGGACCCTCACCGAAACGCAGACTACCTCCCTTCGAGCGACGCCTTCAGTCCGTGTACAGAAATACGGGCGCATGATATCGGAAACCTCGGCAGACGGCGGCCGCAACTTCTTCTTCGATCCCTACGGACGCGTTTTCTACACCGAGCGACGGCCGTCCGTGTCCTCCGCGTGGCTTTCCGAGACCTGGCTTGGATTCAACGATTTCGGCGATGTCGCGGAGCACGACGCCTTCATCGCCAGCGGCAGCACCTATGCAATCACTTCATACGCCTTCGACGCATTTGGCCGCGAAACCATCCGTGTCGACGCCCTGGGGAACGCCGTGACCAACGCCTACGACACCCTCGGTCGGCGCGTCGCCGTCTCCGGCGCGACCTACCCGCTCACACACGGATATGACACCGCCGGGCGGGCGACGGCATTGTCCACTACCCGTGACGGCGGTGTTTGGGACAGCACCGCATGGCTTTACAACGTCGCATCAGGGCTGGTCACCAACAAGGTCTATGCCGACGATACAGTCGTTTCGTTCAGCTACGATGAGGCGTCTCGCCCCGAGCGTACCACCTGGGCGCGTGGTGCATGGCGCGAGCACGCCTACAACGCCGACGGCGTCCTGGCCGCCACCACCTACAGCGACGCGACGCCTGACGTCGCGCTGGCCTACGATGCCTTCCAGCGTCTCGCCGTTGCATCCAATTCCGTCGCGGCTTATGTCTACTCCAACGATGCGCTCGGGGCGGCTACCAACGAGACGGCTGTCATTGGCACGAACACGCATGAGGTCGTCCGGGGACACGACGAATTCCACAGACTTTCCGCGTTAAGCTTGTCGATCAACGGTGCGGACAAAGGCGGCATCCACTACCGCTACGATGCCGAAAGCCGATTGGCGGGGCTGGCGCTCACCAATGCGCAGGGCCGAGGAGTCCAGGTGGCATGCTCCAACTACGCCGGGTATGCTTATGGCTACAGGATTACCGTGCCGTCGGCGAGCATCTTAACCCGTGCGATCCAACGCGACATTTACAGACGGAACCTGATCACCCAGTGCGGGCAGTTGTTCGAAGGTATGGCGATGAACGGCTATGCCTATACCTACGACGTACTCAACCGGGCCACCGCCAGAAACAACGACGCGTTCGGCTACAACGCCCGGTCGGAAGTCACGTCGGCTCTCATCCAGACCAACAATGCCAGCCGATATGAATATGACGGTATCGGCAATGCCCTTTGGGCTTCGTTCAATGCGGTCACCAACATCTACACCGCGAGCGCCCTCAACCAGTACACGGCGGTCAACAGTGCCCTGCTTTCATACGACCCAGACGGCAATCTTTCGACCAACGGTGTTTGGTCTTATACATGGGACGCGGAGAACCGCCTGGTCACCGTCGCTTCCAACGGCGTGCTTCTCGTCACGAACGCCTACGATCACCAGCACCGGCGCGTTCGCAAGGTGACGCCGGCGGCGACCTTTGACTTTATCTATGATGGTTGGAACCTGATCCACGAGACCGTCTCGTCCACCAACGGAGCCGTGACCGAGATTCAGTACTTCTGGGGAGCTGATCTTTCCGGAACGCTACAGGGGGCCGGGGGCGTCGGCGGGCTGCTGGCCGTGTCGATCAACGGTCAGTTCTATTTCCCGTGCTATGACAACAACGGCAACATTGCGGCCTATTCCGACGAGTCGGGATGCCTCGTGGCCGTGTATTTCTACGACGCCTTTGGGCGCATTATCTCCCAGTCCGGTCCCATGGCCGACGTCTTTCATCACCGCTTCAGCACAAAGTACTTTGACGCTGAAACCGGCCTGTACTACTACGGCTATCGCTTCTATTCCTCGGAAATGATGCGGTGGATGAACCGAGATCGAATCGGCGAGGAAGGCGGGTTGAATCTGTACGTATTCGTAGAGAATGATCCCTTCTCGTGGACCGACTATCTAGGAAACGCGCGACAGGGGAAGTGGATTGAACCCAGGGATGACGAAGGATGGTCAATTGTCGGCACGGGACAGTTTCCCGGACCTGGCTGGTCGGGGGAGTTCCGGGGGCGCCCCGCCACCCTTTTCGATTTTACCGCCAAGCTGCACGATCTGAACTACGCTTTAAACGGCATCGAGTTTGGGGTATTAAGCGGAACCGTTGGTCACGGCGTACCAGTCGTCAGGGGACGCGGCAAGGCTTTGTCTCGCAAAGCCAAAGCCGACTTCATCTTTCGCAAGATGACCGAAGTGGGGACGGGAGGGGGCTCCTGGGTTGGGTTCGTCAACTGGGCAGCTCGCGCCGTCTTCTACGACGATCCAAAATATTTCTGCAAAGGCGACGATTTCGCCAATGCCCTCCTCCAGCCCGAAACGCCAAGGTTGTCCAAACCCGAAGAGTACCTGATGATCCCCTACAGCCATCTCAAGGAGCCGCGCCCGACCGTCCAGGTCGTCAAGCACTGGAAGGGCATTCCCGAGCATCCGGTGACCAAGACATTTGAGTACCCGAATTACATGGAGATCGCGAACGATGATCGTCATCCCGGCTGGTGGGCGTGGTCGGAATCCGTCTATGGCGGGACGTGGCAGAAAATTCAGGAGATCACCAATGAGACCGACTCTTCGTTCAAATGGTAGCGGCGGCGTTGCCAGATTGTGTGCTGGATGCCTGGTTACCGTTGCCCTTCTGTCGCTGGTGGCAGGCTGTGTTGGCAGTAACCGCCAACGTGACTTCACCCGCCTGTATCGCATCGTTCCCGGCGAAGAGCGCGAAGATTTCGCCAGGCTTGCCGCCTGGATTGCCGATCACGACGGGCAGATTACGCTGCCGGTTGGCGGAACTATCCATTGGGCTGAAACGGCCTACTACCGCTGGTTCAGTAACGAGACGTTTGTGATCCTGACGTGCCCGCCGAGATTCCATGAGAGTCGTTCCTTTGTCAGATGGGTTTGTGGCTCGGTTATACCTGAAAAAAGGGGCGTGGGTTGGGCGCTTTCGGGAGACTACGGTATACGCGGGCCGGGCACCTACGATTTCCCGGGTGTCGCAATGCGGACTGATAAGGCGCAACAGGATGGTGTCTTCGGCGCGCACTTCGGCGACGGGCGGGAACGCCTGCTGCGGCTGCAGAAGTGGCATGTCTCCGACCAGCCAATTGGTAATCAGATTGTGGCGTCAAGGCTCAACGAAAACCCGACAGATGACTGCTTCGTCTTCAATTGGTTGCGGGGATATTCGGACGACTTTGATATGCACTTGTTTCTCACGCAGGACAGACGTGTTGGTATCATTTCTATCCGCATGCCAAATTCGCCAAGCCTTGCCGGACTCGACTTCATGAAGGAAGATCCGCCGATATTGCGGAAGGGCTCGTTTGTGGTAGACGAGAGCCTTGCAGCGAAGGGCTTACGGCAACGCCCCCCTGTGACGAAGCCACGGGCAGAAGCTTCGGAAGATCACCGATGACACCGAATCCTCAGTCAAGTCGCAACCTCGTGACGACCATGTGACAGGCTTGATATTGATTAGGAGAACACCATGGGGCGCATTGGGCGCAAGATTCTTATCGGCATCGTCGTCTACGTGACAGTTTACCTCGCTCTGTCGCGGATCTCCGCTCGTATGAACAGCAGGATTGGTGTCCAAGGATTCTTCTACGTCCCTGTTCACGCAACACGCATGAATCTCTCGACATTGCAGCGCTTGCATGAGGCCGGCAACATGGTCTTTTACCCGGTGTGGTACGTTGACCGCACGGTCTTCAGTGGTCCACCAGTTTCGGCAATTCCCCTGTTCACGCTGGACAGCTCAGAGACGAATCGGCTCACTCATCCGTAGACGGTGGCGACCGATGCACATAATCCCCAAACCGAGCAAAATCGTCCAACTTCTAGAACAGCGAATCTTTCGCCCGCATGGGCCATTCATCAAAGCTGAAGGACAGTAACAATGAGGCGCATTCCTATACCCACAATTGTGGCCTTGGTCGTTTTTGCTCTACGCGTTGGTGGTGAACCAACAGCACCCGGCGCTAGACTCTTGGTGCTGCCAAATCATCTGGCACGTCTGGAGTTCATACCAGCAACGGGCGTTTCACACTGTAGGGCTACTGTGACGAACTGGGTATGCCTAACACCGATTTTAACTGAACAATTGGAGTTACTGCTGGGGGCCCATAGCGCTGCGGCGGACGAGGGACAAGTGCTGCAAGTTGCCGACGATGCCACTTGGGTCGATGCGATGCTTGCTTGCGAGAGAGCAACTGAATTTGCGCGGACGCATGGGGCTATAGCTACCGACGAAGTCATACGCATACCACGCGTCGAAGAATACATACTGCTAGCGCAGCAAAAAGCGGGCGAACTTGCTCTCCGGAATCTGGGAGTGCTCTTGGACACCGATAGCACCATATGTCGTGAATGGGCCTATGACGTAATGATCGATGCCAAGTTGGAGATTGCTCCAAGTGTACGAGTTGACCCATTTGGCGAATCTGTGCGCATCCTTGTTCATACCAATAGGTGCTTGAGTGGACAGGGATCTACATTCAGGTTAATGATATCGCGAGAGCATGACATGGTCGTGTCAAACAAGTTTGCCGACCTACGTGCTAAGCTGCTTCTCGGCACGGCAAACGAGAGGAGACTTCGCTACGGGGCTGTTTTGACTGTTTTTAGAGGCGGTCGGAGTGCACCAGTATTGCTGCGTCAAGAAAGGGCAACAGTGGGGCCGTCGCAACCACCTATCCCTTGAGATACAGGAAAGGGCGCTTCCGGGTTTGTGGGGGGATTTTACCCCTCCGTACAGTTCCACATGAAACATTCCTGCACGCCGTCGGTGGCAAGACGTTCCACTATGCGAACGACGGATGGGACGCCAGATATACCGTTACGCTGAAACGGCACAATCCTGTCACGCGCTGTCACCAGCGATCCGTATCGGCGTCACCTCGTTGCCGCCATAACCAATGTTGTCGGAGGGCCATGGACCGGTGGCCGATCCTGCGGGAGATGATCCCGGTCAAGGAGGCCAAGCGGGGAAAACGGGCTAGGCGGGTCAAGCGGCAGGGGCCCGCCGGCCGGAGGCCGGGGGAATGAGCGAAAATGTCCAGTTTGTCTGCTGGTGGTGTGATGCAGGACAGGGGCTGAGAAGGTGTCTGTGCTAACCGAAAAGGGTGCCGAAAAACGCCTGTTTTGCCAGTTAGGTCAAACCATCAACCGGAAATGCGCAGCAGCAATTTCTGGTCTGGAGCAAATGTTTGATTCCAAAGCATTATGTGAACCAGCCGCAATGACAAACCAGAAGCCATCGACCATGACCAGAAAATACGCACCCTTACGGGTGCGCGTTTATTTCTGGTCGGTCGGCCATGTCGCATGAAAGAAGTTAGGCCGATGGGCAGCATGAGCAACCGCAAGGCCGCGGCCGGGGAGCGGCAGGCGACGCCGGAGGAGGTGACGGGGGCGGCAACACTCGGTTCAGGCGGTATCAGGCGACGGATAAGGGGGTTTGGGAGGACCGGATAAGGACTTCGGTTTAATCATGGGCGTAGTGATCCAAAACTATTTTGGACCATGCCTCGTTTTTCAGGGGTGATCCAAAAGCGGTCCAAAACCTATTTTGGACCATCAAAATTGGCGAAATCATTGGTGATTATGATGAAAATTAGCGGACGTGATCCAAAACTATAATGGGGTGATCCAAAATACCGCCCCTCTACGAGGGGGGCGGTATTTATGGATCATCAAGGGCGGCGGGCTTTTGGAACGTGAGAAATTGACATGGGCAGCATGAGCAGGCGGAAGGGCGCGGTCGGGGAACGGGAAACGGCGGCGAAGTTGAACGAGGTCCTGGGTACGCGGTTCCACCGCGGCCGGCAGTACCACGGCTGGCCAGAGTCGCCGGACCTGGCCGGCGATCTGCCGGGCCTGCACCTGGATGTGAAGCGGTGCGAGCGCTTGAGCCTGTATCCGGCCATGGCGAAGGCTCGGCGGGGATTCGTCGGGCGAACGAGGAAGGTTGCTGGTTATAGCCTTCGAGGATCTGATCCGACTGCTGGACGTCGTGGATGCGTGCTGGGCACGTCTGGAATCGCGCCTAGCAGGCAGCGGAGCGGGCTCAAGGGTCGGAAGCAAGGGTTCAGGAGAGGGGCCAAGGAGGGGCGGGCAGGAGGCAGGAAACGGGGGGCGCCAATGAGCATGAACCGGTGGCCGACCCTGGGAGATGTTCCCGATCAAAGAGGCAAGCGGGTACGGAGCCAGGTCGGGCGCGATAGCCACCAGTTCTCGGACGGTTCGGACGGTCTTTTCCAACTTGTTTTGACTTTTCGACCGGTGACCAAAAATTGGTTTTGCGTCAAAGTGAGAATTCGGACTTAGGCCAAAAAGCCAAAGCTACTTCAAAACAACCGTCCGAAGCGTCCGAGAAACCCCCTCCACCCCATTTTCGGACGCTTCGGACGATCTTTTCCAACTTGTTTTGACTTTTCGACAGGTGACCAAAAATTGGTTTTGCGTCAAAGTGAGAATTCAGACTTAGGCCAAAAGGCTTAAGCTACTTCAAAACAACCGTCCGAAGCGTCCGAGAAACCCCTACCACCCCATGCTCGGACGCTTCGGACGGTCTTTTCCAACTTGTTTTAGGAATTGCGCACATGAAGGAAAACGGTTTTGGCCAAAGTAGTAATTCCGATCTTATGCCGAAAAGTCAAAAATTCTTCAAAACAACCGTCCGAAGCGTCCGAGAAGGCGCTTGGACTGGATTCTCGGACGGTTCGGACGGTCTCCGGAAACTTATACCGCGCGAGGGGGGTGGTCTGACAAAAAAACGATATGTGGTCAAAGTAGGGATTTCAAATCTTCATCATATACGTAATAGTTCAAAACAATCGTCCGAAGCGTCCGAGCGGGTCAGCCGGTTTGAATTTGGCGGTCGGGGGCCGAAACGGTGCGGGCTTGCCAGAAACGGTTGAGGGCGGGTGTCAACACCTGGCCAACCCTTCAGAGCCGGAAAAACAATTGCAAGCGGGAGACGTCTGGCCTTGGCGGAACGACTTGCATGGAAAACGCTTGGCAGGCATCCAGTTTGAGGCCGGGAAAAAGTGGGGTGGCACGCACACACACGAGTTTTTACCCCCCTACCCCCCTGGGTGGGATTGTTATTAACAAGGAAAAACAATGAGATTGTTGGGGTTTTTGCGGTTTTTGTTGGGGTTTATGAAAAAAATAACAAGGGCATAACAAGGGAGATTTCGCTTGTTATTGGCGTTTTTGGCGTTGTTATGGGGTGGTTGGTGCGGGGAGTGGTGAGTGGTGAGTTGGGAGTGGAAAGAGGAGACGGGGAACGGGAGACGGGAGACTGGGGAACGGGTGCCGCCAGGATGGCGGAACACCGATGTGGGGGGCGAAAAGAGGGCGCGCGGCAGGGAGTGAAGCTGGGGTTGGGCGCTCTCTTTGGAAGGAACGGAGGGAGGGGGGTCGGCAGCGCTT
>CAZQKI010000170.1:0-9483 GCA_964592855.1 uncultured Lentisphaerales bacterium
ACCCACGTAAGAAGCTTGGGAAGCTCCTATTCTGCCATTGAATTACGCCCGCAGATGTAAAAAACCTCAAAAACATTGGTGTTTACGCCGATTTCTGGTTTACGGGAGCAACTCCAAACGCCTCAATTATGTCCTGTTTTGCCGAGTTTGGCAATCCTGTTATGTCGATTTTGGCACCAGACCGAATGCCACCCCGGTAGGTCGTAAGTGCCTTCGACAGCCCGGGCAGATCGGCAACGGCGATCAGCGTGACGTTCCCAAGGGCGAGATTTCGGACGTCAGCGAGGATCTGCCGCACCGTGCGGCTGCCGAGTTCCTGCGGCGAGACGTGGTCGGCGACGGGGACGTAGGCCGAGCCGAGCGACTCGACATCCGCACGACGGTAGAGTGCCTTTCCCTTGACGCCTCCCCGCCGCAGCGCACCCACGGCGCGGAAGTGGTTCCGCAGGGCACGAATGCGCGGGAGCGTGTTCCATCGCGGCAGAAGCATGCCCAAGGCGTCCTCTTCCGTCACCCAATCCGATCCCGACTCGGGCGGTTCAGCCGCTGGTTGGGCTGCGGTCCGCTTCTCCGCCTCCCACCTGCGCAAGCCCTTGATCAACCGGGACGGAAGGCCGCTCCGGTCCAAGGTGTCGATGGCCTTGAGCACGCTGTCGGAAGGTCTGCTCGGCGAAAGTTTGGCCTGGTACTTATCCGCACGCATGGCCTCGATCAACGGGTTGTTAAGGCGGTAGGATTCGTCCACGACGCGCACCGAATCCCGGAGCCGGTCCGCCAGTTCGTGCACGCTCATTCCCAGTCCCAGCGGCTGGCTGTTGTTGGTCGCGAAGCTGCGCCGGAAAGCATGCGGCGTCGGCCGGCGCGCAGTCTTGTAGCAGTGCAGATCGAGGCGATCCTTGGCCGACTCCCGCTGCACTGCGGCGTAGATCACCGCATCCGTGGCGGCGCCGCCGCGCATGTTGACGATTAGCGCGTTCCCGGGGATGTGCGGTCGAATCCTCCGGAGATAATGCCTGAGAAGATCAGCCGTTGCGGGAAACAGGACCCGAAGCCGTTTCGGCGGCTTGTCGTTTTTCTGGACTGCCGGCCGTAGCAGGATGTCGATGCGCCCATCGTCGTCCTGAACGTCTTCCAGCGTCAGCCCGGCCAGCTCACCCCTGCGGACGGCAAGGTCCCACAGAAGCAGCAGCACCAGCCGGTCGCGAACTCGTTCTGCGTCGGACAGGTCGAGCTTGGACAGGTCGAGGATTTTGTCGATCTCCTCCGGCGGGAGAAAATCGCGCTGAGCACGGTCTTTGAAGGTGTCGCTGTCTACCTTGTCGAGGACATTATCCGCCAGCACACCTTGCTCTTTGCCGATCCGAAAGACCGGTGAAGCGTTGTGCAACATCCGCACGACCGTTCGATAGCTGTCGCCCGCTGCAGCCGTATCCAGCATCGCCGTCACATCTGCCCTCAAGACCTGTTCAACGCCGGCCTTGCCAAGTTTACCAAGTAGCGCCAACGAGGATTTGATGGCCAGCATCCGTGTGGCCACGGTCAACGGCCGTGCCGTGCGACCGTTCCGTCTCGGGGACTTCTGTCCTGAACGCTCCACGAACAGCAGCAGTTCCCGCGTGGCGGGTGTCAGGGATATGAAACGCAGTAGGCGACAGAAGACAATAAACGGAAGCAGCCGTCGAACAACCGTACCGCCTGGAACGGCTGCGGCATGGTTATGGATCCGGGTGATAACGGCAGGAAGGGATCGCGACAGTGATCCGTATTTACGGCCGTCCTCCCGTCTAATCGCTCCCCCGGCCATGTCCTCCCGAAGGCGGGCCAGGGTCTCCTCACTTGCCGCGAAGGCTTCGTCCATCTTGTATCGCTTGGCTATCCAGCGCTCGAAAACGTTGAGCGCCACATGGTCCTTGTAACGTTGGCCTGCGGAACCCTCACGGGCAACCTGCCACAGCAGGTCCAGATACTGACGCGCCGTGCAGCCGGTGGCAAGGGCCGGCTCCGCTATCAAGGCCGCGTCTCGCAGCGAGTGTTGTACTTCTTTTTTCATGACTCCCCCTTATTGGACAGTTGCTGTAATGCGCCATCGACTGAGCGGTCGACCACTTCGCGGATGGAGCGAAGCAACGCCCTGGCCTTTTCGACTTCATGTTGCCCGTCGTCAAACACCGATGTTGCTGGTATCGCACAACCGTTCAGCACCACCTTGACGCCGCGGTTGCCCGCCACAGATCGTGTCAAACACCCGATAGCAGCAAGTTTCCTCAACCAGCTTTTCAATGTGGTGTGACCGGTCCCGAGTTTGCCTGTCAGTTCCTGAAGATTGAGCGTGCACTCAATTTCCGATCCGCACCGCAGAATGATTTCGGCCAGCAGCGGAAAAGCTGCGCCAATTTTGATCAGTTGTTCCGGTGCCGCTGCCAGCCCCAGCAACCGGTGTGCTGCGACTGCGCCTATCATATTGTCCGTCTTCTGTTGCGCCAAACTGACGCTTGGAAGAGGACCACCGCCGACGAATGTTCGTTCGGTCATTATGTACCTGTATGTTCATCAATCCCTCTCACTGAGCGTAAATAAATAGATTTCCGCCGTTCGCCGGCAGTCGCCGGCCCCGTGGCGTTGTTACCCGCAGAGCGGGCCGCTGAAACGCGCTTGCGCGCAAGGAAACTGCGGGAGAAGCCGCAGCAAAGAGCAGCGTATCGAGGAAAGCGCCGAAGGGACAACGATGACTGGACGCTTGTCGCGCCGCGCTCGTGTCCGCGCTGAAATAGAAAAGGCCGCTTTCAATACACCGCTCCCCACCAGTAATGCTAGTTGGGAGGGGGCAAAGGAAAACGGCCCGCCTCGACTTCAATGATGAAAGAATACGCCTTCCGCGCCTTGGGCGTCAACCGGAAATAGCCGGCAGAATCATGCGGAGAAAACACGGAAAAAGCCCAACGAATCTGGCACTCGTCACAGCGGATCTGCAATCCAGTCCGGCGGGGTTCTGCGCCGCAGCCTCTGCACATTGTCGGGCACGTCCTCGAAGAAGTCACCGAGCAACCCCATGATCGCCCGTTTGCTCTTGCCCCAATCCTTGTACCCGAGTTCCTCGGCCACCTGTTTCTTCGTGAACTCCGTGCCGGGCGCCGAGTTGACGATACGCAGTCCCTCCATGAGTTCGTCCGTCTCGAAGCGCCAGTCTGCAACGACGGAACGTGGGTCGTGCCGCTCCGGCGGCACGGGTGGCAGAAGCCGGCAAATCTCGGAAGCCGGAATGAATCGCTCACGCTTTGCGTTGCCCATGACAAATCGCGGCATGACGGTCCGCCAGAGAGCCACGAGCCAGTGCGCGAAGGGCACGGTGATGATCGCCTCGGCAGGCCGGTCATTTCGCAGGCACGTGCGCCACAACGACTGGTAGATCTCGTCCAGGGAGCGGAGCGCATACAGGGTGCGCATAATGGGCAGGTACGGCATCCCGCCCGGCCAGTTCACGCCTCCTTCCATCCTGTAGACAAAGGGGCGGTCGGCGAACGTCCGGCGGAGCAACAGCGCGGCATGCAGCGCACAGTCGTCAAGCGTCGTGAAGGTCGACATGCCCGTCAGGTACGCAAGCGTGCACTCGCCGGCCGCATTCGAACCCTTGATGCGTCCGCGGGTCAGATGCACGATTTGCGCGTTGGTACCGTGCAGGCGCTGGAGTTGCTCGGTAATGGCGGGCAACGACCGCTCGTCCTTATCCGTCGCAACAAGTATGCGCGTGTGCCGCCGCAGTGAATTGCCGAACGCCAGCAGCACTTGCGAAGTGCGGACAGTCAGCTCCTGCTGGTTCTTCGTCGGGTGGCCAACGGCCACGTGCAGCGTCAACAGGTGGCTGTTATCTGGCAGATCCTGGCAGCCGTAGACCGGCATGCCGTCCGGGTACTGGTAGGGGCTCAGTTGGGCGGAGGCGTTCAGCACCCATAGACGACGGTACGGCCGCTGCGTATCGAAGCTGAAACGGCTGCGCGTGACCGCGTAGCGGGTGCCCTTGTCGTCGTACAGTTCGCGGAAGGCATAGGTGGCGTCGTACGCCCGGCTGGGACGGGTGAAGTTGAGCAACCGGGTCAGCGTATCGCCGGCGCGTTCCGCGTCGCCGGGATGTTGGTGAAAGGGGTCTTCGGCCAGGCCGACGCCCGCGCACGTACGCAACGCATCGTAAACCCCCTGAAGCGCCGCGGTCTGGTTCTCGTCCCGAAACACATAGGCCCGCCGTGCGAACGTGTCGGCGGCCTCGGGCAGGTCCCACGTGACGAACTCCTTTTCGTGGGCCAGGCGACTGTATGGGAAAACGCGCCCCAGTTCGGGGTTAACATTCTGCGCCAGGGCCTGCAGGTCCTCCAGTTCGGACAGTGTGAACTCGGCGGTGTTGAACGGACTCAACCCCTCGTCCACGAGGATGCTGGCATCGTCCAGCACGGGCGAATTGTCCTCCAGCAGCCGCACCAGGCCGTTATGAGTCAGGCATAGAATGGGCTTGGACTCCTCGGTGTCCCGGTTGTAAAAGCAGCAGCGCGCACGAGCGACGCATGTGTGACAGGCGGATCTCGGGTGGCGCCGGCCACAGTCGCGCCAGTCACGCCAGATCCCGCAGAGCTCGTGGCAGTGTTCCCGTTTGAAGCCATGCACACGCCCGACCGGGACGTCGGCGAGCGCCTGGAGCGTGTCAGCCGCCCGGTGCAGCGCTTCCACGGTCTCGACGACGTACAAGTGCCGGCTGTCGACCGTGGCATTGAGCGCGATATGCGCGAATGCCCAAGTCGACTTGCCGCTGCCGCAGGGGGTTTCCAGCACGCCTGAGCGGACGGTGCCGAACACGTGCTCGTGAAACCGGGCGGCAGTCCGTACCCGCCCCGACAGCGCCAACCCGAACCGCTTCGCGTAGCGGTCCAGCATGGCGTCGAGCGCAGGCGGAAGCGGGGGGCATTCGCTCAGCCTGACGCTTACCGGTGTGTTGTAGATCGTGATGGCCGGGGCCAACTCGCCGGGAAAAACGTATCGGCCGGACCGGATCTTGCAGATGCACCTGTCGACCTCGGCGTTCAGCCGACCCCTGTACTTGCGTTGAAAATCCGGGCCGCGCCGTATCGCATCGCGGATCGTGGGATCCCCGTACCCCTGCCGGATCAGGCGGCCGATCAGGCTGAACATTGCCCCACTGCGCTCGTCGTGTGCCCGTTCGACATCCTGCCTGACATCCTCGGGAAGTGACTCGTAGGGGGCATCCTGAACCGCCTTGGGGTCTTCCTCCGCCCCCGACGCATCCTTGGCCTCCTGTGCGTGTCGGGCCTGATGGAGGTGCTCCTCCACGCCGTAGGCGGCGCAGGCGCCGGCCAGTTGATCGAACGTGTACGTCAGATCGTCTTTGCACCATAGCAGTTCACCCGTCACAGCAGGCTGCGGAGGCTCTGACCACCACTTTTCGTTCACCGACAGCGGCAGCCGAAAAGCATGTTCGGGCGTAAACGTGCCGTCCGACATCGACATCGCGCTCAGCTTCGCGCTTACCGCCTCGTACCGGGACGAGCTATCCGGATCGCCTCCGCCTGCCGGAAACAGGTACGGTTCGCGCAGCAGGAAGGCCGCCTGGACCCCGTGGCCCGTCTGCCAGGCGATCGACGGCCGCACCGGCAGCGTCAGCAGGTAGCCTGTCGCGTCATCCAGCGTGGCGAACGGAGACGGTTTCGCGTGGCCGGCCAGACCGCAGTCGAGGTCGAGAAACAGGGCGCGCACGCGCACACAGTTGGTTTTGCCGAAGTGGCACGTCCCGTCGTGCGCCGACGCTCGGAAGTAAACGTTAGAAGTGGCGGCATAGCCGGACAGCAGGAGGGACACAACGTTTTCAAGCGTGTCTGAGTGGTTGATCCAGTCGGATGCGCACTGCGGCGGTTGCCGGTGCGCCAGCACGACCCGGTCTTCCGGCCGGAACAGGAGGCCGAGAAAACGCGGGATGAAATCCGCGAACTTGGGTTGGGTGGGACTTCGCATGCAGCTTGCTTTCGGCCCGGAGGGCATCGCTCTCGAAACCCCCCCTAACAGTATAGAGAACCCTTCTATACTATCAGGGGGGCTTTTTCAAGTCCAGATTGAGTGCCCCCGCTGTGTTCTCCGTAACCTAGACGCGCTTTTCCGACCGCATTCAACCTGTGCATTGTCAGTTCTCGACTCACGATGCCACAGGCTATAGCTACGGACTACGCCAGGTTCACGATGCCAGCCCCGTCCAGCTCGGTTTCCAGTCCCGGCGGGCGTACGGGTGAAAGAGCAGCCGCCCGTCGGGCTCCAGCCTCACGTAGATGCGCTGTGCGCCGCGCTTGAGCTTATGCCAGCGCCGCCCATTCAGGTCGTCGTAGGGGGTCAGCGACCGGATACTCGCCGGCGTGTCGAGGAAGTGCTCCAGTGCCCCGAAGATGCTGCCCGCCTTGACGATGGAGCCAATCCCCTGGCAGCCCATAAAGGTCACAAAAGCCTCGACGCGCCCTTCCGCGGGCAGCTCCACCGGAACCAGCTCTAGAGAAGCGGCGCCAGGTTTCGGCACGTAGAACCACGTCTCTGCGGGAGCTACTGGCTGCATCTCCTCAGCCACACTTTCGATTTCCGGTTCGGCCTGCAATTGTGCGGCCGCGTCCGGCTCCAGCGTGTCGGCTGGCGGGTCGACCGGAGGGATGGGTATGGAGTGCTGCGCTGACTGTTCTTCGAGCGATAGGATCTCGTCAGCCGCCACAACGCCATTGGCAATCCACTGCAGAACACTCCGGCAATGCGGCCCGATGTCCTCCTCCCATAGGCGCTCGACCAATCGCCGGTGCTCGGAGTTGCGGTAGTCGGTAGTCCGGTCATCCTTGCAGGCCAACTGGGCAAGGTAGTCCGCAAACACCATCAGCACCGCGACAGGCTGGTCGCGCCCGAGCGCACGCAGCTTGTCGGCCACTCCGTCGTCGGGATGGTAGCCTTTCAACATTGGCGCAATCCGCTTGGCCAGTATCGACCGAGTCCGCAGTGCGTCGGGCGGCACCTCGTACCGGAGCACCTTGCCGGGGTGCTGTATGGTGTGCCCGAATAGATCGGGCGCCCAGCTCCTGAGCCCGTAGCCCAGGATGGCACCCGACTCTCGCAGTAGCGCTGTCAGCCCGACATACCAGAACATCGGGTCTGCACAGGCAATCGGCAGTAACTTCGCATGCTCAGGTAGCAAGGCGAAGCGGTAAGCGGCCGGCTCGCTTAACGGTTGAGCCAGGAAAGCCACATTCACGTCGTTCACGTAGGTCCAGCAGAGCAGATCCGGAAATCCCAGCACCGTTTCAACCTCAAGCAGCTTGTTGAAAGGAGCGCGGATGCGTTCCCATGTGCCATTCAGCCTATGGCTGACCGCGATGCCTTCGCGTATTCTGCGGTCGTGCTCAGCAGTCAGGGCAACCACCCGTTCCCGAAGGCGTGACTCGACCTTCTGCGATAGCGGCCCGTCTTCTGTGGCACCCCGACCGATTGCCTCCAGCAACTCAAGATCGCGCACTTCCGAGAGGACCGCCAGCAGGTTCCCGTCGCCGGTGCCGGCCACCCAGAGCGCGAACTGATCGAAGCTCCGTCCAATCACGGACCGCAAGCGCGGCGTCTGGCGCAGGTTGGAGGCAGCCGCGAAAAGCGCATCTCGGAACCGGGCGGCAGCGCATACGGCTTCATCATCGGAGAGCTGCCCGTCAGGCCAGCTCTCCAACACCAGTGTGTCTTGGCTCCGATGGAGCTTCTGTACGGCCTCCCACATGCTACAAGCGGTGATGACGAGCATGTCCCGCCAAGTGGCACCTGTATCCCTGGCGATGGCCAGCCAGTCGTGGCAACACCGTCGGATCGACAGGTCGATCTGTGCCTCCCGCAGTTCGGCTTCGGCCTGTTCAATGCCCAGAGCCAGCCGCTGCCAGCGTTTCAGCAGCCGGGCAGTACTTTCGCGCCCGTTCGCGTCCTGGAGCTCCCGATCGGCCCTTGTGAATGTTTCCGCGTAGTTAGCCATCAATCGAAGCCACGGTCGGGAAAGCACTGGGAACGGCATTGGGTTAAACGGTAGTGATTTTCTCATAGTTGCATCTCCAATTTGTGGTGAGGGCCGAGGCTGGCGCTCTCGCCAGCCCCGGCCGGCCAGGTTATTAGGCCGACTTTCCTGATCGGTCGTCCTGGATCTCCCGCATACGTATCTCCATCTCCGAGTCCCATGCGCGTAACTTCTCGGGACCACCCTTCTCAAGGTAGACAGCATTGAACAGTTTCGCAGCAGCGACGGCCTCAGCATTGGTGATCGTCGCTGGGACGAATGTGGCGAGGAACTCTTCCTCTGAGCCACACCCAATATGCATGATCGCCATGTACAAATCACGCTTCTGGGGAAGCGACCAGTCGCCACCTTCCGTCAGCCGCTTAAACGTCTCTGCAGCGCAGGTATGGATGAATATCTGCCGGTCAGCGCTCAACTCCTTACGGAAGATATCCTCCCATTCACGAACTGACAGTGGGTGGACATCGTGGAGCACGTTGGCGATCCACGCGATCTGCTGTCGTGTCTTGGGCGGAAAGGGCGGGTGGAAGTAGGTGTCATTCTGGCTCATCCGCGTTGTGTCGACCCAGACAAGTCCCTCGACGCCATACACTCGTGCCTTCATCATTCCTGGTGCCAGCTCGCTTACCGGCATTGTGACGACCTTCTTGGTCTGCGTGTCATACACTTGTGCTGTCGTCTGCGCCGGTCGCAGCCGGTCGAGAGCCTCGACTGCAGCCCCTGAGCTGCGCCCCTTCAGCATCTCAAGCATCTGTCCGGCGTCGCGAAGGATCAGGTTGCGGGGGCTGAAGACGCTTCGGAACCATGGCGCCGCGTAGATTTTCACCAGTCCGCCCGCCGCGTCGACAGTCCATCCCCGGTACTCAATCCAGCAGTATTCTTCGAACTTGCCCGGAGGACTAGCCAGGACTTCACCCGTCGCGCAGACCCAACCGTCGGATTGACCCGCCACAAACAGGTCGAGCATCAACGCCCCAGCAACCTCCGGCGGGGTGCCTCGATCCTCCTTGCTTGGCCCGCCGAAGAAGGCGCGCAGGAACCCATTCAGGTGTCCCTTTCGAACCAGATCGTCCAGCACCGTCATCGCCGGCGACAACTGCCCCGGCGCGTGTTCGTCGACCATTACCAGGCACGGCGGCAACACCCGCTCTCCTTGCCGATGCGCGGCACGTAACTGCTTCCAGTCTTCGATGGGAACGTCCGTTCCGCCCCGGATTAGGCGCCCCGGAATGCGCATCGCCACCATCGCCCCGGCTTTCTGGGGCGCCTGCTGATTTCGTTTGTTCCTCTTCATTGTGTCCCTCTCTCTCTTTCTGCTCGTTAACCCTCGCTCGGCCTTCGAATCCGCTCACGTCATTGGTTCGCGTCTCAAGGCTCAATCCTCTGTGCAACCAAAAGGCCCGGAGGGCTCA
>CAZQKI010000171.1:0-1182 GCA_964592855.1 uncultured Lentisphaerales bacterium
CCTCGGCCAGATTGACGGCCTCCTGGACGTTGGTCGCCGCCGTCGCCCAGCTCAGGAAGGGGGGGGCGGCTTTGACGCCGTTGGCGCTGTTGACGTAGTAGACATTGGTCTGGACGGCAAAGGCGCCGGAGACGGCCAGCAGGCCTGCCGTCACGGCCATCGGCAGTCCCCGACGCCTCCGTGTCGCGTTTCCGGCTGGCGGCGCGTCGATCATCGACGGTTGCACAGGTGTACGGTTCATGTCGTTGTCTTCCTCAAATTCGTAACTTGCGAAAAGTATACAGCTCCAGATGCCGGTTGCCCATTTAAAAAGTGGGTCGGCTCCTTGCATACGACTCCAAGCTTGCTTCTGGCGGCGGGACGGTGTTCAATAGGCGGTGCTTCACGCCAACAACAATCGTGCTGCGAGCGAAGGGTCGATGACAAATGGACTGGACCAACCTGTACAAGAAGACCGATGGCGCCTGGCTCAAGGGCAACCTCCACACCCATTCGGGGGAGGGGATGACGCAGGAGGAAATCCTCGGGCGCTATACGGAACTCGGGTACGATTTCCTGTGCATCTCCGACCATATGAAGCTCACGGTGCCGCAACCGCCGCGCGGCAGCCAGCTGCTGGTGCTGACCGGGTTCGAATGGAATTCGAAGACCGGCGAGCACATGAACCTGATCTCCTTTCAGAAGCCCCTGCTGACGGCTGCGACGGCCGTGCACGAGCAGAAGGCCGTCTTCGATCGCCTGGCGCAGGAACAGGTGCTCGTCATCCTCAATCATCCCAACTGGCAGGAGCCGCCCCATTACTCGCGCGAAGCCCTGCTGGAGCGGGCTCCCGCGGCGCTGGGACTTGAGATCTACAATGGCCTCATCGATGTTCTTTCGGGAACCTCCCTGGCCACGGAAAAATGGGATTTTCTCCTCTCCCGCGGACAGAAGCTGCTGGGCTTTGCCAGCGACGACGCCCATCGGCTGGACCACATCGGCAACGCCTGGATCATGGTGCGCGCGGCGTCCCGCACCCCGCGGTCCGTCTACGCCGCGATCCAGGCGGGCAATTTCTATTGCAGCACGGGGGTGACGTTCAACGTGCTGCGCCGCAGCCGCTCGGTCGTGGAGATCGCCGCCGCGGACGCCGACGAAATCTGGGCCGTGGGCGAGTGGGGCGTGCGCCTCGCGCGGGAACGG
>CAZQKI010000171.1:1282-9442 GCA_964592855.1 uncultured Lentisphaerales bacterium
ATGCTCTACAGCAAGAACGCGGGGAGGGGCAGTCCCTTCACCTTCATGTTCGGACTGACGGGCTCGGGGGTGAAGATGCTCGCCTACGCCGGCCATCCGTCGGGTACCTGGCAGGAGGTCCCGCTCCGGCCCCCCCTCGCCGTCGGGCGTTGGTATCACCTGGCTTATGCCTTCGACGGCACGCACGTGACCTTCTTCCTCGACGGAGCCTGTGTCGGCCGGCAGCCGTTCGCCTATATCGATGATGCCACGCATTCCATCAAGATCGGGGGGTACGCCGACGACCGGGACATCCAAGGCAACATCAGCGAGGTGCGGGTCTGGGACCATGCCCGCGATGCAACCCGGATACGGGCCGGCATGCACCGGCGGCTCACGGGTCGTGAAGCGGGACTGCTGGGCTGCTGGCCGATGAACGAAGGAACCGGCAGGGTCGTCCGCGACGCCACGATGCTCAATGACGGTACATTGTCCGGCGCCGCAACCTGGAGCAGCGCCACCGACCTGACCCTGGCCGCCGCCGGTTCCGAATCAGTCCATGCCCTTCCCGCCACGCCCGCCAACACTGTTACCGGCAGCAATACGGTGAAGGTCGCATCCCGGAACCCTCCGGCCGTGAAGGCATCGCCCGGCAGCACGAACCGCTGGACCGGGGCCGGCGGGAACGATCTTTGGCACAACGCGGCCAACTGGAGCGCAGGCGTCCCGGCGGCGGGTCAGCCTGTGGCCATCCACACCGGAGGCGTCGCCCGGTTGACCGGCCCTACGGCGATGATGAAATCGTTTGTGCTGGGCACCAACCAGACGGTGACGGTCGAGGGCTGGAACAGCGCGCTCCGGGCCGTCGACCTGACGCTCCACGGCACCGTCACGCATGCGGTCAACGATGTGGCCTCGGACGACTGGGTCACGTGGGTGCCGCAGCACCGCATCCTGCTGGAGGGGTCGAACATCACGGTGGCGGCCAAGGCCAAGGTGGATGCCGACTGGAAGGGCTACCGCGTGGGCCAGGGCCCCGGCTCGGTCATCGGCGCTACCGGCGGCGCCGGCCATGCGGGCGAGGGGGGCTATGGGGATGGCGTGCCGGGCGGCTGCGCCTACGGAATTTGCGCCAGGCCCGAGCAGCCCGGCAGCGGGGGCGGCATTAATCCTCTGGGGGCCGAAGGCGGCGGGGCGGTCCGCATTGCCGCCACGGGTCGCCTGACGATCCACGGAGCCGTCCAGGCCAATGGCCGCTCCGGCCTCGGGGCGCATGGCCCGGCCGGTTCCGGCGGCAGCATCTGGATGAGCTGCCAGACCCTGGCGGGATCTTCCAACGGCCTCGTGCAGGTCAACGGCGGAAACGGCGACATCTACGGCGGCGGCGGAGCGGGCGGACGCATGGCCATTGCCTACAATCCGGCGCGCCAGGCCGCGCTGGCCGATCCCCGTCCCGCCATTCGCTTCGCCGGCATCCCCGGTTTGCAGGCGCCCAACAATGGCGAGCAGTTGCGGGCCGGCATGGGGACGCTTTTCCTCCCGGACACGTTGCTCATCGACGGCAATTTCACCGCCAAGCGGCTGCAGCAGGTTCAAGTGGCGGTGGCGGGTTGGTCGCAGTGGAAGCTCAAGACCCTGACCCTGAACGACTGCATCATCGGCGTGCAGGAGGGTGTGGACGTGGTTGTGGCGGGCGATCTGGTGCTCACCAACGCCGCCGCGCTGCACCTTCAGGCACGCCCCGTGACGAACCTCCAGTCCGAGGTCGGCGCCCGGCTGACCGTGGGCGGCAATCTCCAACTCCAGGCAGGGTCCTGGATTGTGCCGAATGCCCATCCGACGAACGGCGCGACCGTCCGCATCACCGTGGGCCAGGATCTGCACGTGGCGGCCGGGTGCGGGTTCGACGCCGACCTGCGCGGCTACACCCGCGGCTTTGGGCCGGGCACTTCCATCGCAGGGAGCGGCGGCGGCGGTTACGGCGGGATCAGCGGCATGGCCTTTGGCGGCCAGGTGTGGGGCCGGGCCTACGGACGACCGGACGAACCCGTGCTGGCGGGTTCGGGCGGCGGTTCGCCGACCGCCGCGGGGCGGGGCGGCGGCGCCATACGCATCGACGTGGCGGGCCAGGCCGTGATCGACGGCACGCTCACCGCCAAGGGCGGCAACGGCGCCGCGATCCACAACGGCGCCGGTTCGGGGGGGAGCATTCGGCTCGTGTGCAAAACGCTGGCGGGTGGCAACTCGGGCTTGTTCACGGTGGATGGCGGCCTGGGCAACTACTACGGCGGCTGTGGCGGCGGCGGCCGCATCGCCATCCGCTACGATCCCGCCGCGCAGGCCGCTCTGGCCGCCCCCGCCCCTCCCGTCCGCTTCTCGGCCCGCGCCCATCCCGCGACCTCCTCCGGTGATCGCTTCGCGGTCAATGCGCAGGATGGCACCCTCTGGTTTCCCGATCGGCTCTTCCTGGCGGAGCTGCTCGACCGGCAGCGCTTCCGGAACGTGAGGCTGGAGATTCCCGATTTTGAAACCTGGGCGCCGTCGGCCCTGACGCTGGACGGTTGCGTGCTGACGCTGCCGGAGGGTTTTGCCCTGAGCGTGGCGAACGACCTGGTGCTGACGAACGGTGCCGCCCTCACGCTGGTCGCGGCGGCGACCAACAGCCCGGCGCAGCGGTACGGTGCGGAGCTGAACGTCGGGCGCGATCTGATGATTGTGACCAACTGCTGGCTCCAGCCCCAGGCGCATCCGACCAACGCGGCCATCGTCGGGATTCGCGTCGGACGCAACGCAACCCTGGCCGCCGGCGGCGGGATCGATGCCGCCGGGCGCGGCTGGCATGCCGACAATCTGGGCCGTTTGGGCACGGGCGAGGGGGAGAACGGCTCCACGGGCGGCGGCCATGGCGGCAAGGGGGGTGGCGTGGGCGGCGGGGGCGTCTATGGCGATGTGTCCCTGCCGCTGCTGCCGGGTAGTGCGGCGGGGTGGGGCGGCTACGGCGGGCCTGCGGGTTACTCGGTCGGCGGCAACGGCGGCGGGGTTGTGCATCTCCGCGCCGGCGGCGAGGTGCGGGTCGATGGCCAGGTGCTGGCGGACGGCGCGCACGGCTGCTACTACGGTGGCGGTGGCGGCAGCGGCGGTTCGATCTGGCTGGCGGCGCGGCAAGTCGCCGGCACGGGACTCCTCAGCGCCCGTGGCGGCACGGGCAATCACGTGGCGCCGGCTGGCGGGGGCGGACGCATTGCCGTCTGGCACCAACTGTCGTCCGAGGAAATTGAGTCCCGTCTGGCCGCCGGGTCCACGGCGGGGCTGATCCAGGCCGGTTCGGCCGCATCGTTCAAGGGGATTGTCGATGTCGGCGGTTTCGGCACGGCGAAAGAGAATCTGTCGGAAGCGGGGACGAAGGTCTTTCTGGCGCCGCCGGTCCCATGACCATGGGGTAACGGGCGGCCTCGCCCGTGCAGGAGGCGCATGGATGCCCCCTGCGCCTACATGAGACGGCGCAACAGCCCCAGCACGATGCCGAAGCCCACCAGGAACGCCAGCGCCGCAAGCAGGATCATCGCCCAGCGGGGGACCGATGCCAGATCCGGCAGCGCCAGGGGCTTCAGCCCTTTCCTGCGCCTGCCTGGGACGGGCTGCGCCTCGTCCGGCTCATCATCGCCGACCAATATGGCGGAGCGTTTCAGTCGGTACATGCTGCTCCCGCCGGCGGGTGGCGGTTCGCCCAGCGGAAGTCCGCCACGCCGCACCTGCCGCATGTCCTGCAAGGCGGCATGCCAGTTGCGGGGACGATGGGCCGGATCCTTCGCCAGCAGTTTCTCCAGCAGGGCAACATAGGTCTCGGGCAGGTCGGGAACGGCTTCGCGCGCGTCAGGCGCCTGCCTGGAGCACTGCATGGCCATCTGTTCTTCGTCCGACCCCTCGGGAAAGAGCTTCCGTCCCGTGATCATGTGGTAGAGCGTAGCCCCCAGGGCGTACATGTCGGTGCGGCAGTCCAGCGGCGAAGCGCCGGTGACCTGCTCGGGCGCCATGTAAGCCGGCGTTCCCGTGATGTCGTTGCCCGAGTCGTCGTCGGCCTTGGCGTGCCCGCGCAGACAGCGGGCCACCCCGAGATCGGTCAGCTTGACCGTGCCGTCGGCGTCCACCATGATGTTGGCGGGTTTGATGTCGCAATGGATCAGTCCCACCTGATCCCAGGCGTATTCCAGCGCGACGGCAATCGATTCGGCGACGGTCAGGGCCTCGAGGGCGTCGATGCGCCCCTTTTGGTTCAGCCACTTGCCCGTGTCGTATCCCCGGGCGTACTCCATGATGTAGAAATAGACGCCGCTTTGGCAGGCGACATCGAAAACGCGGACCAGATTGGCGTGGTTGAGCTTCGCCGCCAGGCGGGCCTCGACAATGAAGCGCTTGACGTCTTCCGGATCGCGCGACATTTCGGGAGCCAGCACCTTGACGGCGACATCGCGGTCAAGGGCATGCTGCCGCGCCTCCCAGACGGTGGCCATTCCCCCGCGGCCCAGCAATTGCTTGATTGTGAAGCCGTTCAATTGAGGGGGGGGCCTGCTCATGGCGCTGAAAAACCATCCCCTTTGCAGCTGCCACACAACGTCCGCTTCGTGCCCTTGCAGGATTCGCACACCGTGCCCGCCGCTTCCGTGCGCCGCGTCCGGCAGGCGCGGCAGGTCACAACGCCCTCGCCCCCGCAGGTGCGGCAGACCTCGCCGAGCCCGGTCCCCTTGCAGGCCCCGCAAGCCACCCCTCCCCGGGCGCGGCAGACCGTGCAGGCGACTTTTGATGTCCCCTGGCACACGGGGCACTTGACCTTCCGCGTCAGCACGGTTGTGGCCGAGAGGGCATTTGCGGCGTTCTGCTCAATCCATCCCTGCCGGCATTTCTTTTGCGTGCAGGCCTGCGCGCCCGTTCCCAGGCATTTCCGGCATTGGGCCAGTCCCATGCCCGCGCAGGCCGGACACCCTGCGGCAATGGTTCGGCGGATCGCCGCCAACTGCGCCGGTGTCAACGCATCCGCCCACGCCCGCGGGATCCAGGCGCGTCCGGCGGCGACTCGCCCGGCAGACTGCTGCTGCAGACCCATTTCGCGGCGTCCCTGCAGCATCAGCAGGCGCGTCGTCTCTACATCGCGGGTCCCCCGGATCGCACCCTGGCCGCCGCAGGTCGCGCAGGCGGCCCCGGTCGACCGCGTGGCGACGTTATCGGTGTCGGCGCCGCCGGCCAGCTGCACCAGCTTGATCTGCTGGCGCCCCGATCCGGCACAGGCCGGACAGCTTTGCCCCGAGACGGCAAGCGCGGCGCGGCACCGCTGAAGCCCGGTTAAAACCGAACGGCCCGTATCGGAGGGCAGGCGGGCGGGATCGGCGACGGCCAGCAGGGCCCGGGCATTCTCGTAAAGCGCCAGCGCGACCTCCGGGCGCCGCGCCTCCTCGGCACGCGCCGCAGAGACATCCAGGCGCACCTGTTCAAACGCCGCCTGAGCCAGCGCGGCATCGTTCGACGTCGCCGCCCTCGCGTCCGGGAGTGGCGGTTGCGCCACCGCAACGGCCGGGGCCGGGGGGAGCGCGGCTTTGCAAAAGGCACAGAGCGCCGCGCCGGCTGCATCCTCGCGCCCGCAACTCCCGCAGATCCGCAGCTGGCCAGAGGCGCCCAGCGCCATCAAAACCACACCGAGGAGCAAGCAGGTTCTACGCGTCATGTCATTCCCACGCATAAAAAAGCACACCCCGGCGTGGGCCGCGATGTGCACTTCGAGAAAAACAAGCTCTGCGATTAAACCGCAGCGACTGCCTTCTTAGCCGCAGCGGCCTTGACCTTGGCGGGTCGCTTGAGCGCCGTGCGAACCTCGCTGGCGTTCAGCTTCGCGACCTTCCCGGCATCCGCGCCAAGTGCGATCAGGCGCTTGACCTGTGTCTTCCGGCGACGATTGCGGTCGCCTTCGCTCTTCACCGGCCGCGTGCGCGGCTTCTTGTTCAGCGTCCGTCCTGTTCCCATCTGAGTCTCCGTTTTCTTGAACATCCCAAAAAAATCACGGCCATTATGGCGTCAAAGCGGCCATCTGACAAGCGCGTAATTGCAGGTGTTCATTTTTGTGACAGAAAAACCGCCCCGGTTGCGGGGCGGTTCGAGTTGTTACAAGGATGAGCCTCGCGCCTCATGCGGCGCGGGCCTGGCCCCGTCCTAGAAGTTCCTGGCAAGCGAGACCGAGAGGATCCGCGTGTCGCCGTTCTTGAATTCCGTCGGGTAGACGCCTTCCTGCGGCCGCGCCTGTACCGTGACGTCCTTGAGCATCAGGTAGGCAAAGGACACGCCCACCTTCCAGTTGTTGTCGAACCGGTAGTTCGCGCCCAGGCTGACGATCTGGCGGTCGCCGGGAGGCAGCAGGTAGTCCGCATGTGCGCTGGGAATCGGATCGTCGTCGAAGACGTAGCCGCCCTGCAGCACCAGCTTCTCACTCATCTGGTATTCCGCGCCAACCCCGTAACGCCAGACATCGTTCCAGTCCTTCACCGAGGTGCTGGAGGACGTTCCCAAGAGCGCCGGGCTATCAAAGTTCATCGTCAGTTTATCGTACGAACTCCACTCGGTGTAGGTTGCGACTGCGCCGAAGTTCCACTTCTTGATGCCGGTGTAGTTCAGTCCACCCGAGTAGCTGGCGGGGAGGGTGATGTCACCCTCGGCGCCGACCGAGTAGGGGCCGACCATCGCATCGCCTTCGATGCTCTGCTTGACCTGCGACCGGTAGACCAGGCCCAGGACGAGGTCGTCGACCAGCTTGAGGGAGACGGCGGCATTGCCGCCGAAGCCGATGGAATCGCCTTCGATTTCGAGCAGAACCGGCGAGCCGGGGATGGCGCGCGTCAGCTCGATGTCGAAATACATGACCTGCAGCCCCGCCGCGAGCGACAACCGGTCGTTGACCTTGTAGGCGACGTTCGGATTGAAATCGTAGCTCGTGATCAGCGTCTCGATGCTGTTGTAGCGGCCGGGCCAGTCGGCGTCGTGCTTCACGCCGAGGCCGTAGGGCATGTAGATGCCGAGGCCCAGCCACACCTGGTCATTCATCTGCTGCGTATAGTAGGCGAAGGGTGGCGGGAACCACTGGTCGTCGGGCGAATAGGTCTGCTTACCCGCCGGCGTCGTGACATCGATGTCCATGGCCGGATTGATGAACGACAGACCGACGTCCATGCACGCCCCCGGCAGTTCCGTCATGCCTGCAGGATTGTCGTAGAGCGTCGATGCCGCCGTGCTCGATCCGAGGATTGCTCCGCCGAGCGCCACGCCGCGCGCGCTCGTCTCATAGAGCGCGAAGCCCGCTGCCGACACATTGCCTGCGCCCAGCAGGATGGCCAGGGCAAACAGATTACACGTCCGATTTCCTACCTTCTTGATCAGCATGGCTGATTCTCCTTGTTGCTGCATTTATACTGGACACAGCGGGCAAGGCACCCACGCGGGGCTGCACCGCCGTGCATCGAAAACTGAAAGGCATTCCCCGAACGGATGACTCCCCCTCAGTTCGTCGTTGGCCAGTTTGTCAAAAACTCGTTCCGTAAACAAGGCCGAATGCAACGCGCCTGGGGATGTGGGTGCGCGTCAACTTTGTTGCCGAGCCCCGAGGGTTCAGGAAACAGGGTTCAGGGTTCAGTTCCGTTTAAGGGAGGCGTTTAAGGAGATTCCGGACGGACGCTAGGAACCCCCCTACTCTTAACCGCCTACTCTTAACCGTACCCTCGTCCAAAACTTCAAGTTGTCGACTGACAAAGATCGGGACGAGGATCGGGACATGGCTTCAGATCGACGAAGATCGAGACAAAACTCAAGACAAAGCTTGCGACAAAGTTTTGGGACTAGCCAGGCAGCAGGGATGCGGCCGCGCAGCAAGTCTCATGCTCGATCCAATGCTGTTGTCTGGGTCTTTCATTCATGATTCGGACCTCATTATTCGTAAATCTGCGGTTGGTGACTACTTTTGAGGACGCAGGGAACGAGGAATCGGGGGAACTCTCGACGTAGGACGGTCCTCCGGGCCGTCCCGGCAGGTGCGCAGAGACAGGACGGCGCGGGAGCACCGTCCTACTTCGGATCGCGCCGCTTGGCAGCCAGAAGGGCGCTATTAATCGTCACTTTTCGGTGGACGCGTACGGCGACGCTTACGGT
>CAZQKI010000172.1:0-9439 GCA_964592855.1 uncultured Lentisphaerales bacterium
CACCGCAGGGGTCGATGATGATTCTCCGCTGATGGGTCGCGAGAAAGATACGACCGGAGCAAATGGCTCAACAACAGGACGAGGCGGATGTTCCGGTGGGTCTGCTGGACAACCGGTGCCGGCAGCTCGGACACCTGCTGCTGGCCGACCGGGCCGTGTTCTATGTGCAGATTCTCCATCACCTGCTGCTGCTCCGCCGCCGGCACGAACTCGAACCGCTGCATGAGGATCTCTTCGAGACGGCCCGCGCTTCGCTTGAAGCCGCAACCGCCGCAGCCTACACCACCGACGCCTTTTCCCAGGACATCCGACAGCTCCAGCTCTGGAACCTGATCACCTGCCGCATCGAACAGGAACGCCTTCGCGGCTACCGCGACAACCGCCGCCGCAAGTTCCGCTACCGGCTGGCGGACGAAGCCACCGCCTTCCTCCTCTGGCTGGAGGAGCGCCGCCGCGACGACCTGCAGCCGGACGAGCCCGACACGCGCGACGTCCTCGAAGAACTCGCCGGCACGCTGCGCGAGACCGCCCGCCTGATGAACCGGCCGGGCGGCGAACCCGACCTCGATGCCGCCCGCGCCATCATGTACCGCCTCTCGCGCATGACCGCGCTCACCTACGATGCGAGCCGCTCCCTGGGCGAACTCAACGTCCGCCTCCTCGGCTTCGTGATCGGCCGCTACGACATCGAGACCGCCCGCGCCATCGTCAACGAACTCGACCATTTCCTGAAGCGCTTCCTCGGCCGCATCCACGCGCTGCGCCAGGAGATCGTGCCGGAGATCGGCAAGCTGCGCCAGCCCCGCCACCGCGCCCGCTGGCAGATCTGCGTGACGCAGATGGAGTCGGAGCGCCGCGCGACGTCGCATCTGCTGCGCGCGGGGAGCCGGCAGAACCCCGACGCCGAACTCGACACGCTCGCGCGCTTCTATGCCGAGGACGGCGCGCTGGAAAAGCTCTGCCTCCGCGTCAGCGCCTCCGCCCTGCTGGTCTGGCGCAAGCTCTACGCGCACCTCCGCGAGCTGGAGCGGCGCAGCCACCGCCTGGAGGATCTGCAGATGCGCGTCGGCGAAATGGCGCGGCACCCGCCGGGCGACACCCGCGCCGCCGCCTTCATCCAGGCGCTGCTCGCCCCCGCGCGGATGATCGGCGACATGCACTTCTGGAGCGAAACCGAGAACGCCGACCCGCCCGAGCCCCGCTGGGAGAAGCACCGCGCACACGCCCAGGCCTCGGATTACCTGGCGCTCAAGACGGCAGCCGGCGGCCAGCCCGCGCGTTCGCTCGACGACGAGCGCCTCCGCCACCTCCGCGACTGGATGGACCGCGCCGGCCTCGCGCCGGAGACGGAACAGCCGGTCCGCGCCTCCGCCGGGGCCTTCGCGGAGTACGCCGACTTCGCCAACCTCATCGAGCTGGCGCGCCAGGGCCTGCTGGGCCAGGGCGCACGCCTCCGCAAGATCGGCTACGCGCTGACGCCGGAGGCCACGCCGGTCGAGGTGCAGGCCGCCGGACAGGCGCTCGCCTTCCACGAACTGCTGGTCGCCCGGGCCGCCCGCGAGCGGACCGGCGGAAACGGGAATCATCCATGAACACCCTGCTGCAACAGCATCCGGCCCGCGTGCAGGCGGTGCTGAACATCCTGCTCGAGAGTCCCTACTTCTACAAGACGGACGACGAGGACCTCTTCTTCTTTCTCCGCCGCCACCAGAAGGAGTTCGCCGCCTTCTTCAAGGCGCACTTCAACTGGGAGCTGACGCTCGACGCCAAGTGCGCGCGCCTTTACAAGCCGGACTGGTTCAACCCGCGCATCACCCCCGGCAACCGCGACCTGTTCAACTTCACCAAGCGCGACGAGTGCATCGCCTTCATGCTGCTCCTCGAATTCTTCGAGCAGCAGCAGGAGAAGGAGTCCGCCAGCGTCGAGGACGCCGAAAATCTCCGCTTCCGCTTCGGCGATTTCCTCCAGTACGCCCACCGCCGGTTCCAGGAGCTGTATCCCGAGCAGGCCGAGACCTACAGCGAGGAATACGTGCGGGCAAAGGCCCTCCGCCCCATCATGCCGCAGCTTGAAAAATACCGCTTCATCGAGCGGCTCGATCCCCCCGCCGACGAGCCGGTCGAATACGACGACACCATCTTCGAAGCCCTTCCCGCCCTCTGGCACTACAACGTCCACCGCCTGAGCCGTCCCGTTGCCGAGGGCGAACCGTCATGAATTACACGATCGCCAAAATCCGCCTCATCAACTTCCACAACTTCGTCAACGAGACGATCCTCGTCCCCGACGGCGGACACCTCTTTCTGCTGGGCGACAACGGTTCGGGCAAGACGACCGTGCTGGACGCGGTGCACTATGTCCTGACCGCCGGGCGCTCGATGGAGTTCAACGCCGCCGCGCGCGTGATCGGCCGCGAGAAGTCGGGCGGCCGCAGCGTGCAGGGCGTCGTCATGCGCTACAACATCGAGACCGGGGCGATGAACCCGAACGGCGGCACGAGCTACGCCGCGCTCGAACTGGCCGGCCGCGGCGGGCGTCCCGTGACGCTGGCCATCGGCCTCTCCACGCACACCATGGAGGAGGCCATCGAACGCTGGGGCGTGATCAAAGAGGGGCCGCTGGAGGAGATCCCCTTTCTGATCGAAGAGTCCGGCGGGGTGCGCCCCCGCACCCGCAACGAACTGCGCGCCGCCTTGAACGGCTCCGGGTTCTACACGCAGATCGGCGGCTACGAGAAGGAGCTGGCGCGGCGCTTCTACGGCAAGGAGTCGACCTTCGAGGATGTCTGCCGCTTCCTCAAGACGGGCAAGGCGTACCGCGAGATCGTCGCGGGCACGGCCGACTACCACGTGCTCTTCCGCCAGTTGCTGCAGGAGCCGGAACGCGAGCTGTTCGAGAACGTCGTGGCGCAGCTCAAGTCGCTCGAAGCCAGCCGCGCCGATCTCGACAACCTGCGGAACAAAGTGGCCTTCCTGGAGCGCCTGCGTGCGCTGCGGGAGGAGGTCGGCGGCCTCCGCGTGAAGGAAGCCGCGTGCCGCTGGCAGAGCTGGAGCCTGTCGATCAAGGGGTTCTGGGCCGCCCACGACCGCGCGGCGGAACTGGCTGCGGCGGAGGAGCGGCGACGCGACGGGCTCCTGGAGGACTGCCGCCGGCTCGATGGCCTGATCGAAGCGACCCAGCAACGCGCGAATGAACTCAACAACACCGATGCCGAGAACCTCGTGGGTCAGGAGCAGACGGCGAAGCGCGAGTGCGAGGCCGCCGCGCACGCGCTGCGCCAGGCCCAGGCCAGGCTCAAGTCGCTGCAGGACAGCCTGGACGACGCCACCGCTGCGCTCGACGCCTCCCGCGCCGCGCTGAAGCAGCATCTGAAGGGCTTTTCGCAGCAGCTCCTCAAGCTGAACACCGAACTTCCCTTCCAGACCTCCGCGCTCCGCCTGGCCATCGACGACGCGCTGCGGAGCGACGAGCCGGAGACCGGCGTGGCCGCGCTCCCCGTGGCGGCGCTGCGCCAGGAGGCGGAGATGCAGGGACGCGCCCTCGACCGCTTGGTCCAGGAGGACGAGCGGAACTGCGGCAGGCTGGGGCGGGAGCTCGGCCGCCTGGAGCGCGACATCGCCGAGCGGACGGCGCGCGGCGAAACGATTCCCGAACTGCCTGCGGATTTTGTCGCCGCGCAGCAGTCCGTCCGCGACCACCTCTTCGCCGCCCGCCCGCTCTACCTCGGACTCGAGCCCGCCTCCGGCGTCACGCCCCGCGATCTGGCCGCTCTGGAGCAGGTCATCGGCGATGCCGTGCTCGCGACGTGGCTGCCCCCGGCCGAGGAGGCCGACAAGCTGCGCGCGGTGATCTTCAGCGACTTTGCCGAACATGCGCTGGCTGTCGCGCCGACGGAGGCGACCGACGACCTGCGGTTGTCCGACTGGATCAAGCGCTACTTCGATGTGGCGAAGTCGGACCCCGCCGCGCTGATCGTCCTCCAGCAGCAGGTTGAAGCCAAGCGGGGGCCCTTCGTCGACAAATTCCTCGACCACCAGATGCTGACCTTCCGCATGCGCGAGCAGCGGTTGCGCGACCGGCCGCCGCGGCTGCTGGGCGCCGAGGTGCGGCGGCGTGAACTGGAGCGAGAGCTCCGTGCGTTGGACAAGCAGTTGAAGGAGGTCGAGCGCGAACTGAAGGCGGCCGAGAAGGGGTTGCGGGAACATCGGGAGGAGGAGTCGCGGATCATCCAGTTCCAGACCCTGCTTGAAGCGGCCGCCGCGGAAGCGCAAGTGCGGAAGGATGCCATCCAGGGCGACCTCCGTCAGGAGGTCTCGGCGCGGGTGGCGCTCGAAAACGGGCGGAGCGAATGCACGTTTCTCGAGGAGCGGAGCCAGACCCTGCACGCGCGCCACGAGGATCTCCGCATCCGGCTGCGGAGCAAGGGGCTGGAGAAGCTCCAGCAGCGGATTCATGCGGTGCGCGGCGAATTGAAGAAGAGCCAGGAGGAGCGCGAC
Source organism: uncultured Lentisphaerales bacterium (assembly GCA_964592855.1). Classification (GTDB taxonomy): domain Bacteria; phylum Verrucomicrobiota; class Kiritimatiellia; order RFP12; family JAAYLN01; genus JAAYLN01. The sequence continues at coordinate 4,498 of CAZQKI010000172.1, forward strand.
CGCGCGACACGCGAAACCGGGCGGGCCGAGGAGATCATCAGGCAGCAGCAGGCGATCGGCGCGAGCAACCAGAACAAGATCCGCGAAACCAGCGGCGCCCTCGCCCTGGCCGCCGGGCAGTTGGCGCGTTTGGCGGCCGTCGACGCTGACGCGGTCGGCTCCTTTGCGGCCGAACAATGCGCGGCGCTGCCGCCGGACGCCGCGTCGCTGCTGGAAACGGCCAACGTCGCCGGGCGCGAGGCGGCCGTGAAGGCCGAGCAGATCCGCGGCTTCGCAGCCGGCCAGGAGGGAATCGCCTTCGCCTTCATCTATGAAGAGGAGGCGAACGAGCTGACCGACCGGCGGGCGCGCAAGCTGGCCGAAGTGCTGGCCGGCACGGCGCAGGAGCTTCAGGAGCAGGAGACGCTGATCAACGAACGTACCGTGACCCTCTTCCGCCAGCTCATCATGCACAACCTGGTCGAGGCGATGCAGTTCCGCGTGCGCCGGTTGAACGAGATGACCCGCCGGATCGCGCGGCTGCTCAAGAACCGGACTTTTGGCAGCAACCGCTACGCCTTCACAGCAGTGCCGCAGGAGCAGTACCGCAAGATCCACGACCTCGTGCTCGACTACAGCACGCTCGATCCCGCAATCGCCGAGGCCGACTTGCGCCATTTCATCGAAGACCACGCGCAGGAGATCATGAACACCGAGGTCGGCGAGATTCCGGCGATTCTGGACTACCGCAACTGGTTCCGCTACGAGCTGAAGGTGATGACCGAGAAGGAGGGCGGCATCGTCATGGACCGCCGCGTCAAGAGCGTCGGCTCCGGCGGCGAGCAGGCCGTGCCGAACTACCTGCTGATCCTCACGATCGCGCACTTCCTCTACGATGACGAGGAGATCCACCTGCCGGTGCTGCTGTTCGACGAGGCCTTCTACGGCATCGACGCCGGGCGCCGCGACCAGCTCCTCTCCTTCACGAGCGACCTGGGGCTGCAGATCTTCGTCGCCTCGCCCGATCAGGATGGCGTGAAGCGCGAGATCCCGCATTCGACCTCCGTGCTGGTCGTCAAGGACGCGCAGTACAACGTGCATCTCTACGATTACCACTGGACCAGCGGGCCGAAGGAGCAGAACTTCCTCGAGCCCGAGACTCTGGCGCCCGAGGTGGTCGCCTTCGGCGCGGAGCGCAAGCAGCCATGACGTCCTTCTGTCGTCGGTGACGGGCGTGATCACGTCGGAAAACGCCGCCCCCTTTCATCGTCTGGTCGAACAGCGTTCACCGGCGGTCTGCGTCTACACCGGAGGCTATCCCAACTCGGCCGTGATGCGGGTGCTGCGTCTGCTGGCGGAGGCCGGACTGCGCGCGCGCCACTGGGGCGACACCGATCTCGACGGACTGCGCATTGCCGAGTGCGTCTCGCGTGCCATTCCGGTGGAGCTTGACGTTGAAGATGGCGCAACGAACGCCGGCCGGCTGATTCCGCTTGCCGATCTCCAGCGCATACGCGCCGCAGCCTTTCTGGCGGCCCATCCCGATTTCGTGTACCGCGACGCACTTGCCGCGACGCTGCGCCATGGCTGGCTGGAACAGGAGCAGAGCCAGCCGGGAATGAGGGAGTGATGGAGCAATGCGGGCGGAGTCCGCAACCCAATCGAACCGCAGATTTCCGAATACTGAACCGCAGAATTTTGAAGTCAATTCTGGTTCTTTGCAAGGGCACGACTTTGTCGAGCAGATCCAGGCAGGCAGGAATGCCTGCCTCACCTTGCGCTGGCGCGACCGGCCCTAGCGTCAGCACGGCATCTAGGGTGTCTTCTCTACGTCTCGCCGGGCTTGAGGCGTGACTTCCAGGAATCGGGGTGCCTGTGAAGATTCTGAACGGCCACGATTAAGATCAAGTTGCTGCGAACTTGGTAGAGCAGGGCGTAGGGAAAGCGGTTCAGGCGACAGCGACGAGTTCGTCTGGAAAGTGGCGTCCAAGCAGTCGGGTACTGCAGAATACGGACTAGACCCCGTTGCACCTCCGCAGCGAACGCCAATCCCAGACCTTCGCTTTGCAGGTTGTAGTAAGCTATGGCCTCGACAAACTCCTCGTCGGCGGTCTGGAGGAAATCCACCTTCATGAAGCGTACTTCTTGTCGATCTTTTCGAACACTGTAGCCGCCGGAATGGCCACGATGTCGCCACGGTTGTAGGCGTCAATTCGGTCTTCGGCCTCTTGCGCCCACTTTGCGTCAATATCCGGACAGGGAGGGACATCGAAGCTGGACAGAATGCCCTCGACGAGCTCGGCTCGCTCAATGGGAGGGAGTCCCACGGCTTTCTCAAGAACCTGCTGTGTTAGTGTCTTCATGCTTCACCCCATGTGCAAAACTGTACCACGTTTGTCTCGCGGTCGCAAGAGTTGACAGCAATTCTCAAATTGGCCGCGTTCTTACGGTCGGGACGGAGCCCGACCCTCCAGTTCCTTAGATTAACCGTTGTTTTCAATGATGGAGGGACGACCTCCGTGTCGTCCGGCGTCTGGGAAGAGGCCAAATTGAGAATTGCTGGCTCGTTTGCCCTCTTCGCCCATCCAAATGCGTTACATTTCCTTTGCTCCCAGCGAATGGGCGGCCGGATCGGCTGCTTCATTCACTACCGCCGGGGACGGCGGGGTCCAGTTCTTCCCTTGGCGCGCAGTCTTGCACAATCAGATGCTGAATGTTTCAATACCCATGAACCAGACCAGGTAAAAGAGGCAGCAAACGGCAACAAGGCCGGAGGCGACCTTTCCCAGTTCCATGAAGTATGCAAGTTTCGTCGAATTCCCCCAGAAGTAGTGAAAATGGATGAATGCAGCGATTGAGAAGAGAAGCCATCCAAGGACGACCGCCTGCGTTCTATCATACTGAAACACTATGCATTATTCCGCTGACCGAAGCGCCGGTGAAAAACATCGGCAAACGGGAATTTACAGAATCGCGGGAGTGTATGATGTTTCTTTTTAAATGTTAGAAAAATCCATTTGTGCTCCAGGAAATTGAAGGCAGCCGCAAGGTCGTACACGGGAGGAACAACGAGCGTGACCACCTTGCCGACACGTTGCAACTCGGCATAGAAGCGCCGGGGGTCATCCACATGCTCGATCGTATGGGAACACAACACGGTTTCAAACGCACCATCTTCAAAGGGCAAAGCGTAAATATTTTCGATCTGCTGGAACCGAGGCAGTTCTTTATGTCGCACAATATCAACGTTCAGTCCGCCACCATCGGTTTTGCCACAACAGATGTTCAAATCCCATTTACGACCCTTGAGAATTCGCCATTTTCCCAGATAATAGCTTGAATAATGGGCGAGCGAGACATACAGCGCGATTGCAACCCCTGCGACTAGAAATTCAGTTGGCATGTTTCCCTTTGCGACTTGGGGCCGAAGATGCGCGGCCGGATGATCGTGCACAACCAACTCCGCGAACTTCCTCCGTTGTCGTGGCGAAAGCGTACCATGATCCTGAAAGCAAAGGAAGAAAACACACGAGCCAGGTTCGGGCGCCTAAGTGCTGGGGGAACGGGCGGCCTCGCCCGTTCATGAAGCCATATGACTGTGGCTCACGCCTGGATCGATGCGGCGGCCGGTGGGGCGGAGGGATTGGACGCCCCCGGGGTGCGCGGCTTTTCGGTCCGATGCATCAGTGCCGGAATGGTGGTCCACCCGAGACGCCGGCAGGCCTCCAGGCGCAGCTGCCCCGCCAGGATGTCGAAATCGCCGGTGGCGCCGCGCGGCGCGACGACGATGGGTTGCAGCAGCCCCTCGGCGGCGATGCTGATCGAAAGCTGCTCGATGTCCAGCGGATCGAGCGCCACGGGGCCGGCCTTGATCCGCGCGATGTCGATCTGCTGCACGCCGGCATCCTTGGCCCCGCGGCGCGCATCGTCGGTGCGTCGGTCATGGCCGGCGCGGTAGGAGTAGACGTAGGGTATCGCCAGGTCCACGGTCGGCGTGCGTTGAACCTCCTCGAAGATGCGCTTGCTGATGTGGTAGCTGGTTTCGGCGCGGTCCTTGACGCGCGTCCGGTACCGCAGGCGCAGATAGACGCCGTAGTCGTAGAGGTCGGCGCGGATGTAGGGCTTGTCGCCGGTGGCGGCGATCTCCTGGGCCGTCACCTCCTGCGCGACGCTCAGCAGAATCTGCTCGGCCGTGCGCCAATCGGAGTCGTAGGTGATGCGGACGACCACCTCGTCGAGCATGAAGGAGGCCTCCTGCGTGGCGGTGTAGTTGATCACCACCTGGCCGAAGAGCATGGCGTTGGGGACGAGGATGTGCCGTCCGACCGCCTCCTCGCTGGCGATCGATCCGCCCACCTGGTTGAGGACCGTGTACATCGGCCCGATGTCCATGACGTCGCCGGTCAGTCCCAGCGTCGGAAACTGGATGCGGTCGCCCGGGCGGAACGGGCGCTTGAGCGAAACCAGCACCCAGGCGGCGAAGCCGCTCACGGGCGCCTGCAGCGACCAGCCCAGCAGCATGCCGCCGAACATGCTGAATGCCGTGCCGAAGGTTCCCAGCACGCCGAAGCCGTATGCGATGGAACAGATGGCGACGACGCCTGCCACCAGCCAGTAGAGGCGCGCCAGCATGAGCCCCTCCACAACCGGCTGCCTGCGCCGCGCGAAGACCAGCTGCGTCGCCAGCGAGAAGAGCGCGCAGCCGCCGAGCACCAGGGCCACGATGCCCGCCAGTTGCAGGCCGTTCAGGCCGCTGCGGAGGGTTTTCAAACCCGTCGCCCAGTGGCCGGCGCCCAGGCCTGCGGCAGCCACCGCCAGGTAGGCGAGTGCAATCAGGAGGGTGCGTTTGGATTGGCGAACCATGTCGTTCACAGTAGCACAGGGCGGAGGGTGTGTGCAACGTCTGTCCGCCGAAGTATCAGAGTAAAGAAGCCGTTTCAGCCTGATCTTTGTCTCGATCTTT
>CAZQKI010000173.1:0-3631 GCA_964592855.1 uncultured Lentisphaerales bacterium
AGATCGGGCTCACGCCGGGCGACTTCACCAAGATCCTCGGCTACACGGCGCAGGTTGCCGGTGCGTTCATATCGGCTGCATCCTGCCTCGACGCCATTGTCAGCTATGCCCGGGCCTATCGCGTCTACGCGGAAAACCACGGCGACTAAGCGTGTTCGCCTGCGGGAAACCGGATGAATATCCATTGTGGAAATGAGCGCCGGAACACCCGGTGCGGAGCACGGGGGAAAGGGTGCAATGATGACTCCGAACCTTCTTCTTCCGAACCTTTTTTCTTTTTCTCTGCTTCTTTACTGTCTTCTTTGGGCGCATGGCAATTCCGATGGTGCTTTTCTTGCGATCAATGAAAAGAACAAGCGAAAGCGGGCGTTTGGGCAACGACCTGTCCGGGGGGCGGTGCATCCGCGCCCGTGGCGGTGGTGCCGGAGCGTCTGGGTGGCGGTTCAGTCGTTGTCGTGCGGGAAGAGGAGGTGCCACCTTTCGTTGCGGTGCAAGGTGTCGAGCGCGAGGAACGCCTCGTCGCCCTCCAGGCTCCAGAACTGGCCGGTGAGCTTGAAGCGGCGCGGGTATTGCGAGCAGGTCGACGCGACGGCACCGGAGCCGACTGGCTGGCCGAGCGCCTGGCCCGTCTTGTAGTCCATGCGGTCCTGGTGGCCATGCCCGAAGTTGTGCTCCAGGTGGTAGCCCTTGGTCTTGAGGACATTGTTGTTTCCGTTCTCGATGACCCAGCGGGCGCGTCCGGACGCCGCCATGTCGACGGCGTTGTCCGACGCGTGGAACTGCGTCCCGTCCAGCGCGAACAGGCGCAATCCGCCCACCCCCGTGTAGCCGGCGAGGGCACCGGCTTCCCCCAGCAGGCGGAACAACCGCGCGAAGGCCGGGTCCAGCAGGCGCGGCGACAGCGGATCGAGCAGGTCGCGCACACGGTTCTCCGTGGTATTCCCGCCACGCGGAAAAGCGTCCGCGCGTTGCTTTTGCCGCGGGTCTTCTCCATCGCCTTCTGGTGGGCCAGTCAGGATGGGGACTGCGTGAAGAAGACGGCGAAAGCCGAGAGCGCCGCGTCCACCATCGTGTAGCGCTTGTTCTTGCCTTTGCGGCGGTCGGGGAACATCGCGAACGCCTCGCGCACGGCAGCCACCCCCGCCTCGAAGGTGCCGGTTCCGGAAGCGGGCACGCCCGCTTCAAGCAGCCGGATGTCCGCCAGCGTGTTCAGGGCGTTCCTCCCCCGCCGTCCCGCAGCAGCGCCAGATTCAGGTCTGTGAGCCTGCGCACAATCTCCAGCAGCCGGCGGTGCTGGGACAGCCCGTCCCGGACAGCGCCCGCCAGACGCTCCGGCACATACCGCTGCCTCTGGCGCCCGTCCACGTTGATCACGAGATAATGCCGCGGACCGTGCCGCTTGCCCCGGTGGCACGCGCATCCGGGGCGCGAGCAGGTCGAATAGCGCTCGACCCAGGTCCCGTGCAGCAACCCTGACAGGCCCCCGAGTTCGCGGAGCAGCTCGCGCCGCTCCTCCTGCAAGGCCATTGTCTGGTTCGGTGGCATGCGGGATGTATAGCATATATAATATACGCTAGTCAAGAGAAAAAACTCACGGCGCAAAAAAAACACACACTTTTAGCGCTCCACGGCCCCGGAAGCGCGATGGACAACACGTTGTTCAAGAGCCGGAACCAGCAAAAACCGCAGCGTGACGAATCCTGAGGTCCGAATCATGAAGGACTTCGACATTCTGCGGTTCAGTATTCGGCAATCTGCGGTTCGCTTGGGTTGCAGGGATCGCCCGAGGTAGCCGTTCACAGTCAAATTGAGAATTGCTGCTTTTTTGACGTGCCGTTAATCGTTAATCGATGATTGGATTTGACGCAGGGATGATGGCATGCGTTTGGAGGAACAGGCGGCCTCGCCCGTTCAGGAAGCGATACCAAAGGCGAACTCGGGGGGCGAACGCGCGCACCCCGATGAGTGGCGTGCCGCGCATCCATCTGCCGCGCATCCATCTTGCCTTTACCCCGCCGTTAGCTTAAGATTCTGCTGTTTCATGCGGAAATGAGTGGAAAATGGCGCTGGATCTTGCACTGTTGATCGTGATTTGTCTGGTTGTCGACTATCTGCTCCGGCGGTGGAACATTCCCGGCCTGGTCGGCATGCTGCTCGTGGGAATTGCGCTGGGGCCCTACGCGGCGAACTGGCTCGCCCCGGAACTGGCAGCCATCGCCTCCGACCTGCGGATGATCGCGCTGATCACCATTCTCCTCCGCGCCGGCTTCGAACTGAGCAAGGAGACGCTCCGGAAGGTCGGCGGACGTGCGCTGCTCTTCAGTTGCGTCCCCGCCATCTTCGAGGGGGTGGCCATCACCTTCCTGGGACGCTGGTTGCTCGGTCTCTCCACTCTTGAATCCGCCATTCTCGGTTCGGTGATGGCGGCCGTTTCGCCCGCCGTGGTCGTGCCGCTGATGATCGACTTCATCGGGAAGCGGAAGGGGACGGCCAAGGGGATTCCGGCATTGATCCTCGCCGCCTCCTCGATCGACGATGTTTTCGTGATCGTCATCTACAGCAGCCTGATCGGCCTCTACACCGGGGCACAGACCCAGGTGGCCTGGAAGGTCGCGGGCATCCCGGTGGCCATCGTCCTGGGCATTGCCGTGGGACTGGCCGCAGGCGTGTTCCTCCACCGGCTGTTCCGCCGGTTCAATCCGCGCGCAACCAAGCGCCTGCTCGTGCTGCTGGGCGTCTCGGTGCTCCTGACGGCGCTGGAACACCGGCTGGACGGGATCGTCCCCTTCGCCTCCCTGCTGGCCGTGATGGCCATCGGGTTCGTGATCCTGGAAAAGAATCAGCAGATGGCGCATGAGCTTTCCCTGAAGCTGGCCAAGCTCTGGGTCTTCGCCGAGATCCTCCTCTTCACGCTGGTCGGAACGCAGGTGAACCTCCACGTCGCCGTTCAGGCCGGCCCGGCGGCGGTGGCGCTCATCGGCCTGGCCCTGGTGGCGCGCAGCATCGGCTCCTACGTCTGCATGCTCGGCACCGACCTGACGCTGCCGGAGCGGTGCTTCGTCGTCGTCGCCTACCTCCCCAAGGCGACGGTGCAGGCCGCCATCGGCGGCGCGCCCCTCCTGGCGATGAAGGCCGCCGGACTCAACCCGGCCCCGGGCGAAACAATTCTGGCCGTCGCCGCGCTAAGCATCCTCCTGACCGCTCCGCTCGGCGCCTGGGCGATCCGTCTGCTGGGCGACCGGGTGCTTGAGCAGGAGGTATAGTGTTGATGCTGACCGATGGTGCCGCCTGAAAGCTTTGTCGAGAATTACGAGGTAACGAATGCGTGCAAAACAGTCGAAAACATTCCGGGGACTCCGGCCGTCGGCGCCAAACGGCCGCCAGGGCCTGCGCAATCCCGAACGCGGGTACCGCTTCGAGATCATCATCGGCGCCCTCGCCGGCGATCCCGTGCAGTTCAATTCGCATTGCGACCACTGGCCTTTCGAGCGGTATGTCGACGATGGCGTCACCATCGCGCAAGCCTACTGCTATCTCTCCACATTCACCGATTCGCCGATTTCGTGCGAAAAGCTGCAGGCAATCGAGGCCGACTTCGCCAAGGCCCGCGCGTGGGGCGTCAAGTACCTGC
>CAZQKI010000173.1:3731-9436 GCA_964592855.1 uncultured Lentisphaerales bacterium
GCGGGAGCCTACCGCTTTGCCACGATCTACGATCCCATCCGCGTGATGCGGCGCCTGCGCTTGCATCACTACACCACGCTCAGCCTGGTCCACAACTTTTCAGAACTGGACAAATCGCGGAACGTCAAGGGGTCGATCGACCTCTGGAAGGAGATGCCGCTCGCCGCGGAAGACCTCGACAAATTGCGGTTTCCCTATTCGCCCGACTACTTCGACGGCGCGTCACGGACGGCGTTTGAATACATCCGCGACCATCTGGGCTACCGTATCGAGGCCCGCCGGGCGTGCTACGATGCCGCGACGGCGACGGGCGCGCTTTTCGAGGCGGAAACCGTGCTGGTCAACCGCGGCTTTGCCACGCTGATCAATCCGCGCGTCCCGTATTATGTTCTGTACCGTGACGACGGTGCGGCCGTGGAAATGCCGGCGGCACCCAACTGCCAGCACCTCCATCCCTATCTCCCAGGCGATCCTGCACGTGCGGCGCTTGAGCACATCGTCTCGTGCGCGTTCAAACTTCCTGACGGGATGCAGGCCGGCCCGTGGAAGCTGGCCCTGTGGCTGCCCGACGCGCGGGCGCCGCTCCGGTACCGGAGCGAATACGCCGTGCGCCTGGCGAACGAATTGGCGTGGTTTGTCGACCAGGACGGCCGTGGCCTGAACGTGATCGGCGAAGTCGCGGTGAAGTAGCTGCTGGTCATGCGCGTTTTCCGCAGACTGGATCACCTGGGTGCCGCAGCACCGCATGCTGCTGGAGGTGTCGAACATCACGGTGGCGGCCAACGCCAAGCTGGATGCCGAATGGAAGGGCTACCGCAAAAACCAGGGCCCCGGAACGCCCGCCTGGATGGGGAGCGGCGCCGGCCATGCCGGCGAGGGCGGCTTTGCCAACGGCCGCAACGGGGGAACGGCTTACGGTGATATTCATGCCCCGGTGCAGCCGGGAAGTGGCGGGGCAATGACCGCTGCCTATCTCACCCAGAGCGCCGAGGGCGGCGGGGTGATCCGCGTCACGGCCTCCGGACGGCTGACGGTCATCGGGACGATCCGCGCCAATGGACGGAACTATATCAGCACGCACGGCTCGGGCGGTGCGGGCGGCAGCATCTGGATTGACTGTCGCACGCTGGCTGGAACCAGTGCGGGACTCGTCCAGGTCAATGGCGGCAACGGCAACTATTATGGCGGCGGCTCCAGCGGCGGGCGCATCGCCCTGCACTACGATCCGACGGCGCAGCGCGCGCTGGCCGAACCCCGTCCCCCCATCCGTTTCGAGGGCATCCCCGGTGTGCCCGACTCCCGCAATCTCGAGACCTTCCGTCCCGGCATGGGGACGCTGAGCTTGTCCGACACGCTGCTGCTCGACGGCAACTTCACGGCCAAGCGGCTGCGGGACGTGCAGGTGGCCGTGCCGGGCTGGACAAAATGGGCGTTGAACGCCTTGACGCTCAACGACTGCAGCGTCGGCCTCCAGCCGGGCATCACGCTCTCCGTGACGAACGATGTGATCGTGACCAATGGCGCCGTTCTGCACCTCTTTGCGGCGCCGGTCACGAACGTTCTGACCGATGCGGGCGCGACGGCCAACATCGGCGGCGACCTGCTGATCTACGGCAGTTCCTGGGTCATGCCCTATGCCGACCCTACCAACGGCGCGACGGTGCAGATCAACGTTGGCGACGATCTTCTCGTAGCGGCGGGCGGCGGGATTGACGCCGACCGGCGCGGCTACACGCGTGGATATGGCCCCGGAGTGGCTTTGACGGGACGCGGTGACGGTGGAAATGGCGCGGGTTACGGAGGCCGTGGCGGCATGGGCTTCGGCGGGAAACTGTGGGGGCCGTCCTACGGCAGCGCCGAATGGCCGGTCGAGGCCGGTTCCGGCGCCTGGCTCTACCCTTCAGGTACTGCGTATGCGGGGCGTGGCGGCGGCTCGATCCGCCTCAATGTCGCGGATCAGGCGGTGATTCACGGAACAGTGACGGCGAAGGGGGGCCTGGGGATGAACAACCACGGCGGCGGAGGATCGGGCGGCGGCATCCTGCTGGAGTGCGAGACGCTTCAGGGGAGCAACAGCGGATTGCTGACGGTCCAGGGGGGACAGGGTAACTACGGCGGGTCCTGCGGCGGCGGTGGACGCATCGCCATCCACTACAATCCCGCGGCACAGGCGGCGCTGGCCATACCCGTACCGCCAGTCCGCTTCTCGGCGTATGCCTATCCCTGGACCACCACCGGCTACTACTCGACGATCAACGCCAAGGAGGGGACGCTCTGGCTGCCGGATTCGCTGTTCCTGACCGAGGTCATGGACCAGCAGCGTTTCTGGCACGTGCAGCTTGTGGTGCCCGGACTGGCAACCTGGTCGCCGACTTCGCTGAAACTCGACAACTGCGTCCTGACCTGGCCCGAAGGAATCACGCTGGCGGTTGCGAACGATCTGGTGCTGACGAACAATGCCGCGTTTACGCTGGCTGCGGCGGCGACCAACGATCTGTCGCGGCGCTACGGCGCGCAATTGAATGTCGGGCGTGATCTCACGATCCTGACGAACTGCTGGATCTATCCCCAAGCGCATCCGACGAACGCCGCCATTGTCGGCATCCGGGTAGGACGCAATGCGACGCTGGCGGCGGGCGGCGGCATCGACGCCAACGGCCGCGGCTACCATGCCACCCCGGACAACAAACTCGGCCCCGGCGCCGGCAAGTCCACCTACTACAGCGGCGGCGGCTACGGCGGCAAGGGCGGCGGAACGAGTCCGGGCTCGACCTACGGCCGGGCCGAATTGCCACTCGAACCGGGCAGCCCTGCCGGCTGGAACGCCTATGGCGGAACATACTGCTATTCGGTCGGCGGCCTAGGCGGCGGCGCGGTTCATCTGCGGGCTGGCGGCGAACTGCGGGTCGACGGTCTGGTAACGGCGGATGGCTGGTTCGGCTCCTACTACCGCGGCAGCGCCGGCAGCGGCGGTTCGATTTTCCTCGCGGCGCCGCGCGTGACCGGAAGCGGGCGCCTGAGCGCGCGCGGCGGCCGGGGACTGGGTGAAAGCCCTGCGACAACCATAATCTCGTCGGGCGGTGGCGGACGCATTGCCGTGTGGCACCATCTGCCGCTGTCGGAGATTGAGGCGCGGCTGGCGGCGAAATCGGCAGTCGGTCTGAGCGTTCGCTATCCCTATCCGTCATTCACAGGTGCCGTCGATGTCGGTTGGATTCCGAGCACGGGCGTCAACGACACGCTGAATCCGCCGGACGCGGGGACCAAGGGCTTCTATACGTCGGCCTACACGCTCCTGATCGTCCGGTAACGTCGTCACGGGGAACGAGGAAACGGAGCGGTTGCCACGGATCTTGCGCGTGGGTCTCTCGCGCTTGTCTTGACTGCCGCAACTTGATAAAGTCGCCGCCATGTCGGGGTATGAATGGAATGTCGCGTGCTGAAATAAGCGCGTGTGAAACAACGGATCGCTCGTGGCGCGCGCGATGCGGAATCGCATCCCGGTCGGCCGCCAGAACGGGCAGGAGGAGCATGGAAATGACACTGAAGACAGCCGGGATGTTGGTTGCGCTTTTCGCCGCGTGGGGTCTGCAGGCTCAGGAGGCGGCGCCGGCCAAGGCGTCCAGCCTCGACAAGTCGCTGGCCATCGGCGCCACGTTGACCGACGGCAACAGCGAGACGATGCTGGCCAATGGCAGCTTCCTACTGTCGGGCGAGAAGCCTAAACTCGGTTCGTTCAAGGTCGGCATCGAAGGGAACTACGGCGAGAATACCAAGCGGGTTATCGTCCAAAACGAGGATGGCTCCACGACCGAAACCCGGACCGACGATATCACCGTGAACAACGCCAAGATCTTCGTCAACGTCAAAAAGACGCTCTCGCCGATGACCTTCGTCGCGGTGGATGGGTCCGTGCTGAATGACGGCGTGGCCGAAGTGGAATATCGGGCGATGGTCGGTCCCGGTCTGGGCCTCTATCTGATCAAGAATGCTAAAACCACCCTCTCGCTTGAAGCCGGCGTCGCCCAGATATGGGAAGAGGTTCAGGACGTCCGGGACGACTATCTTGCGCTCCGCGTGGTGGAGACGTTTGAACGCAAGTTCGCCAACGCCTCCCGCATCTGGCAATCGGCCGAGTTCCTGCCGGAGGCATCCGACTTCGGGCGGTTCCTCCTCAACGCCGAGGTCGGCGTCGAGGCGCCGCTTCAAGGCCGGCTCAACCTGCGCCTCGTGCTGCAGGACAAGTACAACAGCGAGCCAGGCGCCGATTATGAGAAGAACGACCTGACGGTGATTGCCGGCATCAACATCAAGCTCTAGCACCATGCCCTATCGAATCTGCAAAACGGTTGAGATCGACAACGCGCACCTGCTCTCCAAGCACCCGGGCAATTGCCGCTTTCCCCACGGACACACCCGCCGGATCGAGGTGGTTCTTGAGTCGGACCGACTCCATGCGAACGACATGGTCTGCGATTTCGCCGTGGTGAAGGCGTTGCTGGAAGAACGGGTCGGCGCCTGGGATCATGCGATTTGCATGAACGAAGGCGACCCCGGCTACGCGACACTGCTGCTGGAGACGCCGGAATTCCGGTGAAATGGCGGCGACCCGCGCGCCGAAGGCCCCGCCGACGAGGTGGGCGAAAAAACGACCTTGCCGGTTTTGGGTCTGACAGCCTGATTGCCGTTCGGCGTCATCTCGCATTGAAGATCAGAATGTCTTGATTGCCGCCATCCTTCAACGTGAGTGTCATCTCGGTTCTTGCAAACTTCCGTGCCTGCTGCAAGAGGTTGATGTAGATAGCCTCGGCGCGCATGGCTTGCTCCGAACCGGCCATCTCGGTGGCGCTGAGAGCGCCCACCGAGAAGTCGCCGCCGCCGGTGACGTGATACGGCCCCCCGTAGATGTTGACGGCGGAGGTTCCCGATATCTGGGAATCGTCGAAGTCCGCGGTGATGGTAAACGGAGCCGGGTTCAAGGAACCGTTTGACCAGGCCGACAGTCGCCACGTGGTCCCGGCCAGGCTCCCGGCGTCTGCTCCGCCGCCATTATCGCCATCACAACCCGCCGCCAGCAAGAGCGCTAAGCCAACGATTGCGATCCAGTTCATCGCGGCACCTGCGATTCCAGCCCAGTTCAGTGAACCCTGACCAGATCGCTGCCGTTCACCTCGCTTCGTCTCGATCTTCCTCCCGCTCATGGGTTGGCCTTTCGTTCCTTCCGGTATTCAAATCGAATTTTCAGGATCTTGATGATCGCGGCCAGGAAGCACGCAAAGCCTGAAACGGCGGCGCCGATGAATACGCCCCAGATCATTCCGACCGCGAAGGCGTACCTAACGATTCCCTGTTCAGCCTTGTTGCTAAACAGTCCGGCGATGAATTCCGGCGAGATGGTGGCGACCAGCGCGCCAAAGGCCCCGCCGACGAGGGAAGACAAAAGCGAACCGACCAGAATGATGACGAAGAAGCCTATGGCCCCCTTGACTGCGTTTTCGGTATTCATCACTTCATTTCATGCGTTAGCTTTGTTTGCGCGGCTCTTCTGTGCATCGAACTCGAATGTCGTGATGTATAATACTTATGCCGCACAGGGTGTCAACTGGTTTGTTTGAAAAAAGCGGGGCAGCCGTTCCTGCCTGCCAAAATGGCCAACCCCGAGACTGTGCCGTCACAGCCGGGCCAGCGGCCCCGCTGGTCTGAGA
>CAZQKI010000174.1:0-9368 GCA_964592855.1 uncultured Lentisphaerales bacterium
ACTGCCCAAGTTCATGTCCTGCGCCATTTTGCTGGTGCCGCCGAGAATATTCCACCGTGCCACAGCCCCGCCCCAGTTGGCCATATAGAAGGTCGTTGGCGAGGCGGGATTCAGCATCATAAACTCAGAATCGCCGCGTGTCGTCAACGTTCCCAGGTTGATCACATCAAGTCCCGACCAGGCATAGTGGTTGGTGGCGTAGATGTGGTCGGCGATCAACGAGGCATTCTGGTTCCACTGGTAGATGCGCCCCCGCCCGGAGGTGCCCCAGTTCACGTAGAGCTTGGCGGTGCCGCTGGAATTGGTGACGGCGATCTGCTGTGCATTGATCTGCATTGACGCCAGATTGGCCACGCTATTACCGACGCGCATGGAATTGGTCACCGTCCATGCCGCGCTGCCAGTGCCGCCCGGCACGACCTCGCGCGTCACACTGACGGCGTCGAAAAAGGCGTCTTTGCTGACGGTTGGCGCGCTCCACGTCAGCACGAAGCTGTTGCCCCAGTTGGTGAATGCGGCCGTGTCCAACGGCCCGGGCACCCCGCCAACCCAGTTCCCCGCTGTATTGAAGTCCCGCGCGGGAGCGTCAAACCGGTTCCAGTAGCTGGTGCCCGCGTGTGACCGGCCGGGTAAGACCGCCAGCAGGAGCACCCCCGCCAACAGCCCCATCACCCGCAATGCCCGCAACGTCACGCGATTCCCCACGGCATGCTGGCCGACGCCATCACGCCATCCGCCGTATGCCACCCGTGCCATCCCTCGCCGGAACTGATTACTCGCCATCTGTCGGATGCTTCTCACGTCGAACCGCCTTCTGTTTGAATTTCTGTGCGTGCATGTATGGTATCATGCGGCGCGCAACGACATCCATCGCGACATTCTGGTAAATATGGCTTGACCACTTGACGCGGTCCTGCTTGAATCAGACCCGATGAAGAAGCTTCCGCCCGTCGTCTCGATCCTGCTGCGCCAGCGGCCCACCCTGGGGGGGCAGTTGGCCGATCTATTGCGCGCCATGATCCTGCGCGATGAGTTTGGAGGCCACCTTCCGCCCGAGCGCGAGCTGGCCGGCCGTTTCGGGGTCAGCCGTCCGACCCTGCGTCAGGCGCTCGATCAACTCCGCCGCGAGGGTTCGCTGCACGTCCGGCAGGGCGCCCGCACGCAGATCGTCAGGCGCCCCCCCCGCCCGGGCCGCTCCGCCCCCGCCACCGGGATCGTCAACTTCCTCGCCCCCGCCTACCCCGTCTACCCCAACGTCGATAACGCCCTGATGATGGAAGCCATCGAGCGGCGGCTCCTCTCGAACGGACTGCAGTTCCGCGTGGTCTCGGACCCGCGTTTCCAGTCCGGCGCCTGGGCCCGCCACATGCCCCGCCTCGTCGCCGAGAACCCCGCCGACTGCTGGCTGCTGCGCAGCGTCAGCGCCGAGATCGTAAGGTGGTTTGCGGACAGCGGCCTTCCCACCGTGCTGGTGGCCTCGCCTTTCCCCGGCGTCAAGGTGCCGGCCGTCGATCTCGACCACCGCGCCACGGCCCGCCATGCCGTGGGCCAGTTTGCGACGCGGGGTCACCGCCGCATCGTACTCCTGAGCGGCGACCGCAAACGCTCCGGGGAAATCGAGACGGAGGCGGGCTTCATCGAGGGACGGAACGCCCACGAACTCACCCACGAGCAGTGCGCCATTGTCCGGTTCAGCGGCAGCGTCGAGGACCTGACGCACACGCTCGCCGCCTTGTTCGCGAGGCCGCGTCGACCCACCGGCCTGCTGGCCGACGGGTCCATGGAAAGCATGACCATCCTGACCTGGCTGCTCAAGAACGGCTTCCGCGTGCCCCAGGACGTTTCCCTGATCTGCCGCGATTGGGACAGCGTGCTCGACTATGCCGTGCCGCACCTCACCTGCTACCGCTACCCTCGCGACGTGCTGGTCAATCGCGTCTGCCGCTGGGTCTTCCGCCTCGCCCGCGGGGAGCCCGTCCCCCGCAGGGCCATGCCGGTGCTGACGCAATTCGACCGCGGCGAAACCCTGGCCGCCCCGCCCCCTGCGGGGTGAGCCGCACACGCACCTCCCGTCGCGGCTCCAGGCAGGCAGGAATGCCGGCCCCCACCTTGCGCGTCTGACTGGTAAAATACAGTTTACCACCAGCGCAGGCTTGTCAGGCCGCGGCGGGTTGTGCGAAGCTGACCCATGCGTACAAGTCCTTTGTTTGCCGCCGCCATCGTCTGCGCCTGCTTCGCGGGACGCGCGGCCCCCGTGTCGGAACTCCCCGTCCCGCAGATCCGGCTTCCGCTCATGATCTCGGCGCCGGTGTTGGACGGCCAGGTGAATGCGGCCGAATGGGTGGGCGCCGCGCGGATGGAAGGCTTTGGCCGGGGGCCGGTGCTCGCACCGCTGGAGGCCGCCTTCTGGGTCGGTTGCGACGGGACGAACCTCTTCCTCGCCGTCGTCAGCGAAACCCCGCCGGGCGGCAAGCTTCTCGCCAACATCGCGCCGCTGCCGGATGACCGCGATGCCCGCACCTGGCTGGACGATTCCATCGAACTCGTGCTCGACCCCCTCCCGGATGCGCCGCCGGGGCAGCGCCGGCTGTACCATGCGAATATCAACGCACGGGGCGCCATCAACGACACGATCTACATCGTTGGCGGCAGTGCCGAGGCCTGGCGTGGACGCTGGCGTACCGTCAGCCGGGTGATCGGCGACCGCTGGCACTTCGAGCTCGCCCTGCCGCTCGCGGATCTCGGCCTCGCCACCGCGCCAGCCGGCCGGACCCTGGGCGTGCGCATCGGCCGCAACTGGTGCCAAACCCCGCTGGCGGGCCAGACCGAATGGTCGCCGCTCGGCGGCGCCTATCTGACGCCGGAGACCATCCCGCAAGTCACCTGGGACGCCGCCGCGCCAGTCGTGCAGGTGATGCAACTGACCGATGCAGACACGCCGGGCGCCCACATCAAGCTGACCGTGGCCAACCCCGGCCCTGCCCGGCTCGCCGTCCGGGTCGCCCTCGCCTGCCGCCCCAAGAACAGCGCGCCGTACGACGTTGTCCAGGCGCTCGCGCTCCAGCCGGGCGAAACCGCGCCGGTGGAACTGGCCGGTCCGGCCCTGAACGAGGCCGTCGCCACCGCCATCCGCGTCACCTCGCCGGACGAGAAGGCCGTCTACTACCTGCGCGAATTCAGCTGGCAGGCCGGCCGGCCAGCCACAGTGTGGACGGTGGACCAGGCCGCCACCCGCAAGATTCAGACGCAGTTTGCGTACTATCCATCGTTCAGCAAGGTCCACTTCACGGCCGACATCACCGGGCTGGAGCAGCGGGAGCAGGTAACGGGGGCGCAACTGAGCCTGCGCCGGCAGGGCCAGACCGAATCCCTGGCGGCCACGAACCTGCCGCCGTTCGCGCTGGGGCGCACCGGTCTGATGTGGGATGTGTCGCCCCTGCCGGAAGGGGAATATGAGGCGGTGTTCACCCTCCGCGGCGTGGCCACCGATCCGATTGTGCAGCCGTTCGTCCGGCACGTCTTCCCCTGGGAGAACAACACGCTTGGCAAGTCGGACACCCTCGTCGAGCCCTTCACGGCCATGGAGGTCAAGGGCCGGACGGTGGCCACCATTCTGCGCCGGCACACGCTCGGCACGCTGGGGCTCTGGGACCAGGTGGAAAGCCTGGGGCAGGAGTTGCTCAGCGGCCCGATGCGGTTGGAGGTGAAGAGTCAGGGTTCAGGGTTCAGGGTTCAGGGTTCAGGGTTCAAGGTTGTGGAACAGCGGGCAACCCGGGTTGTAACGGAATCGGCGTGGAGCAGCGGCGGACTGAAAGGCTCGGCGCGCGGGGAATGGGATTACGACGGGATGCAGAAGTGGATTCTGACCCTCGAACCCTCCGCCGTGCCGGTCGAGGCGCTCACCCTGATCATTCCCCTCAACGACAAGCGCATGCCCCTTCTGCACGCCTGCACCGATGGCCTGCGCTTCAACTACGCCGGCGCCACGCCGGCGGGCGATGGCCGCGTCTGGGACGGCACCAAGGCGGCCCGCAACTCGATCATCGGTTCCTACGTCCCCTACATCTGGCTGGGTGCCGAGGAGCGCGGCCTGGCCGTGTTCGGCGAAAACGACCGCGGCTGGATCACCGCCACGAACGTGCCCTGCCAGGAACTCGTGCGCAACGGCAATGGGCTGGAGCTGCGACTCAATCTCATCGCCAAGCCGACGATGATCGATGCGCCGCGGCGCATTATGATCGGCTTCCAAGCCACGCCCACCAAACCCATGCCCGCCAACTGGCGGCAATGGGCCGTCTCCTGGGCCGCACGGGTGCCTCCGGAGGGCAAGAAGATCGCGTTTCTGGGCTCGTGCTGGTACTGGGGCACGTTGACGCCCTGCCTGGATCTCTATCCCCGCGATGAGGATCTCAGCATCTGGGATGAATTCAAGAAGACGCGGGAAACCGGCGTCGTCAACCAGCCGTTCATCGAATCCTGGCTTAAAGGGTACACCGTCAAGACTCACGAGCAGTTCACGATCTTCAAGAACCATGTCAATTCCGGCTTCCACACGCTGAAAGGCAAGCCCACGGACGTCCTCCTCTACACCAACGCCCGCGGCGTTCGCTTCGACACCCGCGAAGGCCAGACGTTTCTCGACGAGTGGCACCGCGATGCCTTCTCGACCCGCGACTGGCCGATCGGCGGCGGCGTAGCCTACGACCTGAATCCCGGCGCCAGCTTCCGCGACTACGCCCTGTGGTACTACCACAAAATGCTCACGACCTTCGCCGACCACATCTACTGGGACGACATCTTCCTCCAGTCCGATTTCGATCTGGTCGGTACGGAGGCCTACGAGCTCCCCGACGGCACCGTCCAGCCGGCCGCGGGGCTGTTCGACATGCGCGAGCTGATCCGGCGCACCGCCGTCATGCAGCACGAGCTCGGCCGCAAGGGGCGCGCGAACCAGCCGCACATCACCAACACGGCCATCGCGCCGATCCTCTCTTTCGCCGGCTCGCATCTGACCTGGGAAGACCGCGTCGGCGACACCGACTTCCAGGACCGTTACAGCCGCGACTACATCCGCGCCGAAAGCATCGGACGGCAGTTCGGCAACGTGCCGTTCGCGCTGCAGCTCATCAAGGGACCCGACACCAACAAAACCGCCTGGGCCGCGCGGACGATGGCGGGTGTCGCGCTCGTGCACGAAATCCGCTCCATCGGCGTCCTCCCCGGCGCCGAAGCGAATCTGAAGACGCTCTACGACTACGGCTACGGCCAACCGGACGTCAGCGTCATGAACTACTGGGAGGAAGACCTCCCCGTCACGCTCTCCCGCGCCGACGCGGTACAGCTCATCGTCACCAAACCCGGCAGCGCCCTGGTGCTCGTCTGCGACTACGGCAACGGCGGCGAGGTGCTGCTCAAGTCCGATCTCAAGCGGCTCGGCATCGCGCGCGGCCTCACGGCGACGAACGTGGAGACTGGCCTGCCGCTGGACGTGACCGGCGACGGGCAGGCGCGGTTGGTGCTCAAGAAGCACGACTTCGCGCTGGTAAGGATCGAAGGGGAAAGATGAGAGGGACCGATTTCCCCACTTTGTCGTCCACTTTGTCGTTATCTTTGTCGTAAACTTTGTCGTAAACTTCGTCGCACCATGACCACATCTTTCGGTTACGAACAACTCCATGTCTACCAGCGCGCCCTGGCGTTCTGCGGTAGCGTGGGCACGCTCGCCAAGAACTGGGAGTCGTGGCATGCAATTGCCGATCATCTGCCACGTGCCGCAGAAAGCGTTGTGGTGAATCTGGCAGAGGCGTGCGCTGTGTTCTCGCAAGCTAAGCGGAACGTGCTCGATTACAGCCTCGGCTCGACGCTCGAATGCGCCGCCTGTCTCGATATTGCCGGGATTAAGGGACTTGTCGATACTGAGACGGTCTTGCGCTACAAGAAGGAGCTGGCCGAAGGCAACGGCCGCTTCTCCGAACTCGATCATCGCCGGTTTCTGGATGTGGCGTACAGATCCACAGTCAAGATGGCCGCCCAACTCGATCTGTGTGCCCAGATGCACATCATCTGCGCCGCAGATGCTGGCACCGGCAAAGGGCTGTTGGTCAGGGTGGCCAGTATGACGGTAAGAATGGCACACGGGAAATGAAAACAGACCGACAAAGTCTACGACAAAGTTTACGACAAAGTTTACGACAAAGTTTACGACAAAGTGAACGCCGACCCCACCTTGTCGTAAACTTTGT
The DNA here is from genome assembly GCA_964592855.1 of uncultured Lentisphaerales bacterium. Lineage (GTDB taxonomy): Bacteria > Verrucomicrobiota > Kiritimatiellia > RFP12 > JAAYLN01 > JAAYLN01. The sequence goes on from CAZQKI010000174.1 coordinate 6,243, forward strand.
CGTTAACTTCGTCGGCCCGCTCCTCCTATCGGTCCTATCCGTCGGATCGGTCCTATCGCCCCAGTCCCCTTCCCCGCTTCCGCGCGGTTGCGACAACCCGGCGCTGGAGCGTTTCGCCCGGTCGATCGTGCTGTATTTCAGCTTCGACGGTCACGCGCTGGCGGAGATCACGGCGGGCAACCCGGCGCCGCAGGGCAATGCCCGGTGGGCCGAGGCTTTGCGGAGCAAGGCCCTCGTGTTCGAGCCCGGTGTGTTCGGACAAGGCCTGGTCTCCAGCAACGTGGACTTCCAAGTGTCGTACCCCTGCACCAGCGCGGTCCTGCGGGCGTCCGGCTCCATCGCCCTGTGGCTGAAACCGGTTGTGCTCAAACATGTCGGCGCTTACTACTGGCCGGTCATCCTTGACGCGGCAGCCGGCGGCTATCGGGTCATGTTCGGCCGCATGGGAGACCCAGTGAACAGGGAGGCGCTCTACGCGCATCTCTCCCATGTCGGAAACGCCGTCAGTGCCGTCACGGGCAGCATGGTCCCGTGGAAGCCGGGCGAGTGGCACCTGTTCGTTGTCACCTGGGACCGCAACGCCGTGGAGTTCTCCGTCGACGGCGCCCAACCCGCGCGAGCCTCCCTGAGGAACGCGATCGCCGGCGATCAGGCCGGCGGCTTCCGACTGTTCACACTCGGCCCCAGCGAGGATACGTTCATCTATGACGAACTGATGCTCCTGAATATGCCACTGAACCAGGACGAGATCAGGTGGCTGTGGGAAAGCAGGAAAGGGCCCGAGAAGTGAAGCAGGGGGCACAGTCAACGACAAAGTGTACGACAAAGTGTACGCATGAGCGCCTATCCGGAACCCTCGCAGGTGCCGCCAGACGGATCGGGTGGACGCTCGCCCTGCTCACGGCAACCGCCCAGTGGGCCGCCTGGCCTGCGCAGGCCGACGTTCGCCTGCCGTCTCTCCTCGCACACGGCATGGTCCTCCAACAGGGCACGCCGGTCCGGATCTGGGGCTCCGCCGCGACCGGGGAGCAGGTCACGGTCGCACTCGCCGGCCAGCAAGCCGCCGGCACGACAGATGCGCAGGGACGGTGGCAGGTCCAACTCGCGCCGCTCGCCGCCGGCGGCCCCCATGTGATGACGGTCACCGGCGCAAACGTCGTGACGGTCACGAATATTCTTGTCGGCGAAGTCTGGGTCGCCGCCGGCCAGTCGAACATGCAAATGGCCCTGAACGCGGTCAACCGTCCGGACGAAATTGCCAGTGCCGACTGGCCGCAGATCCGGGCATTCAACGTCGCCCGGGACGCCGACATCGTACCGCGCGAGGACGCTGCGGGAGCCTGGCAAACCTGCTCGCCCAAAACCGTCGGCGATTTTTCGGCTGCCGCCTATTTCTTCGCCCGCGAATTGCATCGGCACCTGAATGTGCCGGTCGGCATTATCCTCAGCGCCTGGGGCGGCACGGCGGCTGAAGCCTGGATCAGCCGGGACGGGCTGCAGACGGAGCCCGTTCTGCAACAGGCCTGGGAGGCTTTCGACCGGGACTCCCGCCTCGCCGCGCAGGCACCGAAGGAACTCAAGGTCGATGACGGCGCCTGGATGAACCCCGACTTCGATGACCACACCTGGAAGTCCATCACGCTTCCGCTTTACTGGGACTATGTGCTGTACCCCATCGAGTACAACGGCGTCATCTGGGCACGCCGGTCGGTGGATATCCCGGATGCCTGGGCGGGCAAACGCCTCCGCCTCGAACTGACCGTGGACGACTTCGAGATCACGTATTTTGAAGGGCAGGAAATCGGCCGCACCTCCCAGCATACACTGCAACTCCGATCCTACGAGATTCCCGCCGAGCGGGTGCGGGCCGGCCAGGCGAGCATCGCCATCCAATCCACAAAGATCGGTTGGGGCGGCATCATGGGTGGGAAGGAAAAGCTGCGACTCTCCCTGGCCGACGACCCGGCGCAGTTCCTCGCGCTGGCCGGCGAGTGGAAATACGCTCCCGCGCAGCTCATCTGGACCAGCCTCTCGCCCCGCCTGCCGGCCTCGCTCTACAACGCCATGATAGCCCCGCTGACGCCGTTCACCATCCGCGGCACCATCTGGTATCAGGGCGAGGCCAACGCCTGGCAACCCTCCGCCTTCGCCTACCGCAAGATCCTGCCGGCACTGATCGGGGATTGGCGCCGCCTTTGGGAACAGGGCGACTTCCCGTTCTATTTCGTGCAACTGCCCAATTTCATGGCACCTTCAGACGACCCGAACGCCAACAGCGCGTGGGCGGTCCTGCGGGAGTCGCAACTGGAAACCCTCGCGGTCACCAACACCGGCATGGCCGTGGCCATCGACCTCGGCGAAGCCAACGACATTCATCCGAAGAACAAGTGGGACGTTGGCCGGCGCCTGGCCCTCGCGGCACTGGATCAAACCTATGCGAAGCCGGTCGCCGGCCGCTCGCCCCTGCCCGAACGCGTCACTTTCGACGGACGCCAGGTGCGCGTCCGCTTCAGCCACGCCGCGCAGGGGCTGACGACCCGCGACGACGGCCCCGTGAAAGGCTTTGCCCTCGCCGGCGCCGACGGCAAGTTCGTCTGGGCGACAGCGGTCATCGCGGGCGATTCCGTGCTGATCGAGAACGACACCATAGCCACACCCGCTTCCATACGCTATGCTTGGGCCGACAATCCCGTCGGCAATCTGACCGGTCGCAACGGCCTGCCGGCCTCGCCCTTCCAGGCGATCAAGCCCACCCGGAGTAATGCCCCATGAGTACGCTTCCCTCCCATATCGTGCTGACCAACACGGACTGCGAATTGAGCTTTCAACTGCCCGAAGCCGCCGCCGGCGCCTGCCGCACGGAACTGCGCAGCCACAGCACGGATCTGCGCCTTGTTGGCGGCCTCTGCGAAGCGGACATGCTGTGGAGCCCCATCCAGCGCATCGAGACGGTCAAGGATCTGACGGTCACCCGCGCCGCACAAACCTCCCCCTCCCGCGCCGTATTCGGGTTCATGGCCGAGTGGGCGCGTATCGAATTTGATCTCGTCGTCGAACTCACGGGCGCCGAATTCACGGTGACCGTGCCCTGGGACTCCATCCGCGAGCACCGCCAGGAATTCTTCC
>CAZQKI010000175.1:0-2733 GCA_964592855.1 uncultured Lentisphaerales bacterium
TGCAGGCTGAAGGCTAAAGGGGGGGGGCGGGGCTTCTTCAGGAACGGGCGGATGAAGGCGGGGGGCAGGTAGCGCTGTTCTTCGTGAACCTGGTTGTAGGCGGGGGTGCGGTCGCGAAGCCGGGCGGTCCGGTAGGCGCACTCGCCCCAGATCGCGCCCAGGGTGTAGAGCACAAGCGCGATCAGGCAGGCGCGCGTGGCGCGTTCCTGCCAGAGCTTGGCGAACAACGATTCCGGGGTTGGCTTCAGGGGTTTATTCCAGGCGCACGCGGGGGTCGAGTCCCACGTAGCAGAGGTCGGTCAGGAGGTTGACGAGCTGGTAGAGCAGCGCGCCGAGGATGACGATGGCGCGGACGGTCGCCATGTCGGAGGAGTTGATGGCGTTGAGGCTGACCCCGCCGAGTCCGGGGATGCCGAAGAAGCTTTCCAGCAGCAGGCTGCCGGTGAACAGGAAGGGGACGGAGAGGCTGATGTAGGTGATGATCGGGATCAGGCTGTTGCGGAAGACGTGGTGCCAGAGGACGCGTGACGGACGGACGCCCTTGGCGATGGCGGTGCGGACGTAGGGGCGGTGCAGTTCGTCGAGCAGCACGGTGCGGTAGAAGCGGATGTCGCGCCCCAGCCCGCTGATGATGCCGATCAGGATGGGCAGGAGGAGATAGGTCCAGTGCTCGAAGCCCCAGATGGGAAAGAGGTTGAGCTTGTAGGCGAGGAGGAACTGGCCCGCCAGGACCCAGACCACGTAGTTCACGCTCATGAGGAGGGTCGACGCGAGGAGAACGGCCCGGTCGGGCGCGGCCTCGCGCCAGACGGCGGCAACCATCGCGAGCATCAGGGCCAGCAGCGTGCCGCCGATGAGAATGGGGAGGGTCAGCGAAAGCGATGGACCCACCCCGATCCGCAGCACCCGGGCGACGCGCATGCCGTAGGCCGTGGAGTCGCCCAGGTCGCCCCGCGCCAGGGCGGCGAGATAGTGGACGAGCTGCGAATCGAAGAAATGGCCGGTGCGCCTGGCGATTTGCGCGGCGGCGGCGGTCGCGAATCCGCCGCCGCCGGCCAGGTCGATCGCCACCGCGGTCCAGCCGCCGGGAACCTCCCAGGTCGCGGTCCAGCCGCCCATGGCGCGCGCACGATAGGGCTTGCGGAGGTCGTTCGTCGCGGTACCGTCGACCCGGACCAGCCGGACCCCGGCGGCGATCGGCGAATCGACATCGCGCAGCGTCAGCCGCCAGCGTCCCGGCGCCAGGGGGAAGGCGGTAACGAGCCGGCCGTCGGCCGGCAGCGGCGTCCCTTCAGACCAGGCCCGGCTGGGCGCCCAGAAGCCGGCGATCAGGGGTTTGTCGTAGCCATAGCGGGCATCGAAGGCGGCGAGCGAGGCGGCGTTGGCGTGCTGGCCCAGGGTGACTTCGGCGGGCGACCCGCCGACCACGTGAAACAGCAGAAAGGTCAGCAGCAGCACGCCCGCCGTCGTTGGAATCAACTCCAGCAGGCGCCTGAGGAGATAGCGCGGCATGGGGTTCGCGTCCGTCAGGCGTCGGGGGCGGCCTCGGGTTCGGCATCTTCCGCCACGTCGGCCGCGGCGGGGCGGCCCTTGATGGCGGCGGCGGCGGGGACGGTCGCCTTGATCTTGTCGATGATCTGCTGGACGAGGGCGGGGGTCTGGCGGAGGTACTCGGTCGAGGCGAGGGCGCCCTGTCCGAGCTGTTCCGTGCCGAAGTTCAGCCACGAGCCGCGCTTGGTGACGACATTGCTGGCGAGGCCGGCGTCGAGCACGGAGCCCTCCCACGAGATGCCGCGTGCGTAGAGAATGTCGAATTCGGCCTCGGTGAAGGGGGCGGCGACCTTGTTTTTGACGACCTTCACGCGGGTGCGGTTGCCGACGACCACGCCGGCGGTGTCCTTGATGGCGCCGATGCGCTGCACATGGAGACGGACCGAGGAATAGAACTTGAGGGCGCGTCCGCCGGGGGTGGTCTCCGGGTTGCCGAACATGACGCCGATCTTTTCGCGGATCTGGTTGGTGAAGAGGCAGAGGGTCTTGGTCTGGGAGATGGAGCTGGTGAGCTTGCGCATCGCCTGGGACATCAGCCGGGCCTGGAGGCCGACGTGGGCATCGCCCATGTTGCCGTCGATCTCGGCCTGCGGGGCGAGGGCGGCGACGGAGTCGAGGACGACGACATCGAGGGCGCCGCTCTTGACGAGCTGCTCCGTGATGGTCAGGGCCTCTTCGCCCGAGTTCGGCTGGGAGACCAGCAGGTCGTCGAGCTTGACGCCGAGGCGGCGCGCGTAGTTGGCGTCCATCGCGTGTTCCGCATCGACGAAGGCGGCGAGTCCGCCATCCCGCTGGGCGTTGGCGATGATATGGAGGGCCAGGGTGGTCTTGCCCGAGGATTCGGGTCCGTAGACCTCCACGACACGTCCGCGGGGGAGGCCGCCAACGCCGAGGGCGAGGTCGAGGGAGAAGGCCCCTGTGCTGATGACGGGGATGTTCTTGTTCGCTTCGGCATCGCCCATGCGCAGGATGGCGGTTTCGCCGAATTCCTTGCGGATTTGGGCCAGGACGGCGTCAAGCTGGGTTGAGGCGGGGACTTTCTTCTCGGCCATGGTGACTTTCTCCGGAAACGGTATTGTGGGAATGCAAACAGTGTCCAAGGTTAGGGCTCGGGTGTCAAGGCGGAAGATGGTTGGATCCGCCGTCTGTTCGTCAATCTCAATCTCAATCCTAATCTTAATC
>CAZQKI010000175.1:2833-9357 GCA_964592855.1 uncultured Lentisphaerales bacterium
CCGGGTCATTATCCTGTGCCGTTTTCCGCACGGATGGTTTGTCGGGGGATAATCCAAAAGCTCCCAAAACACGTGCCGGCCACCCTTCATCGGCGAGAAGTACATGGAAAAGCAGCCTGCTTTGGATTTGCGTGCGGTCGTCTCCGGTTTTGACATCCGGGGCGACTTTGCCGGGGCGATTCCCTTTGGAACCGGTCATATCAACGACACCTTCCTGGCGGCGTTCGACCAGGCCGGGGTGGTGTTGCACTACACGCTGCAGCGTCTCAACACGAACATCTTCCGCGATCCTGTCGGATTGATGGAAAACGTGCAGCGCGTCACGACGCATGCGCAGGCCAGCCTCCGTGCCGCCCAGGCCCCCGATGCCTCGCGGCGCGCCCTGCGGCTTGTCCCGACCACCGGTGGCGGCGTCCTGCATGTCGATGCCGCAGGCCACGCCTGGCGCTGCTACCTGTTCATTGAGAAATGTTCGACCTGCGACCTCGTCGACACGCCCCGGAAGGCCTTCGAGGCGGCGCGCGCCTTCGCCCGTTTCCAGGCGCTGCTCGCGGACATGCCCGGCAAGCGGCTGAACGAGACCATCCCCGACTTCCACAACACCCCCAAGCGCTACGCGGCGTTTCATGCCGCCCGGCGTGCGGATGTCAAGGGCCGGGCCCGGTCCGTCCAGGCCGAAATCGACTTCGCCTGCTCGCAGGAGGCGGATGCCGGACGCCTGATCAAGATGATGCAGTCCGGCGAGATGCCGGAACGCGCCACGCACAACGACACGAAGATCAACAATGTCCTGCTGGACGACGCCACGGGCGAAGGCCTCTGCGTCATCGACCTCGACACGCTGATGCCCGGCTCCGCGCTCTACGATTTCGGCGACATGGTCCGCTCCGCGACCCTGAACATCGCCGAAGACAGCACCGACTACCGTAGCGCCACGTGCCGGCGCGAGATCTTCGAGGCGCTGGCGCGGGGCTTCCTGGACGCCGGCGATTTCCTGGTCGGCGCCGAACGTGCCAACCTGGCCTTCAGCGGGCGTTTGATGACCTTGGAATGTGGCGTCCGCTTCCTGACCGACTACCTGCAGGGGGACGTCTATTTCAAGACCCACCGCCCCGGTCAAAATCTCGACCGTTGCCGCACCCAGTTCGCGCTTGTCCAATCCATCCTGGACCAGGAGCAAGAACTACAGGGGTTTGTGGACGGGATTTGATGCGCCTCACTTCGCCGCTTCCGGCGGCCTGAGTTTCTTGACGGCGGCGTCGAACGCCTCGGCGCTGACCAGGAAGAAGTGGCAGGTTCCGCCGAGGTGGGCGCTCACTTCGCTTTGCAGGTCATCATCCAGCGGGTTCAGGAGCGCAATGATCCGGTCGGCGCCCATCTGCGCAAAGGGCAGCGCGCCGAGGCGCAGCAGGTATTCCAGCGGCAATTCGCCCAGGTCGACCTGCTGCACCTCGAAGCTCTCCAAGGCGAGAAAGGGAACCTGGCTCGTCTTGGCCAGGTAGTGCAAGACGCGGTCCATCCCCGGAAAGGCGCGATCCATCAAGGCGTGCAACAGCGAGATGGTCGAGTGGCGCTCATCGGCAACGAGGCGGGAGAGGTCCTCCACGATCGCGGCATACTCATCCTCCTTCAGCTCCTTGGCCTCCAGAAGCTTCCAGGCCAGCTCCATCTCGCGGCGCAACACCTGGCGACGCAGGGCCACGCCGGACCGCAAAACGGGGGGAGGCGCCACCGCGGGTGCGGCCGGGGCCGCGCCGCCGCCGGGACCATTCCCCCTGGCTGCCAAGAAGGCCTCGAGGCTGCGCAGGGCCTCGAGTGCGTCGAAATCGGTTTCGATGAGCGGTTTGAGCCGCAGGATCACCGCCGGCGCCGAGTCATGCGCCTGCTTGCTGATGATCACGCGCGCCAGCCGCAGCAGCGTGGCACGGGCCAGCGGCAGATTCCCCGTTTGCTCGTACGCCAGCGACAGGGCCTCCAGCGCAATCCGGTCTTCCGGGGAACTCTGGAGGATCCCTTCGAACAGCGCGATGGCCTCTTCGATTTGACGACCATCCTCCGGCTGTGTTACCTTTTTTTCGTCCATTTCATTTACTCCCGGCCCGATAGCAACCGGATTTGACCCCGATGCACCACGCCCAGATTAACAAGGTTCGCCCGCCGAAGCAATGTTGCTTGCTCGCCGCCTGGCTGCATCGCGGGGTTGTTACACGACGAAGGGAAGGCCAGGCATGAACACGCGTGCAAGCGGCAGCAATGAACGGCTGACAGATGCCCTGGTGCGCCGGGGCGCGTTGACGGCCGAGGCGCTGGCCGATAGCGAAAAAGCCCTCATGCCGGGCGAGCGCATCGAACGCACGCTGGTCAAGCGGAAGGTGGTCGCTCCCGAGAACATGGCGCTGGCCATCGCGGAGTACATGAACATTCCGCCGCTTCCCCTCGCCCACTTCACGCTCAACCCCAATCTGTTCGACCTGATTCCCCACGAACAGTGGTCGCGGCACCAGGCGCTGCCCATCGCCCGGATCGGACAGGCCCTGACCGTCGCGCTGAGCGACCCCTTCAACATCCAATCCATCGATGAGCTGAGCGGCAAAAGCGGGCTGGTCATCATGCCGGTCGTCGCCGCCGAACAGGAGGTCCGGGACATTTTGGCGAAGGTGACCGCAGCGGACAAGGCGCCGGACATCCAGATCTCGGACATTCTGCGCGACTCGGACACCGAAGTTGAATTCGGCAGCGAAAAAGAAGCGCCGGAAGAGAGCATCGAAAAAACCCTGGAAAGCGCCGAGGGCGCCCCGGTCATCCGCATGGTCAACGCCATGCTCATCGAGGCGCTGCGCACCCGCGCCAGCGACATCCATCTCGAGGCGATGGAGAAATCCTCGCGGCTCCGCTACCGCATCGACGGCGCCCTCGTCGAACGCCCCAGCCCGCCCAAGAGCTACCACAACGCCCTCGTCTCCCGCATCAAGATCATGGCCGATCTCGACATCGCAGAGCGCCGCATGCCGCAGGACGGACGCCTGAAAGTGCGCGCCATCGGCAAGGAGGTGGATGTCCGCGTGAGCATCCTGCCGACCGTCTTCGGCGAGAAGATCGTCATGCGCATGCTCGACAAGTCGAACCTCGCCCCGAGTCTGAAAGCGCTCGGACTCGACGGCTTCGCCGAGAAGGCGCTGGATTTCGCCATTGCGCAGCCGCACGGCATCATCCTGGTCACGGGGCCGACGGGCAGCGGCAAGACGACCACCCTCTACTCCTGCCTGCAGGATCTCAACCGTCCCGACGTCAACATCGTCACCGCCGAAGATCCCGTGGAATACCAGCTCGCGGGCATCAACCAGGTGCATGTGAACACCCAGGTCGGGTTGACCTTCGCCTCGGTGCTCCGCTCCGTCCTGCGCCAGGACCCCGACGTCATCCTCGTCGGCGAAATCCGCGACAGCGAAACGGCCGACATCGCCGTCAAGGCCGCCTTGACCGGCCATCTGGTGCTCAGCACCCTGCACACCAACGACGCCGCCGGGGCCATTGCGCGCATGGTCGACATGGGCGTGCCGCCCTTCCTGCTCGCCTCGTCCGTCATCCTGGCCCAGGCGCAGCGCCTCTTCCGCAAGCTCTGCCCCTTCTGCCGCGTTCCCACGACCATCGATCCCGACATCTTCGCGGCCAATCACATCCCGGCGGACTTCTTCGACGGCGCCACCGTCTACGCGGCGAAAGGCTGCCCCAAATGCAACGACCTCGGCTACAAGGGGCGGGGCGCCCTCATGGAGGTTCTGACCGTCACCGACAAGGTCCGGGATGCCATCATGCGCGGGGAGAATTCAAGCGTCATCCGTGAAATGGCCATGGCCGACGGCATGATCGCCCTGAAGGAAGTGGGGTTGCGCAAAGTCCGCGCGGGCGCGACCTCCATCCAGGCCGCGCTCGAAGTCACCGGCGGCGAATGATAAAGGAAACAGACCATGGCTCCTCCCGTCAAAACACAAGCAGCAGCCCATGCAACGGGCATCAAGCGCATCGTCAACACCGAACTGGTTCCCTTTTCCCGCCAGCTGGCCTCCATGCTCCGCGCCGGCATGTCGCTGGTTGTTTCACTCTCCACCATTGAAGAGCAGGTGGCCAATCCGCATTTCAAATTCGTCGTGACCAGCATTCGTGAAACCGTCGAGGGCGGCGGTTCCTTCTCGGACGGTCTCGCGCGCTTCCCGCAGATCTTCGACGACCTCTACATCAACATTGTCCGGTCCGGCGAACACAGCGGCCAGTTCGCCGAATCCATGGCACGCCTGAGCAAACTGATCGAATCTTCCGCCAAACTGCGGCGCAAAGTCAAATCGGCCCTGGCCTACCCCACCATCGTGCTGTGCATGGCGCTCGGCATCGCCGGCGCCATGATTGTCTTCGTCCTGCCGATCTTCGGCAGCATGTTCTCGGATTTCGGACATGCCTTGCCCGCCCCCACGCAGATCCTGATGGATGTGAGCGACTTCCTGAGGAGCAAGTGGTGGCTGGTCCTCGGACTGGCGGTCGCGCTCCGCTTCGGCTTCAAGCGCTGGGTTCAAACGGAAAAGGGCGCGATGCACTTCGACCGGCTCAAGCTGCGGCTGCCCGTCTTCGGCTCCCTCAACCAGCGCGTCGCCATGGCCCGGTTCGCCAGCATCTTCTCGCAGATGATCCACAGCGGCGTCCCCATCCTGGATGCCCTCCGGATCGTCGCCAAGGCCTGCGGCAACCTCGTCATCGGCAAGGCCATTCTGGAAGCCCGCAGCACGGTCGAACAAGGCGAAACCCTCTCTTCCGGCCTGGACAAGAAGGAGGGCATCCCGCTCCTGGTCGTCCGCATGGTGGCGGCCGGCGAGCGTTCAGGCAAACTCGACGAGATGCTGGACAACATCGCGCAGACTTACGACGACGAGGTGGAGACCATGCTCGCCACGCTCACCTCCATGCTGGAACCCATTCTGATGGCCTTCATGGGCGTCCTGATCGGCGGCATCGTCATCTCGATGTACCTGCCGATCTTCAAGATGTCGAGCATCGTGGGAGCCTAGGACATGCGATTCCTGGTCACCGCCGGTCCCACGCGCGAACACCTCGACCCCGTCCGCTTCCTGAGCAACCGCTCGACGGGCAAGATGGGGTTCGCCATCGCCGCCGCCGCCGCCGAGGCGGGACACGCGGTCACGCTCGTCGCGGGCCCCGTCGCCCTGGCCACGCCTGCGGCGGTCGCCCGCGTCGACGTCGTGAGCGCGCGCGACATGCTCGCGGCCGTGCAAGCCCACCTGGCCGAAGCCGATGTCCTGGTGATGACCGCCGCCGTCGCCGATTGGCGTCCCCGGCAGCTGTCCGGCGTCAAGCTCAAGAAGGAGACGATGAACCCGGTGATCGAGCTGGAAGCCAATCCGGACATCCTGAAAACCATCGCCCCGCTCAAGGGGACGCGGCTTTTCGTGGGCTTTGCCGCCGAAACGGGCGATCCCCTCCCCGAGGCGCGGCGCAAGCTTGCGGCCAAGGGGCTGGACCTCATCGTGGCCAACGATGTCTCGCGCAGCGATTCCGGGTTTGCGGTCGACACCAACCGCGTCACCCTCCTCGGCGCCGACGGAACCTGCTCCCCGCTTCCGCTCATGCCCAAAAGCGAAGTCGCCCGGGAGATCGTCCGGTGGTGCGGACGGGGCCGGCCTACCGGGTAGGCACGAAGACGCGCCACGGGATCGGCGCGCCCTTCCCCTCGGGTTGCAGGTAGACGCCGCCCTCGCCATAGCCCTCGGGGGGCGGCGGCAGCACAACGCCCGCCGGCACCTCCAGCGAGGAGGGCCTGGGCGCGGAGACTACCGCGGCCGGAGCGGGCGCGGGCCGGGCGGCGACGGGGCTGGCCGGCAGCCCCGCCGGCTTCGGCGCGGCAGCCGGAGGGCGTACCGCGACCGGGGCGGACGCCGGGGACGGGGCGGACGCCGGGGACGGGGCCGCGAGCTTCTCGCGCAGCTTTTCATTGTCGCGCTTCAGCTCGGCCATCGCCTCGCCCAGTTTCTTCATCTCCGCATCCCAGGCGCCGACCTTGGCGGCGGCGGCAGGCGCGGGCGCCGAAGCGACAGCGGCGGGAGACGGCCGCGCCGGCTGGCCCTCCAGCTTCCGCCAGAGGTTGTCCTGGATATCCTTCATGTAGTCGAACAGCAGGATCCCGGCCGTCAGGAAGATGGCCACCACGATGACGATGATCCCCGCAAAAAGGCCCGAAATCAGAACCACGCGGCGGCGTGCACTGCGGCGCTCCGACTCCAGATACTCCTGAAAGGCCTTCAGCACGGGAAAGCTGTCGGAGCCCGACTGCGTCGCGGCATTGTGAATCGAGACCAACGCCCCTGTGGCATCGATATCCGGCGGCCGGTCCGCGTGGGGAAGCGGCGGCAGGCCGTAGGCGGATTCCACCCGCGCGGAGGAGGTTCCGCTGACGGGTTGTCTGGGAGGAATATCGGACATGGGTAAAATGTACGAAAAAACCGCGCCGAATGCAAACC
>CAZQKI010000176.1:0-6441 GCA_964592855.1 uncultured Lentisphaerales bacterium
ATCCCGGCGAAATCAACGAGTAGCAAAGGCAACGATCATGAACCAACTTAAACGAATGGCACGCGCGGGGATGGCGCTGGCAATTGGATGCGCATGGACCTTTCAGGCCGCCGCGCTCACCGTGACGACCACGGCCGGCAGCGGCCAGATCGCTCTTTCGTGGACCGCGGAAAGTGGTGCGACGGCCTACAAGGTGGACCACGCCCAGGTGTCCGGCGGCCCGTATGCCACAGTGGCGTCGGGACTGGCCACAACGACCTATACCCACACCGGCCGGGCCAGCGGCAGCACCAACTACTATGTCGTGACGGCCACCACGCCGGGTGGCGATGTGGTTTCGCCCGAGGTGTCGGGCCGCTGGGTCGCCACGCGGCTGCGCGCCATCAACTGCGGCGGTCCGGCGGTCGGAGCCTTCGCGGCCGACACGGGCTTTGCCGGCGGATCGCCGTTCAGCACCACGGCGTCGATTAACCTGACGGCGGTGGCCGATCCCGCGCCGGAAGCGGTGTATCAGAGCGCGCGCACCAGCAGTGCAACCACCTACATCTTCGGGCCGTTCGCCAAGAACCACTCGTACAAGGTGCGGGCGCATTTCGCCGAGATCGTCTATGCCGCCCTCACGACGCGAGGCACCTTCAACAATCACATTTATCTGAATGACGCCTCGGCAAACGACACGGGCTGGTTGAACTGGTTCAACTTGAACAACTTTGTTGCGGCACCGAAAGCCGTCAACAAGGCGTACATCGCGGAGAAATCCATCACGCCTTCGCTCAGCGGACAGATCAGATTCAAGATGGACGGAAACGGTCTCGTCAACGCGCTCGAGGTGATCGCCTACGATGCCCCGGTTCCCGACGTCAAGGCCTACCCGCGCGACGGAAAGGTTATCCTCGATCTCTCGACCGCTTTCGACGCTCTGGCACTCACGATCAAACGTGCGACGGCCAGCGGCGGTCCATACACGACGGTCGCATCGGCGTTCACCGGTGTTTCCTATGTCGACACGGGGCTGTCCAACGGCACGACCTACTACTACGTGGTGGCGGCCAGCAATGCCTGGGGAGTAGTGGACTCCGCCGAGCAGACGGTCATTCCCGGCATCCCCTGCTACGCGATCAACATCAACGGATCGGCGGCCTTCGGACGGTTCGTCGCCGAGAACAACACGTTCAGCCGCGTTGGCGGCACGGCGGGCAACGGCAATGTTCTTTATCCTTCGACGATCCCGCTGGGGACGCCGGATCCCGCCGAGAACGCCGATGTCTACCGCTTCTACCGCACGGGGCCGCAGACCAACACCTTCGGATCACTGGTCGCCGGCGCAACCTATTTGGTCCGGCTTCACTTCAACGAAGAGGCGAAAACCGCCGCTGCCTCCCGGTATTTCAACGTCGACGTCAACGGCGTCCGCAAGCTCTCCAATCTTGACGTCTTCGCCGAGGCGGGTGGACGGCGCATTGCGCTGGTGAAGGCGTTCACCGCTCAGGCGGATGTCGATGGCAAACTGGCCGTCCAGTTCTTGTCGGTGACCGACCAGCCGACCATCAGCGCCATCGAGATCCGGCAGCAGAGCGGTGCCATGACGCCCCGTCCGGTGACCAGCGTGGCGGCTGCGGGTCAGCCTTATCTGATCGCCCTTTCATGGACACGCCCCAATCAGGAATCGAGCTACACGATCTGGCGGTCCGAAACAGCCGGCGGCCCCTATGGCGTCCTGGCCAGCAACATCGTGAGCGGGACCTACGTCGATACGACACCGTCGAGCGGTGTGACCTACTTCTACCGCATCGTGGGCGAATCGGCCGGAACGGTTGTCGAGGCGTCGCAGTCATCCGAGGTCAGCGCCGTGTCGAACTATGGCACGACGGCGACCGGCCTGTACGCGCAGTATTATGCAGGTTTCGATCCGCAGGCTGTCAGCGAGCGGCTGGCCTTCGGGGAGGTCGTGCCGACGATCAGCACCAACTGGGGCTCCGGACCGATCGGCGCGCCCGCCGTCGGCGACCGCAATGCCAAGGTCGTCTGGAACGGCAACATCATTCTGAGCGGGGGTTCGACCTACACGTTTTACGCCAAGGTGCGTGGCGGCTTCCGGCTTTGGATCAACTACAGATGCGTCATCAACAAGTGGAACGAGTCCCAGCCCGGCGAGTGGATCTCCGGAACGATCACGGCCCCGGACGCGACGGGGTGGCTGCAGCTGCGGGCGGAATTCTACAACACCGCGGGCAGCGCGGAGGCGGCTCTGGAGTGGGCGTCCCCGGCAATCGGCCTGGCGCGTCAGGGCGTATCGCCGCGCTGCTTGCGTCCCGTCGCCCTTGGCAATCCGGGTGCCTGGATCTTCCGTGACATCGACACGACGACCCTGCCGGGATACGCCGGCGCGGATGGCGGCGTCCCGGGGCGGTTCTGGATCTATGCCGCCGGCCAGCAGGGCATCCAGCAGCATCAGTTCATCTTCCAGAAAGTGACAGGCGCCTTCGAATTGACGGCACGCGTCGCCTCTTACGACCACCGTTCGCGCTACGGCGGGACTTGGGACGAACGCATGGGGGTGGCGATCCGCAGCTCGCTGGCGGGGAACCAGGGTTTTGCCTACGGCCTTGTGCATGACAACGATAACGGCTCCCACCGGACGATTGTCATGTCCAAGAACGACCTGTCCGTGGCGGGCGCCTTCACGGAAACCGCGATCAAGACCGGTCGCTTGATCCCCATGTTTCTGCGACTGACCCGGTTGCGGACGGCCGGAGGCTATCAGACCACGGCGGCGTACTCCGCGAATGGCGTGACCTGGACGACCGATAACATCAGTTCGATCGGTTCGTCCGTGCCAACCGTTTACGTGGGACTCTCGTTAGGCGTCGCGGACTCCGAACTCCTCGCCGGATCATTCGACTCGATCACGCTGCGTCGCCTGCAATTCCCGACGCTCCTCATCCTGCGATAGGGGCGCGCCCCGTCTGAATCGACGATTGCGGATTCGGCGGGGCCGTGATAGAGTTTGCGCCATGATAACGGTTCAAATAGCGCGTCTGTTCCGACTGGGACTTGCGCTCGTGCTTCTGGGCGGCACCACGGCACAGGCTTTCACGCTCTTTCCGACCGCGAAAAACCGGGCCGCAAGTCAGTTGAAGCGTGCCGACCGCTTGCTGAGTAGCGCCGATGCCGCTTATGAGCGCGGCGATCCCGCAGAGGCCCGGGAGTTCTACGCCAGCGCATTGTCGGACTATGAGGAATTGAACCGCACCGCACCGGATCTGCATGACGGGCTGCCCAGCTACCGCGTGAACTACTGCAAGGGGCAGCTGGCCAGCGTCGACCAACAGCTTGCCGGCAACACCGGCGCGGCCATGCAGCAGGGCGCGCAAAAAGCCGGTGCGTTCTCGGGCGCCTTTTCCGTGGATGACTCCGCACAGCTCCCGCCGCGGCAGCCGGCCAAGCCCCAGGCCCTGCGTATCCCACAGCCGTCCCGCGGGGCTTTGGCCCCTTCCGACACAATCATCACTCGGCATGCGCGCCAGGGGACGGATGGCGAGCTCGCCGCCCGCAAGGCGTTGGACGGCGAACCGGTCACCAGGACCGTGGCCGGCCGTCAGGCGGCCGCGGCGCCAGTTGCTGACGACGCCATCAAGTCGCTTCCCGACGAGCCCGCCCGCCCCCCCGTCGACCCCAAGCTGGTGGCTGCCGACCTCCAGGAGGCACGCCTGATGCTCGAGGACGATCAACTGGCCGACGCCACCCGGATTCTGGTCCAGGTGCTACGCGAGGATCCCGGCAACCGTTCGGCGCGACTGATGCTCGGGATCGCCCGGACGCGGCAGGGGCGCAGTGATGAAGCCCTTGTGACGCTCGAAGACCTCCGGGGACAAAACGAGGATCTGCCGCTGCTGCTTGCGTTGTCGGGAGCCTATTGCCAGGAGGGACGGTATTTCGACGCCATGCTCACCCTCGACAAGGCGATCACCCTGGCGCCCAGCCATCCGCACGCCTATTTGAATCTCGCGTGGCTGCATCTCGCCATGAATGCCGGCACCGAATCCAAGCGGGACGCCGAGGCCTACTATCGACGCGCGGTCAAGCTGGGCGCGCGGCGCGACCGCGCCCTGGAGTTGAAACTGGGGATCGAATAGGCGCCGGACACGGGGGCGCCTCGTGGCGACGGGCTGCGTTTCATCGGTCTTTGGGCCATCGCGCGGAATCAATCGGCACTATGAAAATCAAGATACTGGGCATCGATTGCAGTCCGCGCCAAGGGAGCAACAGCGGCGCTTTGCTTGAGAAATCCTGTGAGACCGCCAATCAGAAGCTCGACGGCCAGATCGAGATGGAAATCCTCCACCTGCGCGATTACGCCATCGAGCACTGCCTCGCCTGCAGCGTCTGCGGCAAGCGCAAGGACACCGGCGCCTTCGTTCCCTGCGTAGTCCAGGACGACGTGGCGGGGATCCTGCAGAAGATGTGCGAGGCCGATGGCCTGGCCATCGCCACGCCGGTCTATTTCGGACTCCCCTCCGACCTCTTCTCCAAGTTCATCATGCGGACCCGTCTGCTCCGGCACCAGGACTTCAAGCTGGCGAACAAGCCGGTCGCGATCCTGGCGACCGCAGGGCGGCGTTCGGGGGGCGCGGAGACCGCCATTCTCGCCGGCTGGCTCCCCTTCATCCGGAACGGATGCCTGATTGTCGGCAACGGCGATCAGACCTGCCAGTTCGGCACCATGGGCTGGGCCGGACCCTGCGGGCACATCCTTTCGGACGACTGGGGGCTGGAGCAGGGGGAACAGACGCTGCGCCGCATCTACGAGGTGGCCTCGCTGGTCAAGGCCGGAACGACCGCCCTCGGCCACCAGACCCCGATGCGCTTCTCCTACACCTCGGGCAACCGCGTCTAGTCGCGTCCGACGGGACTCCCGCGTCGGCGGCTACAGCGCCGGGCTGGTGAGATTGAAGAAGTTCTCGACGAGTTGCTGCCGGGCGCTGCGGCGACGCCACGCGGCGAGGCTGAGTTCGTCGGCCTGGGCGTAGTCGTCAAGCACCCGCTGCTTGAAGGCGTCGGCAAAGGCCGTATCGAAGACGATGAGATTCGTCTCGTAGTTGAGCTTCAGGCTGCGGTTGTCGAAGTTGGCCGTCCCCACCATGGCATTGCGCCCGTCGATGAGGAGAAACTTGCAGTGCATGAAGGGGGGACGGCGGAGAAAAATTCGCACACCCGCCACCAGCATCTCCTCGTAGAGGGCACGCGCCGCGAAGGTTGTCGAGAGGTGGTTGGTCCGGGAGGGAATCAGCAGGCGGACATCGACCCCGCGCAGGGCCGCGACACGCAACGCGCGCCGCATGTCGTCCGGCGGCACAAAATAGGGAGTTCCCAGAAGAACCTGCGACTTGGCCGAGCCAATCAGGGCGAAGTTGGCATCGCACAGGGCTTCGCGTTCAGAAGTCGGGCCGGCGTTGACGATCCGCATGGCGACGCGCCCCTGGGCCTCGATCTGCGGAAAGTGCTTCTGGGAGAGCAGGGTGTCGGGATTCTCGTCCGTCATGTAGTACCAATCGCGGAGAAACGTGTACTGAAGCTCGAGCACGATCGGTCCCTGGACCGCGAAATGGTAGTCGCGGATGGCGGCCCCCCCTTGCTTCTCCTGCGGACAGTGGGAGGCGCTGATGTTCATCCCCCCCACGAAACCGTGCCGGCCGTCGACAATCAGCAGCTTGCGGTGATTGCGCAGATTCAACTGGAATTGCCGCTTGATGGGATTGACCTGCGAGAAGCCGAAAATCTGCAGATTCGGCACGCGGCGGTAGCGCCTGAAAAAGCCGAGCAGGCGCGCCTGGGCCGAACCGAAGTCGTCGTATAGCACGCGCACCTGCACGCCTTCCCGCGCACGCCGCGCGAGGAGTTCGAAGAACTCGCGCCCCACGGCATCGCGTCCGATGATGTAGCTTTGCAGGTGAATGTGGTGGCGGGCGCTGCGAATGGCCGCCAGCATCGCCGGATAGGACTCCTCGCCGTCCGTGTAGCTGGCGATGCTGTTCCCGCCCAGGAGCGGGTGTCCCGGATGCAGGCGGTCCAGCACCTGATTCAGCTCCACGTCCGACGGGTCCTGCGGACTGGTTGTGAGCGCATGCTGAAGCCCGCGCCAGTACGCGAGCGGCTGCGATTCCGATTCACGGTTCCGGCGAGCCTCCCAGAAGGTCTGGTCCGAGTGCTGCTTCTGCCACCCCTTGACGGGAATGCGGTTGACGCCAAACGCGAGATAGATGATTGCGCCGATGAAGGGAAGTGCCCAGGCCAGGTAGATCCAGAACAGCGTCGAACGCGGTTCACGCGGTTCACGAAGCGAATGCAGCGTGACGAACGTGGCGATGACCGCGTGAAAAAGGGAGCCCAACCCGATCGACGACCAGTCGCCGGGCAGGATGCCAATGACTTGTCCTGTCA
>CAZQKI010000176.1:6541-9326 GCA_964592855.1 uncultured Lentisphaerales bacterium
CCCAACCCGATCGACGACCAGTCGCCGGGCAGGATGCCAATGACTTGTCCTGTCACAAGAACCATCGTATTCAAGGCCCTTACGCCAACTTCAGGTCGCCGATGATCTTCAATCCGTGAACATCACGGACAATCCTCAATTTCCGCTCGGGAAACACCGTCCGCAACTGACGTTGCAGCAACTCGACCGCCTCTGCTTCAAAGGCCTCGCGCTCCGCCGGCGGCACGTCTTCAAGCGTAATCACCCTCAGCGCGAGCGAATAGCCCGGTCCGTATTCCGATCCGAAGCCCGCGCTGAACCCCGCCGTCACTTCAAAAAGGCCATCATACTGCCGCCTGGCGGCCGCGCCGTGCGGCAGCCGCGCGGGGTGGAGGTCGTAGCGCGCGCCGTAGCGGCGCTCAAGCTCGGCGTCCACCGTCTCGAGCGCCACATGCAGGCGCACTTCCATCGACTCTGCACGGACGTCCCTCACCCCGGGCTCACCCGCACCGCTTCTCGAAATCCTTCATGAAACGGACCAGCGCATCGACGCCTTCGCACGGGAACGCGTTGTAGATGGAGGCGCGGATGCCCCCCACCGAACGATGCCCCTTGAGCCCCTTCAAGCCGGCCTTGGAGGCCTCTTCGCAGAACCGCGTCTCGAGATCCTCGGTCGGCAGGCGGAAGGTGACGTTCATGTCGGAGCGGAAGGACTTGGCCGCCGTGCCGCGGTAGAAGGAACCGTTGTCGATCGCCGCGTAGAGCATGGCGGCCTTCTCGACATTCTGCCGATGCATTTTGGCGAGGCCGAACTGCTTCAGCCAGCGCGTGGTGAGGGTCAGCATGTAGATGCTGAAGCAGGGCGGCGTGTTGTACATGGAGTCATTCTCCATGTGCGTCGTGTAGCGCAGCATCGCCGGGAGGGCCTTGTTGCCCTTTTCCGCGAAATCCTTGCGGATCACGACCAGCGCCAGGCCCGCCGGCCCCAGGTTCTTCTGCGCGCCGGCGTAGATCATCGCGAAGGCGTTGACGTCAATAGGACGAGAGAGGATGTCCGAGGACATGTCGGCGATCAGCGGGGCGTCGGTGACCGGCATCGTCTTCCACTGGGCTCCCGAGATCGTTTCATTCGACGTGATGTGGGCGTAGGCCGCGCCGGGGGTCCAGGCGAGCTCGCCCGGTTCCGGCATGCGGGTAGGGATATCCTTTTCGCAATTGGCGGCGAGATTGACCTGCCCGACGAGGCGGGCCTGCTTGACGGCGGAGGCCCCCCAGCTGCCGGCGTTCACGTAGTTGGCGACGGCGTCGCGTCCGAGGAAATTCATCGGGATCATGGCGAACTGCAGGCTGGCGCCCCCCTGGATGAAGAGGACGTCATAATCGGCCGAAAGGCCGAGCAACTCCCGCATGTTGGCCTGGGCCTCCGCATGAATCGCCATGTACTCCTTGCCGCGATGGGACATTTCCATGACGGACATGCCCGAGCCGCGGTAATCGACCAGGTCAGCCTGGGCCTCCTGCAGGACTTCGAGCGGCATGACGGCCGGACCGGCGCTGAAATTGAAGATGCGTGACATAATGAGCTCCTGTATTGCGGCAAACCCGAGGATCCGCCAGTTGGTTGTATGATAAGGCCCGCCCCCCGTCAAGTCAACGGCCTGTCTTCTGCCAGCGGTCGCGCCGGACCGGCGCCTGCTTCAGCCCGCAGGCTTTGCGGAGGGTCGCCACGCTGTAGATCCACAGCGTGATCCAGCAGACCGGCACGTGGTACAGCCAGGCCCGGTCGGGCTTGCGGCAGAAACCGATGGCGGCCTGCATCGCCACCGGCAGCACGAGGAGGGTCGCCAGCGCAAACAGCACGATGCCGCTGCGCCGCTGCCGCGCCCAGGGGTAGGTTCGCTGCTTTTCCGCCGCGAAGAACAGAAAGTCGCGGATCCGGCGCCGCTGCTTGCCCGCGAAATCACGCAGCCGGGAGCAGTAGAGATGGACGATGCCGGTCTTGACCTTGGCCACGCAAACGTACCCGGCCCGGACCGCCTGGTGCATGACGTCGATATCGAAAAAATAGGGTTCCCAGGTCACGTGATCCAGCAGCGATCGGCGGAAGACAAACCCGTTCGCGCCGATCGTGGGCAGCGCGGTCTCCGACAGGGTCAGTTCGAGGTAGTCCCCCTTGTCCTGCCAGGGAACATCCAGCCCCGTCCAGGTTCCCGTGATGGCGCAGAGGCGGTCGTAGTTCCGGGTGAACAGGCAGAGCGGATCGTTCATGCCCAGGAGGGCGAAATAGCGCGTCAGGGCCGGATCCTCCTTCCGCACCGTGTAGGCGATGGGTTCGCTCGCGACGACCTTCGGGTCGGCGAAGGGGGCGATCATCCTTTCCAGCCAGGTCGCGTCGGGCAGGATGTTGTCGCTGTCCACCAGAGCGATCAGATCGCCGGTGGACGCCCGGATCCCGGCGGCCTTGCCCGCTTCGCCCGTCCGGAGGGGATTTTTCACGATCTGATCCACGCCGCAGGCCCGAGCGATATCACGCGTGTCATCCGTTGAACCGGCATCGGCCAGGACGATCTCGTACCGGTCACGCGGCAGATTCTGCGCAGTGATCGCGCGCAGGCACGCCGCCAGGGTCCTGCCCGAGTTCAATGTCGGTATGACGATGCTAACCATGAAGAATCCATTCGCGGCCAACCACCCGACCGGCCTTGTGCGTATGATAGAGTAAACATCAGGGACGGCACAAGATGCTTTCCGCAACATGGAATCTACCGTCGATGGAATCTACTGGAATTTTCGCCTGAACATGACC
>CAZQKI010000177.1:0-9319 GCA_964592855.1 uncultured Lentisphaerales bacterium
CCCCGGCCGTCGGCCACCATCGCGCCGAGGGCATACTGGGCCATGGCGTAGCCCTGATCCGCGGCCTTGCGGTACCACGCCACGGCCTTGACCTCGTCCCGGAGCACCCCTCGTCCGCCGGCATGCATCACGCCGAGGCTGCACTGCGCCATCGCATCGCCCTGGTCCGCGGCTTTGCGGTACCACGCCACGGCCAGGACTTCGTCGCGGGGCACTCCCCGTCCGTTGGCATACATCGTGCCGAGTTTGCACTGCGCCATCACATCGCCCTGGTCCGCGGCCTTGCGGAACCACTTCACGGCCTTGACATCGTCCTGAGGCACCCCCTGGCCATGCGCGTACATCGCGCCGAAGTTGAACTGGGCGTCCGCGGAGCCCTGCTCCGCCGCCTTGTAGAACCACTCCGCCGCCTTGGCCTCGTCGCGAGGCACCCCCCGCCCCTCGGCGTACATCATGCCGAGGTTGCACTGCGCCTTGGCGTACTCCTGCTCCGCGGCTTTGCGGTACCACTCGACGGCCTTGGCTTCGTTTCGGGCGACCCCCAGGCCGTCGGTGTGCATCAGTCCGAAATTGTACTGCGCCTCCGCACAGCCTTGATCCGCCGCCTTGAAGAGCCACGCCACGGCCTTGGCCTTGTCCGTCGCGACCCCCCGGCCGTGGATATACATGAAGCCGAGACTGCACTGGGCCATGGCATGGCCCTGTTCCGCGGCCTTCTGGTACCACGTCACGGCCTGGGCCTCGTCCCTGGCCACCCCCCGGCCGTCGGCATACAACACGCCGAGACTGTACTGCGCCAGCGCGAAGCCCTGCTCCGCGGCCTTGCGGTACCACGCCGCCGCCTTGGCTTCGTCCTTCTCCACCCCCTGGCCGTCGGTGTAGATCACGCCGAGATTGTACTGCGCCTCCTTGGACCCCGCATGGCCCTGGCGGACGAGATCATCCAGTATTTCCTTGTTCATTTCGACACCTGCATCACGGGCCTGTCGATCTGGGGAAATGGTCTGTCACGGTTTTCATGCCAAGCGAAAGCATATCGGAACAAGCCCGATCTGCCAACAAGCAACTTGCCGCGACACAAGCAACTTGCCTCGCCCCGAGGGTTCAGGAAACAGGGTTCAGGGTTCAGTCCAGCCGCTGGCCCGGTTGCGCCAGGCCAGTTGGATCGAGAGGGAGACTTGCCGCATCGTCCTCGTCCTCGTTCTCGAAATATCGCATCGAGGACGAGGGAGCCACCCTCGAATTACCGCGTCCCCCTCCCGTTGAAACCGCCACTCCATACTCGTACACCTACTCGTACACTCCCTTCTTGCCCCATCTCAGGAGATTCGTGTGTACGAGTAGGTGTACGAGGCGGTGTGCATGGCGCCGAGCAGAATGGCGCATGAAGTCCTGAAACCGGGGCTGAAGCCCCTGCCTGAATGGCACGTACTTAACGTAGTTTGGAACAAAATCAGCGATAGGTATTGCCAGACGATGTATGCGAGTATGTGGGTATGTGAGTATGTGGGAAGCGTGAGCAATCACCGTTCTTTTACTCACACACCCACGCACTCACACACCCACACACCAGGCGATCTGACAACCCATCGTCATGGAAATGGGCCTAAATACGCGCCATTCGACTTCAGCCGGAAGCTAGCAAAGGCCTTCAGGCCTGGGTGACGGTCGAGTTAACGGTTATTGGCCTATCGCTGATAGATCAGTATCATGTGGGGGTCGCTCCAGCCCTGGCGGTTTGGTGCGCAACCTATGCATTTCGCGATGGTCAAATTCGAACCGAAGCGTCCGTGGACGGATTTTCTGGCGGTCATTCTGTTTCTGGGGTCCTTGAGCCTCGCCAGCCACGTCGCCGGCATCGGCATCTGCCCGCTCAGGAGGCTGACGGGGATTCCCTGTCCGACCTGCGGGGCCACCCGGGCGGCGCTGGCCCTGGTGCGGGGCGAGCTTGCCGCCGCCCTCGGCTTTCATCCGCTGGTGACGGTGTTGCTCCTCGGCGCGGGGCTCTACGCGCTAGCCGCCGGGATCTCGCTGCTCATGACGCGGCGCATCCCCGTCGTGCGGGCCTCGGCGAAAACGTGGCGCCGGGTCGCCGGCATCTTGCTGCTGCTGGCGGCCGCAAGCTGGGCCTGCCAGATCGCGGGGTGCGGACGCGACTCTTCGCTTGATTCCCCCGGAATTCGTCGGTAAAGTACCCCCCATGTCAGATAAACCCCCGCGGATCACCGTCAACGGCCAGCTCATCTCGGAAGAGGCCATCACATTCGAACTCTCCCGCCTGCTGCAGTTCTACTCGCAGCACATGCCCGAGGAGCAGGTGCGCGCCCAGCTGCCCGCCCTGAAGGCGCGGGCGGTCGAGCAGGCCATTGGCGCGAAGCTGCTGATCGACGAGGCGGCCCGACTGGACATCCAGGTGCCCGATGAGGATGTCGACAAGCGGCTGGAGGAGATGGTGAAGCGCGTCGGCGGGCGCGAGAAGTTCGACGCCCTGCTCAAGAAGCAGCACCTGAACGAGGCGGGACTGCGCGACCAGATCCGCCGGGGACGCCGCGTCGACCAGCTCGTCGAGCGGGTCGTCTCCGATTCCCCGGACCCGACCGCCGCGGAAATCCGCGCCCACTTCGACGCCCACCTGGATGAATACACCCGCCCCGAGCGGGTGCTGGCCCAGCACATTCTGATCAAGCCGGCCGACGCGACCGAAGCGGCCCGCGAGGCGGCCCGAAGCAAGCTCGACGCGATCCGCACGCGCGTGCAGGCCGGCGCCAGCTTCTCCGACGAGGCGGCCGAACATAGCGAATGCCCGAGCGGCAAGGAGGGCGGCAGCCTGGGCTGGTTCGCGCGAGGCATGATGGTGCAGGCCTTCGACCACGCTGCCTTTGCCATGGCGAAGGGCGAGCTGAGCGACGTCATCGAAACGCAGTTCGGTTTCCATGTCATCTACAAGACTGACCACGAGGATGCGAAGCCCGCCGACTTCGACGAGGCCCATGAGAATGTCCGCGACTTCCTGCGCCATGCGCGGCGGGGCGAAGCGCTCTCGCGGCATGTCGACGAACTTCGCAGCAAGGCGAAAATCGTCCAGGAAGAGGCTGCGGCGGATTAGCCGCCGGATTGCTAGCGGAAGATGACGTCCCACCCGATCGCGT
Organism: uncultured Lentisphaerales bacterium; assembly: GCA_964592855.1. Classification (GTDB taxonomy): domain Bacteria; phylum Verrucomicrobiota; class Kiritimatiellia; order RFP12; family JAAYLN01; genus JAAYLN01. Next base: position 3,150 of record CAZQKI010000177.1, read on the forward strand.
TCGTTTCTTCCAGCGCATAGCGCATCTGCTCGTTGGTGGTCACCGTGAAGGGCGTCCACCAGACGGCCAGATCAAGCGTTGCGCCGACGCGCTTCGCGCTGTCGCGGAAGCGGACGGTGCCGCAGAGCACATAGGTTCCGGGCGGCAGCCGGGGCGAGACGAAACGCCCGTTGCCGCGGGCGGCTATGACCGTCCGGCCGGGGGAGCGCATGAACTTCTCCAGCACATGCGCGGCGCTCTGCGTGGCGCGCTCCCGGACGGCGTCGACATCGCGCTGCGACCGTTTGACGATGTTGTCACGGTACAGGCCGTTGGGTCCGCGGACGATGGGAACATCTTCGTAGACGCGGTCGGCGGATTCCGTTTTTACGTATTGGTTCAGCGCTTGCAGGGCGCCGCGGAGGGTTTGCAGGTCGATCACCCCCTGCGCGTCAAGCGGCGCCGCCGCCAGAACGGGGGCCGTCGATGCCCCGCCGTGCCGCCAAGTGCCGCCGACACAGCTCGGGATGTCCGCCCCCTGCATCCGCTCGCCCGGCAGGGCGGCCATCTGCAGCGGGGCGCGCGAAACGGGGGAGGGGGGCTGTCGCAGCAGCTCTTCGCCGTCCACGATGAAGGAACTTTGCCCCTGGGCCGTCAGCGCCAGGAGGAACAGCCCCAAGGCCGCCTGGCGGAAATTGTTGGTCATGATTGCGTTCGGTCTGATCCTTCGCCAGGTCATTCCCGGATGCTCGCGAGGGGCGGGTTGGCAATGAATTCCTCGACGATGGCCACCGCGTTCGCGGTGGGGGTCTCCGGCCGGAGCGGCTTGGCCGGAGCCAGGATGTACCCGCCGCCCCGGCTCATCGCGCTCCGCAGGTGCCGGATTTCGTGCCGGACCTCGTCGGGCGTGCCAAAGGGTATCGTGGACTGGCTTCCGAGCCCGCCCCAGAATGCGAGCTTGTCGCCCCACTTCTGCTTCAGTCCGTAGGGATTCATGTCCGCCGCCTCGGGTTGAACGCTCTCGATGACGTCCAGGCCGATCTCGACGATGTCGCCCATGATGGCTGCCGCGCTGCCGCAGCAGTGCATGATTGCCAGCTTGCCCTGATCATGGATCGCCTGGAAGATTCGCGCATAGCGCGGCTTGAAGAACTGCCGCCACCGTTCGGGCCCGAGCAGGATGCCCCGCTGATGTCCCCAATCGTCCCCCATCATGATCGCGTCGGCCGGCAGGTCGGCGCAGGCCTTCACCAGGGCCAGGGTCAGGTCGGTGAACTGATCGAGCAGGTCGGCGTAGAACGCCTCCTCGGCCGCGCAGTCCATCAGCGTCTCCTCGAAACCCCGCACGTACCAACTGTCCCACAGGCACATGCCGGGGGAGACGATGGTGAAGGAATCGGAGGCCGCCGCAATGCGTTTCCGCGTCTCGGACTTCACGGCCGGATCCAGGAACAGGTCGGCCTGCGGAAAGGCGTACCCCGCGAAGGTCGGGGCCTTCAGGCCCGGTTCCACGACGGAGGAGGGGAGGATGTCGGTCCGCCAGACAGAACCGAACGCATCGCGATGGTGAGCCTCATCGAGCTTCACGGTGGCGGCTTTGCGGACGCCGCCGCACTGGGCCATGTAGGGGACCAGTTTTTTGCGCCAGGCGTCTCCGCCAAAGTGCGCGTCCAGCCGCGCACCCACCTCGGGCTCGAACCCCAGGGTGTAGGGCACCGTCGGGGTCTCGATATGGTGAATCTGGTCAAGGACAATATCACGTGGCGTCATTTTGTTTCATCTCCTGTTGTAGAAAACCGATCCGAGGACGAGTCCGGGTTGTCGGGCGAGTCCTTCATGGCAGCGTCACCCGGCTGCGGTAGAACATGCGGGTGCCGTCATTCACGGGCACGTCGTGCGTCCACGCGCCGCTGTTTCCGGGGGCGTTGGTTTCCGGTGTCCACGCCTCTTCCAGAAGGTTCGTCTTGCGGTCGATGTGGTAAAGGCGTTCGGTGGAAGTCGGGTCGATTCCCAGGACAATGCCGGTGGGCGAATGCCCGATGGTCAGCGCTGGAAAGAAACTCGCGTTGTTTACGGGGTCGGTGTCGGCGATGTATTCCTGGGCATTGGTCATTCCGTCGAGGTCCGAATCGACCGCGCCGACGGTCTGCGTCGTAGTTCCAAAGTTCCAGAGTTCCCATCCGTCGGGCAGGGAATCGCCATCACTATCTTCGGTGGGCTGGAACTGGCGGTACCACATGATGGCTTCGCCGCCGGCGTTGTCGTCATCCGTGAGGAAGCACCCGTTGCTTGTCTCCGGCGTGGGGATGAGGGCGAATCCCTCCAGGTTCCCGGCGCGGGGTCCGGCGTATTCGACAAGCTGGCGTAAACGCCGGTCCGCACCCTCCACCGTCGAGCCCAATTCCGTGACCTCCAGGTAGTTGTTGCCGGTGTTGTGCCAGACGTACAGTTTTCCGGTTGTGCGGTCGAACTCCATCCCGGCCGTCTCGCTCCGGCCGGTCTTGAAGCGGCCGACGTAGCCATAGCCGTTGTTGACCCGGTTGAGATCGAACACATGGACGTAGCCGCCGCTTTGGTGCCCCACGAACATCAAGCCGCCCATGCCGTTGGTGCTGGTGTAAAGACTCCCGTTGGCCCGCCGGAATCCCTGACGCTGGAGCCAATCGTCCGGAACAAAGGTCAGACCCTCGGGGCCGGCCCCGCCGACCTCGGGACATTGGGCCGAGATATTCCAGGACCGGGTTTGCGCCACCACGCCGTACTGCGACACATTGAATTCCCGAATCGAGTTGTCTTCGTCCATCAGGTAGACGATCGGCTGCGCGTAATCGGCCTGGCAGATGCTTTCCAGATCACCCCCGGGCGACCACTTGGCTTTCGTTCCCGCGGCGTTGGTGGCGACCCTGAAGCTGTTGGCGCCATCCTCGACCAGCGCCCAGAAGTAGCCGCTGTTGCAGGCGAGCCAAAGCGTCCGGGTCTCGGGATTCCAGGCCGCTCCGCTCCAGTTCACGGTGTTCAGACCGGTGTCGATCAACGTCAGCTTGACCGCCGATGCGTTCGACTCGGCCGGCCAGGGCTCCGTGGCCAGGGTCGGCGCTGACTGGAACGCAAAGATCAACAGCAGGATGAGCACATGTACCTCTGTTTTCATTTCTTCCGCCCTACGCATGGTCTCTTTCCTTTTACCTTGGCGACGGGAAGAAGATGACACAGGAGCGGCGGCGGCGCAAGCGATAAAGGAGCCAGACCATCCCGCCGGGCGCATGGCAGTTCCGATGATGCCTGAGCTTCATAATCGTAATCGTAATCGTAATCTTGATCTGGAAGGCCATGCGATCTAACACTGACAGCCATGAATACGAAGGTTGACCATGAAAAGTTGACTGTCAACCAGGGAAAGAGATTCTGGTTCGAATTGGTTCGAATTGTCGCGATGTTCATCGGCTTGACATATAATAATATCATGATATATTGATGCTTAATCCAGCCCGCATCGGGCGGCGGAAAACAGGCGAGGACAAGCACCATGAAGATCGTGATTATTGGCGGCGTGGCCGCCGGAGCGGGCGCGGCGGCAAGACTGCGCCGCTTGGACGAACAGGCGGAGATCGTGCTGCTGGAACGCGGCGCCTTCATCTCCTACGCGAACTGCGGACTGCCCTACCACGTCGGCGGCGTGATACCGGAACGCAAGTCGCTGCTGGTCATGACGTCCGAGAAGTTCACCGCCTGGTTCGGCGTCGACGTGCGGACGGAGAGCGAAGCCGTGGCGGTCAACCGCGGCGCCAAGACCGTCACGGTCCGGCGGAAGGATGGGGGAACGTACGCCGAATCCTACGACAAGCTTGTCCTGGCGACGGGTTCCTCGCCCGTGACGATGCCGCTCCCCGGCTCGGACGACCCCCGCATTTTGCGGCTCTGGACAATCCCCGACATGGACGCGATCCTCGCCCGGGTCAACGCCGGCGCGAAGCGGGCCGTGGTCGTCGGCGCCGGCTTCATCGGGCTCGAAACGGCCGAAAACCTCCGGGCGCGCGGGCTGGACGTGACGGTCGTCGAGCTGTGCGACCAGGTGCTGCCGACGATCGACAAGGAGATGTCGGTCTTCCTGTCGCAGGAACTGGCCGCGGCGGGCATCGACCAGAAGCTCGGGCGCAAGGTGGTGGCGTTCGAAAAGGCCGGCGAGGCACTGGAGGCCGTGCTGGACGACGGTTCCCGGCTGCCGGCCGACCTGGTGATCATGAGCGTCGGCGTCAAGCCCAACTCGGAGCTGGCGCAGGCGGCGGGGCTCGCCCTCGGGCCGCGCGGGCACATCGTCGTCGACGATCATCTCCGCACCTCCGACCCCGACATCTTCGCCGCCGGCGATGCCGTCGAGGTGGTCGATCCCGTTTCAGGCGGCAAGACCGCCATACCGCTGGCGGGCCCCGCCAACCGGCAGGCGCGCATCGTGGCGGAGAACATCGCGGGGCGCGTCTCGCGGTACGGGGGAAGCTACGGTTCCGCCGTCCTGAAGCTCGGCTGCATCACGGCGGCGGGCGTCGGGCTGACGGAGCGCCGCCTGAAGCAGTTGAAGCTGCCGTACGAAAAGATCTACACCCATCCCGCCTCCAACGCCTCGTACTACCCCGGCGGGGCGCAGATGCACATCAAGCTGCTCTTTGCGCCCGACGGCCGAATCCTCGGTGCGCAGATCGTCGGCCACAAGGGCGTCGACAAGCGGATCGACACGATCGCCGTGGCGATGCGGGGCGGCCTCTCCGTCCAGGATCTTGCCGAACTGGATCTGGCCTATGCGCCCCCCTACAACTCCGCCAAGGATCCGGTCAACTTCGCCGGCATGGTGGCGTCGAACGTCCTCGACGGCGATTCGCGCATCGTGCATGCCGACGCCCTCCCCGCCGATGCGCTGCTGCTCGACGTGCGGGAAGAGGCCGAACTCGCCCTGGGCGTCGTCCCCGGCTCGGTCAACATTCCGATGAGCCAGTTCCGCAAGCGGCTGGGCGAACTCGATCCGCGGCGCGAAGTCGTCGCGATCTGCCAGGTCGGATTGCGCGGCTACATCGCCGAGCGGATTCTGCGGCAGCACGGCTACAACGTGCGCAACCTCTCCGGCGGCGTGGTCACCTGGAAGCAGGTCCATCCCCAGCCGATTTCGCCCGCCGCGAAAACCTGCGCCGCGCCCGCCTGCGCCGCGCCCGCCGGCGTGACGGCCGCGGCCCCGTCCGGCGCGACCGCGGCCGCCGTCCTCGATGTCCGCGCGATGGCGTGCCCGGGACCGGTGGTGCAGATCAAGCTGAAGATGGACGCGATGAAGGCCGGCGAGGCCGTCACGCTCCTCGCGCCGCTCTCTTTCGCGGCCGATCTCGCCAGCTGGATCGCCGCGAGCGGGAACGAACTGGTGAGCCGGGAGATGAAGCCCGGGCACCTCGAGGCGGTGATCCGCAAGTGCGGCAGCGCGGCCGCGGCGGCGCAGGCGGCCCTGCCGGGCGGCGGAGGACACTCGGCGGCGATCGTCCTTTTCAGCAACGACCTCGACAAGGCGCTGGCGGCGCTGATCATCGCCTGCGGCATGGCGGCCTCCGGCATGAAGGTGGGGATCTTCTTCACTTTCTGGGGGCTGACGGTCCTGCGCCGGAATCCGGCACCGCCGGTGAAGAAGAACCTGATCTCGCGGATGTTCGGGATGATGCTGCCCAAGGGGGCGGGGAAGTTGGCCCTCTCGAAGATGCACATGGCGGGCATGGGGACGGCGATGATGAAGCAGGTGATGGCCGGCCAGCACGTTCCGTCGCTGCCCGAGCTGCTGCAGCAGGCGCGTGCGCTGGGTGTGAGGTTCATCGCCTGCGACATGGCGATGGGCGTGATGGGCATCACGCGCGAGGAGCTCATCGCGGTCGATGAAGTCGCCGGCGTCGCCGGGTTCGTGGAGATGGCGCGGGCTAGCGGCAACACGCTGTTCATCTGAAGGACTTCGACATGAGGCAGACACCATTGCCACCGGCGGTATTCGAACAGTTCGCCGAAACCATCCGCCTGCTCGGACACGCGCAGCGCCTGCGCATTGTGGAGTACCTCGACCTGCAGGGCGAGCGGTCCGTGGGCGAGATCATCGAGGGCATCGGCGGCCACCAGGGGGCGGTCTCGCAGCATTTGAACAAGCTACGCGTCGCCGGAGTCATCGGCGCCCG